>NZ_CP102845.1:3512000-3843000 GCF_013307435.2 Microvirga terrae
CGGCGTCCCGCGCGGCCGCATCCCCGTGCGCGAGACAGGTCGCCTCATTGGCCAGGATCCGCTTCGCCTCGTTGATCTCGGAGCCCTTCAGCTGGCCGAGACGATGCACCTCGTCGAGGGGCAGCTCCGTGAAGAGGCGCAGGAAGCGGGCGACGTCGTCGTCCTCCGTGTTGCGCCAGAACTGCCAGAACGCGTATGGGCTGAGCTTCTCGGCGTTGAGCCACACCGCGCCGGTCGCGGTCTTGCCCATCTTGGCCCCAGCCGAGGTGGTGAGCAGCGGCGTCGTCAGCCCGAAGAGCTGGCGCTGGTCGATGCGGCGGGCGAGCTCGATGCCGTTGACGATGTTGCCCCACTGGTCCGATCCGCCCATCTGCAGTTCGCAGGCCTGATGGCGCGACAGCTCCAGGAAGTCGAAGGCCTGGAGCACCATGTAGTTGAACTCGAGCAGGGTGAGCGGCTGCTCGCGCTCGAGCCGCTGGCGCACACTGTCGAAGCTCAGCATCCGGTTGATCGTGAAATGGGTGCCGAAATCGCGCAGGAACGGCAGGTAGCGCAGGGGATCGAGCCAGGCGGCGTTGTCCACCATCACGGCGTCGGTCGGCCCGTCGCCGAAGGCGAGGTAGCGGGAGAAGACCTGCTTCAGGCCGGCGGCGTTGCGGGCTATCTGCCGGTCGTCGAGCAGCGGCCTGCTGGCATCGCGGAAGCTCGGATCGCCGATCTGCGTGGTGCCGCCGCCGATGAGCACGACAGGCTTGTGGCCGCATTTCTGCAGCCAGCGCAGGGCCATGATCTGCACGAGGCTGCCCACATGCAGGCTGTCCGCCGTGGCGTCGAAACCAATGTATGCAGCGACCGGCCCGGCCGCGAGCCGTGCGTCGAGGGCTTCGACATCGGTGCATTGGTGGATGAAGCCGCGCTCGGCGAGCGTCTTCAGGAAGTCGGATCTGGGGGTCGTCATCGTGTCGTCTCCTGGGATTGGCGGGAGCCGCTGCCCGGAGACCTGATCACCACATGAAGATGCCGCCGGAGAGCGGCGGCATCGAACGTTTGGTCGCAACCGAACGGAGCCGCCCTATGGGGACGGCGTAAAATAATTCACGAAGCTGGTGCGACCGGTGATCATGGGGCGCAAAATACGTGCGCGGGGCCTCACCGTCAACCGGCTTCAGAAGAAGCCTTTCAGATTCCCCCTCACCCGCTCCAGCACCGGGACGGCCGGGTCCGGCAATGGGAAGGCCTGACCGGTGATGCGCTCGAAGGCGTCGATGTAGACGCGCGCGGTCTCGAGCACCACGTCCTGCGGGATCTCCGGAATCGCGTCCTTGTAGGGATCGCAGCGGGCCGCCACCCAGGTGCGGATGAAGTCCTTGTCGAAGCTCTCGGGCCTCTCGCCGGCCTCGAAGCGACTCCGGTAGCTGTCCAGGAACCAGTAACGGCTCGAATCCGGCGTGTGGATCTCGTCGGCGATCATGATCGTGCCGGTCTCGTCGACGCCGAACTCGTACTTGGTGTCGACGAGGATCAGCCCGCGCTCGCGTGCCATCTCCCGGCCCCGGGCGAAGAGCGCGAGGGCGTAGTCGGAAACCGTCCGCCACTGCTCCTGGCTCAGAAGCCCCTGGCCGACGATCTCGGCCGGGGTAAGCGGTTCGTCGTGCCCGCCGTGGAAGGCCTTGCTCGTCGGCGTGATGATGGTCTCAGGCAGCTTCTCGTTGTCACGCATGCCGTCGGGCAGACGGATGCCGTACATCTCGCGCTCACCCTTTTTGTACAGGGACAGGATCGACGTGCCCGTGGTGCCGGCGAGATAGTCGCGCACCACGATTTCCACCGGCAGGATGGTGAGCCTGCGGCCGACCAGCACGTTGGGGTCGGGATATTCGATCACATGGTTGGGGCAGATGTCGGCGGTCGCCTCGAACCAGAACCGGGCCGTCTGAGTCAGCACCTGCCCCTTCAGGGGAATGGACGCGAGGTTGCGGTCGAAGGCGCTGATGCGGTCCGACGCGATGATGATGCGCCGCCCGTCCGGCAGGTCGTAGTTGTCGCGCACCTTGCCGCGATAATGGTTCGGCAGTTCCGGGATGGTCGCGTCCTCGAGGACGTAACCGGCATAGGCTCCAAGGGCTGCTCTATCCACCATGCTCACCTGCCAGGAATGTTCGGACGTGTTCTAAACCGAAATTCCCCGCACGCTAGATGCCAACCGGCGAAAAGATGCTCTTTCCACGCAGGCGGCCGGTGAGGACCTGAGACACCACGTCATCACCGGGCCTGTTCCGGTGACCCCGACGACGAATGGCGTGGTGCTCTGCTGATCGGGATGGCCGGGGCGAGCCCGGCCATGACGAATGGTGGCGGGTGGTGCCCTCTACTGGCCGGCCCTCGCGTCCCGGCGGTAGGTGGCGTTGACGCCCGAGAGGGTCACGGAGGTCTCGTAGCCCTGGGCGTCGATGATGGTCCATTGCTTGAGCGTGTTGGCCCGGCTGTCGTAGCGCAGGGTGATCTTCGAGGTGCCCCCGAGGGTCGCGCTGTCGTCGAACCGGACCGTCACCACGCCGTCGCGCCCGACCTGCACGTCGCGCACCTTGGTGTCCCGCGCCAGGTCGATGTTGTCCTGGACGAGGAACTTCAAAGGCGTCTGCCCGACCGGATAGACATCGTTGGTGCCGAGCTTCTTGTCGCGGATCGCCACGTTGCGCCCGTCCGAGATCACCTCGAGGGTGCTGGGCGGCGCATAGGCGAAGTGGAACTGGCCCGGGCGGCGCATGGAGAGCGTGCCCTCCGCCTGCTGGCCATTGGGGTTCTTCTGGACGAAATAGGCCGACATCACGTCGAGGCTGTTGAAATAGGCATTGACCCGGTCGAGCCCCTCCTCGGGCGTGCGGGGCCCGGGCGGCGATGTCGGCGTCGGAGCCGAGGAAGGCGCGGCCACCGAGGTCGGCGCCGATACGGTCTGGGCGGGTGTCGCCCGGGCGGGCTTCGGCGGCTCCGCCACCTTGGCCGGAGGCGGCGGGGCGGGCTTGGCCGGTTCGGCCGCCTGAACCGGGGGCTCGGGCGCCGGCTTCTGCGGTTCCGGCACGGCGGCCGGCTTCGTCTCGGCCTTCTCGGTTACAGGTGCTCGCGGCGGCTCGGGCTTCGCGGCCGTCTGCGGCGCGGGCTGGGGCTTGGAGCTCGGCTGAGGCTGCGCGGTCCGCTGGGGCGGGGTCTGCGGCTTCTGAGCCGTCGAGTTCGGCTTGGCCGTCGGCGGCTGCGTCCTGGCCTGCGGCTGCGCCTGGGGCCGTGGGGCGGGCTGCTGGGGAGCAGCCTGCGGAGCCGCCTGTTGGGGGGTGCTCCCGGCGGGGGCCTGCGGCTTCTTGAAGATGCCGTCGAGGAAGCGGGTCAGGGGATCGGGGGATTGCTGGGCCGCGGCCGGAGACGCGCACGCAAGTGCGACGGCAAGAGCAAGGAGACTACGCACGGACGAATGAAGCATGACGCGACTGCTAACCTGAAAAATTACCGTTGCCCGTGCGCAAAAGCACGGCGCGGCAATGCTTTATGGCCCGGATAAGAGGCTGAATGAAGGCATGAGCCTCGCAGACGGGAGCGAGTCGGTCCAGGGCCCTCAGCGCCGCTTCGCTCACGCGGCGTCCGCCAGTTCTTCCTCCTCGGCCGCAGGGCGGACGGGCGTGGGACGCGGCTTGGGCGCACGTGGACGGGACGGCTGCCTCTTCTTGCCCTTGGCCGGCTTGGCCTTGCCGTTCAGCCCCCGCCACCAGCCCTGCCAGCTCCAGGCTCCCGGCCCCACGAGGGCGTAGAACAGGAGAGCGGCCAGGACCCCGAGATGGGAGAGGAACACCGCCTGCTCCGTCTGGCGGTTGAGGCCGGCATAGTCCCAGAAGCGGTGCTGGGTGCCGGTCGTCACCACCAGGGCGGCGATCAGAACGGAGGCGCTCAGGCGCGGCGCGAAGCCGAAGATGAGGGCCAGGGGACCAAAGACCTCAGCGAGCACGATCAGGGTCGCCACCACGTCGCCGTAGGGCATGCCCTTCAGGGTCAGGGCGGCGGCGAGCCCGGAAATGTTTGAGAGGCGGCCGATGGCGACCGGGAGGAAGCAGCCGGCCAGCAGCAGGCGGTTCAGCAGCAGAATCCCGTTGACGCCCGATCCCCTGTCCTCGCCCATGCCCTCGTCCTCCCCCTCGCCTGGTCCGGCGGCGCCGGGAATCGGCCCGGCGCCTGAGGAGCATTTGAGGCAGAGGTTCTTAATCGGCTGTTAGCGCCAGCCGGCAATCCACCGCCCGTCAGAGCTTGAGGTTCCGCTCGCGAAGCATGGTCTCCCATTTCAGGGAATGCTCCACGATGGTGGCGAGATCGTCGAGGCGGGGCTCCCATCCCAGCTTGGCCCGGATCCGGGTCGAGTCCGCCACGATCGTCGACGGGTCGCCCGCCCGACGCGGCCCGATCCGGGCCTCGACGGGTTTCCCGGAGACCTTGCGCACCGTCTCGATGACATCCGAGACGGAAAAGCCGTGCCCGTAGCCGCAATTCATGACGAGGCTCTCGCCGCCCTGGTCGAGATGGGTCAGCGCCTGCACATGGGCCGCGATCAGATCGCTCACATGGATGTAGTCGCGGATGCAGGTGCCGTCCGGCGTCGGATAATCCGTGCCGAAGATCTCCATGTGGGACCGCATGCCGAGCGCCGTCTGCACCGCCACCTTGATCAGGTGGGTGGCGTTCGCGGTCGACTGGCCGTGGCGCATCAGCGGATCGGCGCCTGCCACGTTGAAATAGCGAAGGGCCACGTAGCGCATGTCGTGAGCGGCCGCGACGTCGTGCAGCATGATTTCCGTCAGCCGCTTCGAACTGCCATAGGGCGACAGGGGCCCCAGGGGCGCATCCTCGTCGATCGGCTTGTCGGAGGTGTCGCCGTAGACGGCCGCCGTCGACGAGAACACGAATTTCTCGACGCCTGCGGCCACTGCGGCCGCCATGAGGGAGCGGCTCTTGACCGTGTTGTTCAGATAGTAGCCGAGCGGGTCGGAGACGGATTCCGGCACGATGAGCTTGGCGGCGAAATGCGCGATGGCGTCAATTCGGTGCTGCTGCAGCGTGCGGAGAACGACCTCGTAATCGCCCACGTCGCCGACAACGAGGGGTACGCCCTCCGGAACCGACCAGCGGAAGCCGGTCGAGAGGTTGTCGAAGACGATCGGGTTATGCCCGGCATCGAGCAGCGCCAGAACCATGTGGCCGCCGATGTACCCTGCCCCGCCTGTCACGAGAACGTTCATGAAATCTCCTGAAAACCTGCTCAACTTTTCGCCTGCTGGCTTTATGAGTTCTGGAATTCTAGATCAAGCAAGCCTCAATGGAAGACTGCCGGGCCGATTTTGGAGGGGTGCAGAATGGATGATCGGAAGGAATACTGGTGGGTTCATCACGAAGCCGAGGTGCAGCCGGCCGAGGTCGATTTCGTCGGCGGCATTCCGGTGGGCTTCCGGTTCATTGGCAGGGCCGGGACGATCCCCGCCGCCTCCGCCGAACTGCTCGAGCGGCTGCCCGCCCCGCCGCGCCCCGTCATCAGGCCCCAGGCGCCGCAACCGGCCGCCGCGCAGCCTCAGCGGCGCGGCTCCTGGCTCTGGTTCATCGGCATTCTGCTGCTGATTTTGGTCGCGCAATGCTCGGGAGATCTTTTCGACCTGATCAAATGATCAAAAGTTCCGCCACCATGTGATCCATAGGGGTAGCGGCACCTATCAAAAAGGCTTCATCCCATTCGAGGTAGGATTATACTTCGACGGCATTACACCTCTTCATATCTGTTCGTCCTTTAACTCGGAATTGCTCCACGCGTATGAAATAAAGCCATTTCACTTCGCGGGATCTGCCTATTTAATCCTGGGTAATCAGGCCGATACTGTAGAGGAACACGTCCAGATGCTCATCACTTCCAGCGAGGCGGAAGCCAGTTCCGCCTCGAAGACCCGGACGGGTCGCCTGCCCCTTTTGGAAGAGCCGTTTCGTCGGATCGCCAGACACGCAGACCTGAACGCCGCCGCTTAGCCGGCTGCCATCTCCCACAACAATCGGCTTTCGCAATGCGCGCACTGGAGAGGTTCCGGTGACGATGACGCACGCGATCAGTCCGACTCGGAAAACGCAGACCCATAAGGATTTTTCGATGACTATTTTCGTCAACGGGCCTTCGACCAGCGCATCTGAAAACGTGGCCAAGATCAAAGCGGCCATCGTGGCGGCAAACAAGGAGTATCAAACGACCGGAGTTCAGGTGAAGGTCCAACTCAGCGAGGGCAAGTGGGTTGTTACGGGCGATCAGAACAACGCGTCACGTGGAGCAATCGAGCTTCTCTCAGGTGTTGAGCTGACCGGCTCTGGCAACCGCGGTACGATCATTCAGCTGGAAGACAACTTCAATTCCCGGATCAACGGAATCGTAAGGACAGCATTGACGGATGTCGAGAACGTTAAGATCTCGAATCTTATCATCGACGGCAATCGCGACAAGCAGGCCCTCGGCAGCCATCAGGCAGGCTTCATCTGCGGAGCCAAGGACGATCCAGATGATGTTGGTCCAGCGCGCATTCAGAAGGATATCACCATCGACGGCGTGGAGGTACGAAACTGCACGGCCTACGGTTTCAACCCGCACGAAAAGACCTACAACATGGTCATCCGGAACTCCGTCGCCCACCACAACGGGCTCGATGGATTCGTGGCAGACGCTGTTATTGGGGGCGTCTATGAGAACAACAAGTCTTATGCAAATGACAGGCACGGTTTCAACATCCAGAACGAAACCCTGAACCTTGTCCTGAAGAACAATGAAGCCTACGGAAACGGCTTCCGCTACATGTATAATGGTGAGTTCTCCGGAGGTGCTGGGATCACGATTCAGCGCGGCGATATCCCACCCAAGGGATCGACGACGATTCCATGGGTGTCCGGCGTCCAGATCATCGGCGGCTCTTACTACGCCAACGGCAAGGAAGGCATTCTGGTCAAACTGTCGGACCACGTGACAATCGATGGAGCGACTATCTTCGGCAACATGCGCCAGGGTGTCAAGGTCGAGGGCGCAACCTATACGACACTGAAAAACAGCACGATCTACAACAACGCACAGGATACCAGCGACGCCTACGATGAGGTGAACATCCGCTTTCGCCCGGACTTCGAGGATGGCCGTGGCCAGGCACTGCCAAAAACGTACTATGCAACGGACACTCAGGTCCTAGATAACATCATCTACTCAGACGGTGCTATTAGAGCTCGATACGGCATTCGAGAAGAACCCAAGAACGATGATGGCAATCCGGCTACCATAACGTTCATCAGCGGCAACGACGTGGAAGGCGCGTTCTCAGGGCGAATTTCGGCCCCCGGCTACCAAGATGTCTGGATCGGGACAGACGGCAATGACACCATCAGCGGCGGCCCGAATGGCGAGGAACTGCGCGGTCTTGGCGGGAACGATACTTACATCGTGAATCACTCGAAAGATATCGTAATCGAGGAGGCCGACGGAGGAATCGATCATGTGCAGTCGACGACGAACTTCACTCTGAAAGCCAACGTTGAGAACCTCACGATCATCGGAGACAAAGTTTCTTCTACCACCGGAAAAGGCATGAATGGCACCGGAAATGAACTCGCCAACAAGTTGACGGGCAATCATCTCTCCAACGAGCTCGAAGGGCTGGACGGCGACGATACCCTGGACGGCGGAGCCGGCGCTGACAAGCTCACGGGCGGCAACGGCAATGACATTTACTACGTAGACTCTGCCGATGACATCATTATCGAGAAAGCAAACAACGTCGGTGGCATTTCCCTAGGTGGGATTGATACGGTTTACAGCACTGTGAGCTATACACTCTCCGCTCAGGTCGAGAACTTGATCCTCCAGGGATCGGGCAATATCAACGGCACTGGAAACTCGTCGAAGAACGTCATCACAGGTAATTCCGGCAACAACATTCTGGACGGCAAGGGCGGCGAGGACCTGATGACGGGGGGAGCCGGCAATGACACCTATTACGTCTATAACTCAAAGGCTGTTGTCGCAGAGTACGCTGGTGGAGGAACCGACACGATCTATACGACGGTCAGCTACACACTGAGTCAATATGTCGAGAATCTGGTCCTTCAGGGGGATGTCATCGAAGGGGTAGGCAACGAACTCGGCAACTTCATACTCGGAAACGATGCTGCCAATAAGCTCTATGGTCATGACGGCGACGATACACTGCAAGGTGGTCTCGGCAACGACACCTTGGATGGCGGAGCTGGTACCGATACGGCCATCTATTCAGGCGTCGGGGCTGACTACACGTTCGCTCAAACCAATGTAGGCCTCACCGTAACGAATAAGAACGGAGAGGTCGACACGCTCAAAGGAGTTGAAATCCTGCAGTTCTCCGATGGCCGCCTGAACAACGGCGTGTGGGAGGCCAACCCCGTAGCTCCAACCAATCCTGGCACCCCTGCCACGCCAAGCAACCCCGGAACGCCCGGCACTCCGAGCGGTCCGATCGTTTCCGAGGTTCCGACTGAGTTCCGCAACGGCAACTCGAAGGGGAACACCCTCATCGGCAATGACAACATCAACGTCATGAAGGGCCTCGGCGGCAACGACGTGATTAAGGGGCGTGGCGGCGACGACAAGCTCTATGGCGGTGTCGGGAGCGACAAGGTCTACGGCGAGAGCGGCGACGATTACGTCTACGGCGACAGCGGCAACGACCGGGTTTATGGCGGCGCCGGCGACGACCGGGTCTATGGCGGCTCCGGCAACGACCGGGTCTATGGTGACAGCGGCAACGACCATGTCTATGGCGGCGGCGGCAACGACACGGTCTATGGCGGCGCCGGAGACGACGTGATCGACGGCGACAGCGGCAACGACATCCTCTACGGCAATGCCGGCAGCGACGCCTTCGTGTTCGCGGACAAGATCGGCAGCGCCAGCACCAACCGCAAGGTGAACTTCGACACGATCAAGGACTTCAACGTCAAGTACGACAGCCTCTGGCTCGACAACGCGGTGTTCAAGAAGCTCGGGAGCGGCACGTTGTCGAACCCGACGCAGCTGAACAAGGAGTTCTTCGTCGCCGGCACCAAGGCCAAGGAGAAGGACGACTACCTGATCTACAACAAGAAGACGGGAATCCTCAGCTACGATGCCGACGGGTCGGGCTCCGAGGCGGCGGTGGAGATCGCGCAGCTCTCGAAGAACCTCAAGCTGACCTACCAGGACTTCTTCGTCGTTTGACGACGGGGCCAGATCGAGGTCCCTGCCGGCCAGGCAGGGACCTGTCATCCAACGCCGAAGCATCGGACCCGCTGTGGGGCCGGTGCTTCGGCTGTTTCCAGGGGCGCGTTTCCGGACGCGACCGGGCCAGGGACGGCTCATCCTGCGGTCTGGGCCGGCGGTCGTTCCCGAACCATAGCCGGTGTACCGCCGTTGGGTGAGGAGAACGGCACGTGACAATCCGGAAGGGGATCTATAAGAACCGACCTGTTTCACGTATAAAAAGAAACAAATATTCTATTATACATCAGAAAGATGCGAAATGGTCGCTCACGGAGCCCTGGACCTGATCGGCAAGACCCCCCTGGTCGAGGTCACGAGACTGGATACCGGTCCCTGCAAGCTCTTCCTCAAGCTCGAGAGCGCCAACCCGAGCGGCTCCATCAAGGACCGTCCGGCCCGGGCCATGATCGAGGCTGCGGAAGCCGACGGACGTCTGAAACCAGGCGGCACCATCGTCGAGGCGACGGCCGGCAACACCGGTGTCGGCCTGGCGCTGGTGGGCGCGAGCAAGGGCTATCGCACCCTCCTCGTGGTGCCGGACAAGATGAGCCGTGAGAAGGTCCTGCACGCCAAGGCCCTGGGTGCCGAGGTGGTGATCACCCGCTCGGACGTGGGCAAGGGCCACCCGGACTACTACCAGGACCTCGCCCAGGCGATCACCGACAAGACCCCGGGGGCCGTCTACATCAACCAGTTCGAGAACCCGGCGAACCCGGCCGCCCACGAGGCGAGCACCGGCCCCGAGATCCTCGACGGGATGGGCGGCGACGTGGACGCCGTGGTGGTCGGCGTCGGGTCCGGCGGCACCCTGTCGGGCGTCGGGCGCTATCTGAAGAAGGCCTCGCCCAAGACCGCCATGGTGCTGGCCGATCCCGCCGGCTCGATCCTCGCCCCGCTGGTCGAGACGGGACGGATGACCGAGGCCGGCTCCTGGGCTGTCGAGGGCATCGGCGAGGATTTCGTGCCGCCGAACTGCGATCTCTCCTTGGTCAAGAAGGCGTATTCCATCGGGGACAAGGAGAGCTTCTCGGCAGCGCGCGAGCTGCTGCGCCAGGAAGGCATTCTGGCAGGCTCCTCGTCCGGTACGCTGCTCGCGGCGGCGTTACGCTATTGCCGAGAGCAGACGGAGCCCAAGCGCGTCGTCACGCTGGTATGCGACACGGGCGCCAAATACCTGTCGAAGGTGTTCAACGATGCCTTCATCGCCCAGGAGGGCTGGCTCGACCGCCGCACCACCGGCACCGCGCGCGACGTGGTGATCAACCCGTTCGGCGAGGGCGCCACCATCTTCGTCTCGCCGGCCGAGACCTTGCGCTCAGCCTTTGCCCGCATGCGCTCCTCCGACGTCTCGCAGCTCCCGGTAATCGACGACGGCCGCGTGGTCGGGCTGATCGACGAGAGCGACATCCTGGACGCGCTCGTCGCCCACGAGGGTGCGCCACAGAACGTCTTCGACAAACCGGTACGCGACGTGATGGTCACGCGCCTGCAGACGATGTCCGCCGATGCTCCGGTCAGGGAGCTTCTGCCGCTCTTCGCCGCCGGCCTCGTGCCGGTGATCATGGACGGCGATTCCTTCGTCGGCCTCGCCACCCGCATCGACCTCATCAACTACTTCCGGATCCATCGCTCATGACCGCGCGCAACCAGCTCCATTTCGCAACCCGCTGCATCCATGCCGGCCAGTCGCCGGATCCCACCACCGGCGCGGTGATGATGCCGATCTACGCCACCTCGACCTTCGCGCAGGAGAGTCCCGGCGTTCACAAGGGCTTCGAATACGCCCGCTCGCAGAACCCGACCCGCATGGCGTTCGAGCGCTGCATCGCGGATCTCGAGGGCGGCGCAGCGGCCTTCGCCTTCTCGTCGGGCCTCGCGGCGAGCGCCACCGTGCTCGACATGCTGGAGCACGGCTCGCATATCGTCGCCTCCGATGACCTCTACGGCGGCACGCGCCGCCTCTTCGAGCGCGTGCGCAGGAAGTCGGCCGGCCTCGACATCACCTATGTGGATCTCGGGAACCCGGATGCCGTGAAGGCGGCCCTGCGCCCCAACACCAAGCTCGTCTGGGTCGAGACGCCCACCAACCCGCTCCTGAAGCTCGCCGACCTCGAGGCGATCGCGGCCGCCGCCCGCGGCCACGGCACCTGGCTCGTGGCCGACAACACCTTCGCGAGCCCGTGGGTGCAGCGCCCGCTGGAATTCGGCTTCGACATCGTGGTGCATTCCACCACGAAATACCTCAACGGCCATTCCGACATGGTCGGGGGCGTGGTGATCGTCGGCCAGAACCCGGATATCCGCGAGAAGATCGCCTTCCTGCAGAATGCCGTCGGGTCCGTGTCCGGCCCCTTCGACAGCTTCCTGGCCCTGCGCGGCCTCAAGACCCTGTCGCTGCGCATGGAGCGGCACTGCACCTCGGCGCTTAGGATCGCCCAGTTCCTGGAAAGCCATCACGGCGTGGACGGGGTGATCTATCCGGGCCTCGCCTCGCACCCGCAGCACGAGCTCGCCAAGCGCCAGATGCGCGGCTTCGGCGGCATCATCACGGCCCGCATCGCGGGCGGTCTCGAGGGCGCGACGCGCTTCCTGGAGCGCTGCCAGCTCTTCACGCTGGCGGAGAGCCTCGGGGGCGTCGAGAGCCTGATCGAGCATCCGGCGATCATGACCCATGCCTCGGTACCGGCGGAGGTGCGCGCCGAGCTCGGCATCGACGACGGGCTCGTGCGCCTGTCGGTCGGCATCGAGGATGCGGACGACCTGATCGAGGATCTGCGATCGGCCCTGTCGTAAGCCCACCCCCTGCCCTTGACGTCATCACCGGGCTTGTCCCGGTGATCGCGATTGTTCGAACCGCAACGCATGTCCGTATCGGGATGGCCGGCACAAGGCCGGCCATGACGGCGAGGGTCTGCGGTCCGATGCGTCCCTGGCCGACACGCCCCGATCAAGCAACCGGCGAGAACCGTCCCACGAGCTGATGCCGGTCACCCGGATAGGTGATGCGCGCCTCGGTCACGAAGGCGCCGGCCTGCCAGGTCCGGCGCTCCAGCACCAGGCAGGCGGTTCCCGTCTGAATCTGCAGCCGCTTCGCCATCGCGCTATCGGCGCTGACGGCGCGCACGATATGCTCCGCATCCGTCCACGGCACGCGCCGCAACAGCCAGGTGCCCGGCGGATCGTCCTTGAACGTCTCCTCGTCGGCTTCGGGCACGGTGGCGAGATGGATCAGGCGCTGCTCGAAGGCCTGCGGCACGTCGTCCATGACATGAAGCGTGGACAGGCAGAGCATCTTCGTGCCCGCCGGCTGGCCCGTGCGCTGCGCGGCCGCGGCATCGATGGGCTCGATGGCGCGATGCAGGATCTTGAACTCGTAGTCGATTCCGGCCCTGGCCGCCTCGAGGGCGAAGTCCTGGATCTGTAGCACGGCCTGCTGGCTGCTCGGCTCCGCCACCACCGTGCCGGCGCGGCGCCGGCGCGTGATGAGGCCGTTGGCCGCGAGCGTGGAGAGCACCTTGTTCACGGTCATGCGCGAGCAGCCATATTCGGCCATCAGCTCGTGCTCGAAGGGAATGCGGTGGCCCGGCGGCCATTCGCCGGACATGATCTTGGCTTCGATGTCGTCACGGATGCGCTGGTGCAGATGCTTCATGCGTCACTCATGCCAGAATTCGCGCCATGGCGCGCGCATAGCGGGCGAGGATTGCCCCGCGATTCACGTGCCGGCCGTTCCTGACCACGTCCCGGCCCGCGACCACCACGGTATCGACGGCCGCCTTGCCTGCCACGAACACGTAAGAATCGATCCAGCGATCGCCTGAGACGGCGGCGAGATCCGGATGGTCGGCACCCAGCACCACGAGATCGGCGCGGTGCCCAGCTGCGATCGCCCCGATGCGGCGGCCGAGAACCTGGGCACCACCCGCCAGCGCCGCATCATAGAGGCTGCGGCCGGTCGATTGGCCCTCGTGCTCGGCCAGGACGTTGCGGGCGCGGTGCTTCAGGCGCTGGCTGTACTCGAACTGCTTGAGTTCTCCGGGGGCGGAGATCTCGACGTTCGAGTCGGACCCCACGCCGAACCGGCCCCCGGCCATGAGGAAATCGACACCCTCGAAGATGCCGTCGCCGAGATTGGCCTCGGTGATCGGGCACAGGCCCGCCACCGCGTTGCTCCTGGCGATCCCTTCGACCTCCCGCGAATCAAGATGGGTTGCGTGGATGAGGCACCAGCGACGATCCACAGGCGCATGGTCGAGCAGCCATGCGACGGGGCGCTGCCCCGACCAGGCAAGGCAATCCTCGACCTCCTTGACCTGCTCGGAGATGTGGATGTGGACCGGCCCCTCGCCAGATAGCGCAACGACTGCGCGCAGGCTCTCCGGGGTGACGGCGCGCAGGCTGTGCGGCGCGACGCCGACCACCGCATCGTCGAGATCAGCGACGGCTCGGCGCGCGCCCTCGAGCAGACGGGCATAGCTCTCCGGATCGTTGATGAAGCGCCGCTGGCCGTCGCCGGGCGCGGCTGCGCCGAAGCCTCCCTGGGCATAGAACACGGGCAGCAGCGTCAGACCCATGCCGGTCTCCTGAACGGCCGCCGCAATGCGGCCGGAGAGTTCCGCGCTATCGGCATAGGCGCGTCCGTCCACATCATGGTGCAGGTAATGGAACTCGGCGAGGGCCGTGAAGCCGCCCTCCAGCATCTCCATCATGGCGAAGGCCGCGATGGCCTCGACGTCGTCGGGCGTCAGGGAGCCGAGGAACCGGTACATCACCTGCCGCCAAGTCCAGAAGCTGTCCCCTTCCGGTCCCCGGGTTTCGGCAAGTCCTGCCATGCCGCGCTGGAACGTATGGGAGTGCAGGTTCGGCAAGCCGGGCAGCGTGATTCCGGCAACGCGCTCGCGACCTTCGGGCGTATCATGCGGCCGAACGGCCGTGATCGTCCCGCCGTCGATATCGACCCCCACCTGCTGCGCCCAGCCTTCCGGCAGCAGGGCGTGATCGAGAATGAGCCTGCGCATGGTGACACCTTCGCTGTTGATGCTTCAGGACCATCGCCGCCAAAATGCCATGCCGGGGCCGGACCATCAGAACCGATCGAATAAGTATAGACAATACCCTCGAACCGCGATTATGTATAGACATTATCGAAACCTCACCGGAGCAGGACCATGCGCTTCGACCGGGTCTGGTTCAACGCCCGACTTGCCACGCTGACAGGGGACGATCTCGGGATCGTCGAGAGCGGCGCCGTCGCCGCGAAGGATGGCCGGATCGCCTTTGCCGGCCCGGCGAACCAGTTGCCCACCGGCTGGGAGGCCGCCGAGCGAATCGACTGCGAACGCCGCTGGATCACCCCCGGCCTCGTCGACTGTCATACTCACCTCGTCTATGGCGGCGACCGGGCGCATGAGTTCGAGCTGCGCCTGAAGGGTGCAAGCTACGAGGAGATCGCCCGCGCGGGCGGCGGCATCGTGTCCACCGTGAAGGCGACGCGTGCCGCAAGCGAGGACGCATTGGTGGCGAGTGCCCTGCCCCGCCTCGATCATCTCATCGCGGAGGGCTGCACCACGGTCGAGATCAAGTCCGGCTACGGGCTCGACTTCGAAACCGAGGCGCGCTCCCTGCGTGCGGCGCGCCGGCTCGCCGGAGAACGGCCCGTTTCCGTCGTTACCACGTTCCTCGGCGCCCATGCGCTGCCGCCCGAGGCGAACGGCGACAAGGATGCCTTCATCGAGAAGATCTGCCGCGACATGCTGCCGGCGCTCGCCCGTGAAGGTCTGGCCGACGCGGTCGACGCCTTCTGCGAGGGCATCGCCTTTTCTCCCGAACAGACCGCCCGCGTATTCGAGGCCGCCAGGGCGCACGGGCTCGCCGTCAAGCTGCATGCCGACCAGCTCTCGAACCTGCACGGTGCGAGGCTCGCGGCCGAATACGGGGCCCTCTCGGCCGATCATCTCGAATACACGGACGAGGAAGGCGCCGCCGCGATGGCGAAGGCCGGCACGGTCGCCGTGCTGCTGCCCGGCGCCTTCTACATGCTGCGTGAGACGAAGGTTCCGCCGGTGGCCGCCTTCCGCGAGGCCGGGACGCGCATGGCATTGGCGACCGATTCTAACCCGGGCACCTCGCCGCTGACGTCGCTCCTGCTCACCATGAACATGGGCGCGACCCTGTTCCGCATGACGGTCGAGGAATGCATCGCGGGGGTCACCCGCGAGGCGGCCCGCGCCCTCGGAAAGCTCGACGAGATCGGCACGCTGGAAGCCGGCAAGTCATGCGATCTCGCGATCTGGACCATCGAACGGCCGGCGGAGCTCGTCTACCGCATCGGCTTCAACCCGCTTCACGCCCGTGTCTGGAGGGGACAGTGACACAGACCATCATGCTTCATCCCGGCTCCGTCGCGCTCACCGACTGGCGCCATGTTTATACGGGCGCGGACGTGGCGCTCGATCCGGATTGCCGCGCCGCCATCGAGGCGGGCGCCAGGACCATCGAGGCGATCGTCGCCAAGGGCGAGCCGGTCTACGGCATCAACACGGGCTTCGGAAAGCTCGCGAGCGTGCGCATCGGCACCGCCGATCTGGCGACGCTCCAGCGCAACATCGTGCTGTCGCATGCGGCAGGCGTCGGCGAGCCGCTGCCGCCCGCCGTAGTCCGGCTCGTCATGGCCCTCAAGCTCGCAAGCCTGGCGCAGGGCGCCTCCGGCGTGCGCTGGTCGACGATCGAGCACCTGACCGCCTGCCTTCAGGCAAACCTCATTCCGGTCATCCCCGGTCAGGGATCCGTGGGGGCGTCGGGTGATCTCGCCCCCTTGGCCCATATGACGGCAGCCCTCATGGGCGTCGGCGAGTTCTTCGTCGACGGCAGCCGCGTGCCGGCCGAAGCGGCTCTCGGACGCGCCGGACTTGCGCCCCTGACGCTTGGCCCGAAGGAGGGTCTGGCGCTTCTGAACGGCACGCAGGTCTCGACCGCGCTCGCGCTGGCTGGCCTGTTCGAGGCGGAGCGCGTGTTCCAGGCGGCCCTCGTCACGGGTGCCCTTGCCACCGATGCCGCCAAGGGATCGGACGGGCCGTTCGACGAACGCATTCAGAAGCTGCGTCGCCACCGCGGCCAGATCGAGGTGGCTGCCTCCCTGCGTGCGTTGATGCAGGGCAGCGCCATCCGCGCTTCGCACCTCACCAACGATGACCGCGTGCAGGACCCGTACTGCCTGCGCTGCCAGCCGCAGGTGATGGGCGCGGTGCTCGACCTGCTGCGGCAGGCCGGCGAGACCCTCGGCACCGAGGCGAACGGCGTCTCCGACAATCCGCTGGTCTTCTCGGAGACGGGGGAGGTCATCTCGGGCGGCAACTTCCACGCGGAGCCGGTGGCTTTCGCCGCCGACATGATCGCCATGGCCCTGTGCGAGATCGGCTCGCTCGCCGAGCGGCGCATCGCCATGCTGGTCGATCCCGCCCTGTCGGGCCTTCCGGCCTTCCTCACCCCGAAGCCGGGCCTGAATTCCGGCTTCATGATCCCGCAGGTGACGGCGGCCGCGCTCGTCTCGGAAAACAAGCAGTGCGCCTATCCGGCGAGCGTGGATTCGATTCCGACCTCCGCCAACCAGGAGGACCATGTGTCCATGGCCACGCACGGCGCGCGGCGGCTCCTGCCGATGGCCGCGAATGCCGCGAACGTGATCGCCATCGAGCTGCTCGCGGCCGTCCAGGGCTGCGACTTCCATGCGCCCATGCGTTCGAGCGAGCGTCTGGAGCGGGCCCGCGCGCTGCTGCGCGGGACGGTGCCGCATCTCGACGACGACCGGCACATGGCGCCCGACATGGAACAGGCCGCCACCCTTGTGGTTTCCGGCGCGCTCGCGAACGCCGTGGGTTCCGACGTGCTGCCGCTCGTGACGGGTGGGGTCCGGGCATGAGCGGGCATCCGGACTGGCTCACGCTCACTCGCGGCGATGCGCCCCTGGTGGTGAGCCTGCCGCATACGGGCACGGAGATTCCCGCCGCGTACGAGCGCGGCCTCGTCTCGCCCTGGCTGGCGCGCAAGGATGCGGATTGGTGGATCGAGCGGCTCTACGGATTCGCCGCCGAACTCGGCGCCACCGTGATCCGAACCACGATCTCCCGCACGGTGATCGACGTGAACCGCGATCCGTCCGGCGTCTCGCTCTACCCGGGACAGGCGACCACGGAGCTGTGCCCGACCACCACGTTCGACGGCGATCCGCTCTACGAACCGGGCACCGAGCCGACCACCGAGGAGATCGCCGAGCGCCGCATCCACTTCTTCGATCCGTATCACGCGACGCTTCGTGGTGAGATCGAGCGTCTGCGCTCCAGACATGACAATGTCGTGGTCTACGATTGCCATTCGATCCGCTCGGTCATTCCCCGTCTCTTCGACGGCACCCTGCCCCACTTCAACATCGGCACCAATGGCGGCACCACCTGCGCGCCGGCCCTGATCGATGCCATCGAGGCGATCTGCGCCGTCAGCGGCTTCGGCCACGTGATCAACGGGCGCTTCAAGGGCGGGTTCATCACGCGCAGCCTCGGGCGTCCCGAAGCAGGCGTTCACGCGGTCCAGATGGAGCTCGCCTGCCGCGGCTACATGAAGGAGCCGCTCGGCCCCGTCGCGGAAGGCGAATGGCCGACGCCTTACGACGAGGACTATGCGGCGCCCATGCGGGCGGCGCTCACCCGCATCCTTCAAGCCTGCCTCACCTTCACCCTGTCCAAAGCCTGATCCGAGGACCCGTCCCATGACCCGCATCGACAACGCCCGCGTGATCCGCGCGCCCCACGGCACCGACCTGTCGGCCAAGAGCTGGCTGACGGAGGCGCCGCTCCGCATGCTGATGAACAACCTCGATCCCAACGTCGCCGAGAAGCCCGGCGAGCTCGTGGTCTATGGCGGCATCGGCCGCGCGGCGCGCGACTGGGAGAGCTTCGACCGCATCGTGGCCGCCCTGAAGAACCTGGAGGCCGACGAGACGCTTCTCGTGCAGTCCGGTAAGCCGGTCGGCGTGTTTCGCACCCATGCGGATGCGCCGCGCGTGCTGATCGCCAATTCCAATCTCGTGCCGCACTGGGCCACCTGGGACAAGTTCCACGAGCTCGATCGCAAGGGCCTGATGATGTACGGCCAGATGACGGCCGGCTCGTGGATTTATATCGGCACGCAGGGCATCGTGCAGGGCACTTACGAGACCTTCGTGGAGGTCGGCCGCCAGCACTACGGCGGCGATCTCTCCGGTCGCTGGATCCTCACCGGCGGCCTCGGCGGCATGGGCGGCGCGCAGCCGCTCGCCGCCACCATGGCGGGCGCCTCCTGCCTGGCGGTCGAGTGCCAGCCGAGCCGCATCGAGATGCGCCTGCGCACAGGCTATGTGGACCGGCGCGCCGACACGCTCGACGAGGCTCTGGCCATCATCGAGCAATCCTGCCGCGACCGGAAGCCCGTGTCGGTCGGCCTCCTCGGCAATGCGGCCGAGGTGTTTCCCGAGATCTACCGGCGTGGCATCCGTCCCGATGCGGTGACCGATCAGACTTCCGCGCACGATCCGATCAACGGCTACCTCCCGAAGGGCTGGACCCTCGCCGAGTGGGAGACCAGGCGCGAGACCGATCCCAAGGCGGTGGAGCACGCCGCCAAGCAATCCATGGCCGAGCACGTGCGCGCCATGCTCGACTTCCACAAGGCCGGCGTGCCGACCCTGGATTACGGCAACAACATCCGCCAGATGGCCAAGGAGGAAGGCGTCGCCGACGCGTTCGACTTTCCGGGCTTCGTGCCGGCCTATATCCGCCCGCTCTTCTGCCGCGGCATCGGACCGTTCCGCTGGTGCGCGCTCTCGGGCGATCCGGAGGATATCTACAAGACCGACGCCAAGGTGAAGGAGCTGCTGCCCGACAACAAGCACCTGCACAACTGGCTCGACATGGCGAAGGAGCGCATCCAGTTCCAGGGCCTGCCTGCCCGCATCTGCTGGGTCGGCCTCGGCGACCGGCATCGTCTCGGCCTCGCGTTCAACGAGATGGTCGCGAAGGGCGAGCTGAAAGCCCCGATCGTGATCGGCCGCGACCACCTCGATTCCGGCTCGGTCGCGAGCCCGAACCGCGAGACGGAGGCCATGAAGGACGGCTCCGACGCCGTGTCCGACTGGCCGCTCCTCAACGCGCTCCTCAACTGCGCGTCCGGGGCCACCTGGGTGTCGCTGCACCATGGCGGCGGCGTCGGCATGGGGTTCTCGCAGCATTCCGGCATGGTGATCGTCTGCGACGGAACGCCGGAGGCGGCCAAGCGCATCGAGCGCGTGCTGTGGAACGACCCGGCCACCGGCGTGATGCGCCATGCGGATGCGGGCTACGACATCGCGGTCGATTGCGCCCACGAGCACGGCCTCAACCTGCCGAGCCTGCGCTGATGGCGACGCGTGTCATCCGCAACCAGGATCTCGTCCGCGTACCTTGGAAGAACGGCCACGGTACCACCGCGGAGGTCGCCGCCTTTCCCGAGGGCTCGGGCTTCGAGACCTTCGGCTGGCGCGTCAGCATGGCGGATGTGGCCTCTGACGGACCGTTCTCGCGCTTTCCGGGGATCGACCGGACTCTGATCGTGGTCGAAGGCGGCGGCATCGAACTCGACGTGGAAGGCGTGTCTTACCGATTGGACCAGGGCACGCCGAAGCTCTCCTTCTCAGGCGACGACATCACCGCCGGGCGCCTCCTGTCCGGCCCGATCCGCGACCTCAACGTGATGACTCGGCGTGAGCAGTTCCGGCATCGGACCCGTTTCGTGGAATCGGGGGTTGCTCTTCTGTCGGAGGACACGGATGCCGCTTTCATCGTCCCGCTCGACGGTTCATTCGACGTGACCGTCGATTCGGCGATCCATTCGCTCGGGAGGCTCGATGCCCTGATGCTGGACGCGACGCAGGATCTGATCGCCCTGTCAGGGACTGGACGCGCGGTTCTCGTGGAGATTGCACCCGACCTCTCGTAGGAGCGCAATTTTTGATCCGGGATGCCCAAAACGGCGGCAAGTCGAAATGTCTATACATTTGACATTGCCGCTCCGGCATGGTGCCATCCGCCCGCTTAAGAGGAACGCTGCCCGGGGACGACAGCGTCCATGGGAACAGCGGGCGGAACGAGCCAGGAAATTGAAGGAACGGAGGCTGCAATGAAGGCGGTATTGGGTGGTTTGGCCGTGTTGGCGCTGGCGGTCGGTTCGGCCTCGGCGCAGGAGACGAAGGTGGCCATCGGCATCTCGGGCTGGACGGGCTTCGCGCCCCTGACGCTCGCCAAGGAAGCCGGGATCTTCAAGAAGAACGGCCTCGACGTCACGATCAAGAAGGTCCCGCAGGCAAGTCGGCACCTCGCCATCCAGTCCGGTGACATCCAATGCGCCGCCACGACGGTCGAGACCTGGATCGTGTGGAACGCGAACGGCGTCCCCACCAAGCAGATCTTCCAGCTCGACAAGAGCTACGGGGCCGACGGCATGGTGGTGAAGAACGACATCGCGTCCATCAAGGACATCAAGGGCAAGCAAGTCGCCGCCTCCGCGCCCGGCACGTCGCCCTATTTCGCCCTCTCCTGGATGCTCAAGAAGAACGGCCTGTCGGTGAAGGACGTGACCGTGGTCAACATGGAACCGGGCCCGGCCGCCCAGGCCTTCATCGCCGGCCAGAACGACGCTGCCATGACCTACGAGCCTTATCTCTCGTCCGTGCGCGCGGCGCCTCAATCCGGCAAGATCATCGCCACCACGCTCGACTATCCGATGGTCATGGACACCTTCGGCTGCACGCCGAAATTCCTCGCCGACAATCCGAAGGCCGCGAAGGCCTTTGCCGACAGCTACTTCGAAGCACTCGACATGATCGCCAAGGACCAGGCGAAGGCCTACGAGATCATGGGCGCGGACGTGAAGCAGACCGGCGAGGCCTTCGGCAAATCGGCCCAGTTCCTGCGCTGGCAGGACCGCGAAGCCAACAAGAAGTTCTTCGCGAGCGAGTTCAAGACCTTCTCGGCGGAAGCCGCCGACCTGCTGCTCGAGACCGGTATCATCAAGCAGAAGCCGGACATGGAAGCGCTCGCGGATACGAGCTTCATTCAGTAACCCATTCCATATGCGGCGGTCCGCTCGAGTGCAGGCCGCCGCGTCGTTCTATCTTCCCGCGCATCGTCCGGCGTCAATCGCCGGATTGCAGAACAGATCACACATGCCTCGTCCTCTCGAACCGGTCAGCCAGGGCACGCGCGTCGCGCTCGGCATCTCCTTCTTCATCCTGTTCTTCGCCGCCTGGGCCTTCGCGACTCTGGGCGGCTTCGTCTCACGCACCTTCCTGGCCGATCCGATCACCATGGTGCAGGACGGCTGGCTGCTACTCACGCGCTTCGGTTTCCTGAACGATATCGGCGTCACGGTCTGGCGTGTCGTCGGCGGTTTCGTGCTTGCGGCGATCGTCGCCGTGCCGCTCGGCATCATGATGGGCGCCTACAAATCCTTCGAAGCCTTCCTCGAACCGTTCGTATCCTTCGCCCGCTACCTGCCGGCCTCCGCCTTCGTGCCGTTGCTCATCCTGTGGGCCGGCATCGGCGAGATGCAGAAGCTCCTCGTGATCTTCATCGGTTCGGTCTTCCAGATCATCCTCATGGTGGCGGTCGCGGTCGGCAACACCCGTCGCGATCTCGTCGAGGCGGCCTATACGCTCGGCTCCAAGGACCGGGGTGTGGTGAGGCGCGTGCTCATTCCGGCCAATGCGCCCGAGATCGCCGAGATCCTGCGGCTCGTGCTCGGCTGGGCCTGGACCTACGTGATCGTCGCGGAGCTCATCGGCTCCTCGTCGGGAATCGGGCACATGATCATCGACAGCCAGGCGCTTCTCGCGACGGGACAGATGATCTTCGGCATCATCGTAATCGGCGTCATCGGCCTCATCTCGGACTTCCTGTTCAAGGCTCTCAACCGCTCGCTCTTCCCCTGGAGGCTCGCATGACCGGCACGATCCTCCAGATCGACAACGTCTCGCGCGTGTTCCCGGGCGTGCGCGGCGGCGCGCCCGTGCGGGCGCTCGAGCCCACGAACCTGCAGGTGGTGCAGAACGACTTCATCACCATTCTCGGCCCGTCCGGCTGCGGGAAATCCACGCTCCTGCGCATCGTCGCGGGCCTCGACCGCCCGAGCGGCGGCCGCGTGCTGCTCAACGGCCGCGGGATCAAGGGACCGGGCGCGGATCGGGGCATGGTGTTCCAGTCCTACACCCTGTTCCCGTGGCTGACGATTGCCGAGAACATCGCGTACGGCCTGCGCGAGAAGGGCATGGCCAAAGCGGAGCGCCAGGACATCGTCGCGTCGTACACGGACAAGGTGGGCTTGCGCGGCTTCGAGAATCATTATCCCAAGCAGCTCTCCGGCGGCATGCAGCAGCGCACCGCCATCGCCCGGGCGCTCGCCAACGATCCGGACATCCTGCTCCTCGACGAGCCCTTCGGCGCCCTCGACAACCAGACCCGCGGACTGATGCAGGAGCTGCTGCTGGGCATCTGGGAACGCGAGCGCAAGACAGTGCTCTTCGTCACCCATGACATCGAGGAAGCGATCTTCCTCGCGTCCCGCGTCGTCGTCATGTCGGCCCGCCCGGGGCGGATCAAGGCGGACATTCCGGTCGACCTGCCGCATCCCCGCCACTACACCATGAAGACGACGCCGGAATTCTCGAGCCTGAAGGCGCAGCTGACCGAAGAGATCCGCGTCGAGGCCATGCAGGCGGAAGGCGTGCATTGACGCTCGAGGCGGCCGCAGCGCATACAACGTAAGGCCTTTGCGCTACCCTTCCGGGTGAATTGACGCTTCAACCGTCTTCAGGCGACCCTTCGTGTCTGTCATATAGGACAAGGCACGATGCTCAAGCGCCTGTTAGCCGGATCCATCCTGATCGCCAGCGGCATGCCCGCCATGGCCGACATCGTCATCGATCAGGCGATGATCACCGCCGGCGAATTGCGGGTCGTCGGGCGGTTGAGCAAACCGCGACAGGTGTCGATCTTCCTCGACGAGCGCTTCGAGGCGAAATCGGATGCCAGCGGCCGTTTCACCTTCCGCATCCCCTATCATCCCGCCAACTGCATCGTGAATCTGCAGGCGGAGAACGAACAGCGTCAGGCGGTCGTCGGATTCTGCGGTCAACGCGGGCCGGAAGGATCAGGCCCCGCACAGCAATCCGCAGCCGTCACACCGACCGAGCCCGGGCCTGCCGGACCACCCGGGCCACAGGGCGAGCCCGGCCGTGATGGAGCCCCCGGCCTTCAGGGGGCTGCCGGTCCGGAAGGACCAGCAGGTCCGCAGGGGCCGGCGGGCCCTCCCGGCCCGCGCGGAGAGCCCGGACCGACAGGTCCGATCGGGGCGCAGGGACCCGCCGGTCCTCCCGGACCACCGGCGAATACAGAAGCGCGCGCCGTCTCGGAAGGTCAGCCTGGCCCTGCAGGACCGGCAGGTCCGGTCGGCCCTGAAGGTCCGGTGGGACCACCCGGGCCACAGGGGCCGCAGGGGCTGGCAGGTCACCAGGGGCCGCAAGGACCCCAGGGCGTGCCGGGACCGCGCGGCGAACCAGGGAC
The DNA here is from genome assembly GCF_013307435.2 of Microvirga terrae. Classification (NCBI taxonomy): domain Bacteria; kingdom Pseudomonadati; phylum Pseudomonadota; class Alphaproteobacteria; order Hyphomicrobiales; family Methylobacteriaceae; genus Microvirga; species Microvirga terrae. Next base: position 3,535,941 of record NZ_CP102845.1, read on the forward strand.
TGTCGGCCCACCCGGCCCGGTCGGACCGCCGGGCCCCGTCGGAGCGGCAGGACCGGCCGGCGCCATTGGCCCCGCAGGACCACCAGGACCTCAGGGAGTCGCGGGCGCGATCGGTCCCATCGGACCACCGGGTCCAATGGGCCCAGCGGGCCTTACGGGTCCTGCTGGCCTCACCGGGCCGGCCGGCCCGGCAGGTCCCGAGGGCAAGGCCGGACCGGCCGGAACGATCCTGCGCGTCTTCGTTCAGGAATGCGCCTCGCAGGGCCGGTGCATGGCACGCTGTGAGGAGGACGAGTATCCGATCAACGGCACATGCAACCGCGGCGACCGTTTCGACATGGATGAAGCCGGCGTCTACTGCTTCTCCACCGGCGACAGCCCGAAAGGCATGATCGCCCGCGCCATTTGCGCGAAGAAGTGAACGGCTGGATCAATCGCAAACGGGTCCCGGGGCGAGCCCCCGATTACCCCCGATGAGGCATGATGCAGGGACGCTATTGCGTCGCGTGACTGTCCTTGGACCGCGTCGCGGTGTCGCCCGCGAGCCTCGGAGCGAAGCTGCTGTTAAGCGGATGCGGGTTCCATGTGGCGTCTGACGACGAGACGACTTTCAGCCCCCCGAACCAGCGCTGCCTGAAGCGGGTCGCGGCTCTCAGGTCGTCGAAGCCCACCAGCCCCCATTCGTCGAGCAGGTGGTAGAACTCCCAGTCGCTCTCCTGCTCGTCGAGCCAGCGGACCACCTCGGGCTTGAGGTCTCGCCCGCTCTCGTTCCAGATCAGCCAGTCATTGACCATGAAGACATAGGGCCAGAGCTTGGCATAGGCGTCGATTCCATAGCAGGCCGATGACGCCATCTCGGCGTCGCGCCACTTTGCGGCAACGGTCTTTTTCAGCTCGTCGAGGTTCGTCATTGGCCATGTCTCGAACTATATTACGTTATTGACGATAGCACATAGGTGTAACCCAAGAGTAGTAGAAAATGTTTCAACGCTCTGAATTGAAGTCCAAGGCGCATGCGCTCTTGTGGCGGTTACATGTGGACTGCCGCGTTTCTCAAGCTCATCTATGGAAATGATCCTAAGACCCCTCCTATCCAATAGTGGTATTGAAGCGAATAAGATCAATCGGTTGCCTCTTCTCATAAGTGGTAAGCCGAAAGAGAGAGGGAACGAATACCTCTTTTGGTACCTATCTGATTAAAGGTGCAGGGAGACTTGCATGACGCCAGACCAGGTCGAACTTGTCGCGCAGGCGTTCTACGGCGCAGAATACCCAGGCGACTGGGGCGATGCTCCCGAGGCTCTGCAAGAGCAATTCAGAGATCTCGCCCGCACGGCCATCCTGCTCCTGCATCGACAGACGTCCCGCAGCCTATTATCTTCTCTCATCATGGCGAAGGTTCTCGAACCTGCCCGCGAAGACGACGTCGTTCAGCTTCCATCCTGAACGCATCGACAGGCCGTCGCGAACCTCTCGATAAACCCTCACGAACCTCCATGTTTGGATGGGAAGGCCACGTCAGGGCCATGCTATCGTAGCAACATATCGCTACGTCATAGCAGGTCCGTTCCATGCCACCTCCGACAAGAAAGCTCGCACTGGCCGCGGCATCCCTCATGGTTCTCGCCGGGTGTCAGAGTTCCGGCCCCATGGCGTCGGCAACGTCTCCAGGCGTAAGCGTCGGTGAGCCGGGATCAGCCTCGGCAAGGGTCCACGCCGAACTGGACGCCGAAGCCCGCGCGCTCGGCACCGCCCAGGGCGTTGCCGCCATGGCGGCATCCATGGACAAGACGGGCGCAGCTTCCATTCCCCTGCTCATCGGCGTGAACGCTTCCAACGCGGCTTACCAAGCCAGAAGCGAGGCTCGCGTCAAGGAAGCCGAAGAAGAGGATATGCAGGCGACATACAGGAAATACGGCATGAACCCGGACGGAACGCCGTCAGGCCGACCGGGGCCAGGATCGGCGGCACAATAGACACGCCGGTGCGGCCCCGTCACTCCGCCACGGGAACCGTCAATCCGACCTTGATGCGGTCCATGGCAACCAACGTGCGGAACCGCTTCACGTTGTTGTTTCCGAAGAACAGCCGCCGTGTCAGCGCCTCATAGGCCGTCATCGTCGGCACCACGACGATCAGCACGAAGTCGGCCTCTCCGGTGACGTAGTAGCACTGCTGTACCTCCGGAATGGCAGCGAACTCCCGCTTGGCGGCATCGATCAGCTCGGCGGTCTCGCTGATCACCTCGACCTCGACCACGATCGTGATCGACGGCCCCAACCGCGCTGGATCGACGACCGCGACATTGGCCGTGATGACACCCGCCTCCTCCATGCGTCGGATGCGGCGCTGCACGGCCGGTGCCGACAGGTTGACGGCCTCGCCGATCAGCCGCTGCGGCGTCGCGTTATTCCGCTGAAGAATGGCCAGGATAGCCCGATCATGGCGATCCAGGGTGATCGACGGCAAGGACCTGGACACGGAAACTCCTGGGAATGAAAAAAACTTGCGTATAAGGGCCTCAGATAGAGCGCATCTCTCGTCGGCATTGCAATATCTTCCCGCCATTCGAGGCACGAGGGCGGCGATGTTTCTCTCCAACAGGCACTCCGACTACCACATGCCGCTCGATCCGGCGGATGCCGAGACCCTGAGCGTGAAGGCCGCCGAGGACGTCGAGCGGCATCTGCTCCACCGCGCCAACCATGCTCCGACGCCCCTTCGCACACTTCCGATCCTGGCGGCCGAACTCCGCGTGGGTGCGGTCCATATCAAGGACGAAGGCTTTCGCCTGGGCCTCGGCAGCTTCAAGGCACTCGGCGGATCGTACGCGGTCATCCGGCTCGTGCGGGAGGATGCGAGCAGGCGGCTCGGACGAGCAGTCGATATCGCCGACCTCCGGTCGGCGGACGTTCGAGCGATCGCGGCCGGCATGACTTTCGCCTGCGCGACGGATGGCAACCACGGCCGCTCGGTCGCCCAGGGCGCGCAGCTCGTGGGGGCCAAAGCCGCCATCTTCGTGCATGGCGGCGTCAGCGACGAGCGGGTGGCGGCCATCGCGCGCTTCGGCGCCGAGATCATCCGGGTCGCTGGCACCTACGACGACTCGGTCGCCGAGGCTGCCCAAGTCGCGGCCGCGCGGAACTGGATTGTCGTGTCGGATACGTCCTGGCCCGGCTACGAGCGGATCCCTGGGCTGGTCATGCAGGGCTACACGGCCATGGTGCGGGAAGCCCTGCGCCAGCTCCCCCGACCACCGACCCATGTCTTTGTGCAGGCCGGTGTCGGCGGCGTCGCTGCCGCCGTAGCGGGACATCTCGCCCTCGTGCTCGGCGACCGGCGGCCGACCTTCGTGGTGGTCGAGCCCGCGCGGGCTGCCTGTCTGCTGGAGACTGCCAGGGCGGGACGACCGGTCAAGATCGAGCATGGCGAGCCGACCGTCATGGCGATGCTCGAATGCTACGAGCCGTCCCTCGTCGCTTGGCGCGTGCTTCGTCGCGTGGCGGATGCCTTCATGACCGTCGACGAGGATGACGCCGTCGGGGCGATGAGGCGCCTTGCCCGCCCTGCCGGAAGCGATCCGGCCATCGTGGCCGGCGAGAGCGGCGGAGTGGGCCTGGCCGGCCTCGTCTGCGCGGCGGCCGATCCAGGGAGCAGGGTAGCACTTGGCCTCGATGAGGCGTCCCGCGTGTTCCTCATCAACACCGAAGGGGCCACCGATCCGGAGCGCTACGCCGATTTGGTCGGGATGCCGCCTGACGACGTGGCAACCACCACCAAGGGAGCAGATGCGTGACACCACTTTCCATCAACGCGGAGCGACTGCTCGGACGTCTGCGGGATCTCGGGCAGATCGGTCGAGACGATGATGGCCGGCTTGTGCGGCTCGCCGCCTCCGATGCCGACAGAGCCGGCCGCGACGCCCTCGTCGCCTGGATCCGCGCCGCAGGATTGGAGGTCGTCGTCGACCGCATCGGCAACATCTTCGGGATCTGGAGCAACGACGCGAATGCGGAGCAGGCTCCCGCCCTGCTCGGTTCGCATATCGACACCGTCATCGACGCGGGCATCTATGACGGTTGCTACGGCGTCCTGTCCGGGCTCGAAGTTATCGAAACCCTGAAGGCTGCCGGGTACGCCCCGACGCGGCCGATCGCGGTCGCCGCGTTCACGAACGAGGAAGGCGTGCGCTACGCGCCCGACATGATGGGCTCGCTCGTTCATGCGGGCGGCCTCTCCGTCGACGAAGCGCTGGCGACGATCGGCACCGACGGTACTGTTCTCGGGGCCGAGCTGGAGCGGATCGGCTATGCCGGCACCGAGGAGCCCGGCTTCCTCAGGCCGTACGCCTATGTCGAGCTGCACATCGAACAGGCATCCGTTCTGGAACGCGAGGGCGTGTCCGTCGGCGCGGTCGAGAACCTCCAGGGCATCTCCTGGCAGCGCATCACCATCGAGGGCGAGGCCAACCATGCCGGAACGACGCCGATGGCGATGCGCCGGGACGCAGGCCACGCGGCGGCGTGCGTGGTCACATTTCTGCGCGATCGGGCCCTCAACGCGAACTCGCCCACCGTCGCGACGGTGGGCTGCATGAGCTTCGAGCCGAATGCGATCAACGTCATTCCCTCCCGCGCCATCTTCACGGTCGACCTGCGCGATCCCGACGGGGAGCGGCTCCGGACCGAGGAAGCCGCTCTTGCCGACTACCTGAAGGAGTTGGCCGCCTCCGAAGAGGTCACGATTGCGGTGGACAGGTTGGCGCGGTTCGAGCCCGTGACCTTCGATCGGAACATCGTAGCCCTGATCGAGGGTGCTGCCCGGGAACGCGGTCTGGCCGTGAAGCGCATGACATCGGGCGCCGGCCACGACGCCCAGATGATCGCCCGGATCGCGCCGGCGGCGATGATCTTCGTGCCGAGCATCGGCGGCATCAGTCACAATCCCCGCGAGCACACCCCGGACGCCGATCTCGTCGCGGGCGCCAACATCCTGCTCGACGTGGTCGCCCGCCTCGCAGCCCGGTAAGGAGAACCCCATGGCCCTGGATCTGGATGCCCTCCAACGGGAGATGACCGCCTGGCGGCGTGACCTGCACGCTCATCCGGAATTCGGCTTCGAGGAAAAGCGAACGAGCGCCTTCGTGGCCGCGAAACTGCGCGAATTCGGTCTCGACGACGTCGCCGAGGGTATCGGCGGAACAGGTGTCGTCGGCACGCTGACGCGAGGCAGCGGCAATCGGGCGATCGCCCTTCGGGCCGATTTGGACGCGCTGCGCATCACGGAGCAGAACGCTTGCGACTATCGTTCCCAGAACCTCGGTATCATGCATGCCTGCGGCCATGACGGCCACACCGCCATGCTGCTGGGGGCGGCGAAGCTCCTGGCCGAGGATGGCGGCTTCGACGGCACCGTGCGTTTCGTCTTCCAGCCCGCCGAGGAATGGGGCAAGGGAGCGCTCGCCATGCTGGCCGACGGATTGATGGAGCGGTTCCCGTTCGAGGAGATCTACGGTCTGCACAACATGCCGGGTCTGCCGGTCGGGCATTTCCAGACGCGCCCGGGGCCGATCATGTCGGCGGAGGACAATTTCGAGATCGTTCTCAAGGGCGTCGGCGGACATGCCGCCCGCCCGCACTGGGGCAGCGAGGTGCTGGTCGCCGCCTGCGCCACCGTCATGAACCTCCAGACCATCGTGTCGCGCCGCCTCAGCCCGACCGATGTCGGCGTCGTATCGGTGACCGAGCTCACCACGGACGGTACCCGCAATGCCCTGCCTGGGCTCGCACGCATCCTGGGCGACGCCCGCAGTTTCCGGCCCGAGATCAGCGCCGGGATCGAGAAGCAGATGCGCGTCATCGCGGAGGGTACGGCGCTGACCTACAACGTCGCCGCCGAGGTGACCTACACGCGTGAATTCGTGCCGACTCTGAACGATGCGGCCCTGGTGGACGAAGCCTTCGCGGCCGCGCGAACCGTGTTCGAACACGACCATGTCGCAACGGCGCGCGAGCCCATGACCGGCTCCGAGGACTTCGCCCGCTTCCTCGAACATGTGCCCGGATGCTTCGCCTTCATCGGCAACGGCGAGAGTTCCGCGCCCCTGCACAATCCGGCCTACGACTTCAACGACGAGGGGCTGCTCTTCGGCGCGCGTTTCCACGCTGCGATCGCCCGAAAGCGTCTCCCGTCGGCCTGACGTGACCGAGCCGACACGATGTCGATGACGACGACCCGCTCGAACGAGCGATGCGGCCTCACGGTGCCTCGAACAATGCGACGCCGTCGCGAGCGATGACCTTTCCGCCCTTCAGCACCATCCTGCGCGGACGGCGGCTGACGACGGCATCTGCCAGAGTCTCACCCTCGACGAGAACGAGATCGGCTCTGTCGCCGGTGTTGAGACCGTAATCGTCCAGGCCCATCATCCGCGCACCGCCATGGGTACATGTGTCGAGCGCCAGCGCCACCTCGTCGTCGCGCCGGAGATTGTTGCGCAAGCCCACGAGCACGGCGCGCTCCAGCATGTCCGGGTTGTTGTAGGGGCCCCAGGTATCGCGCACGCCGTCGGTGCCCGCCGCGACGACGATGCCCGCTTCCACCAGACGCTTGACCGCAGGGGCTGGTCTCGAGGCGGGCGCCGTGGTCAGGATGTGGATCCGAGCCTCGGCCAGGGCGTCGATCAGCGCCGCGACGTAGTCCTGATCGGCCATGCCGAGGCAGAAGGCGTGGCTGATCGTAACCTTCCCCTGCAGACCCAGCGCCTTCGTGCGCTCGATGATGAGCTCCATGGAAAACGCCCCCAGCTCCGCCGGTTCATGGAGATGGATGTCGACCGGCACGCCATGGCGCTCGGCGAGCCCGAACACGGCGTCGAGATGCCCCTTCGGGTCGCGGTCGATGGCTGCCGGATCGAGACCTCCGACCACTTGGGCGCCAAGCTGAAGGGCTCTGTCCATGAGTTCGACCGTGCCGGGCCGGATGAGCATGCCGCTCTGCGGGAATGCGACGAGTTCGATGTCGATCATGTCGCGGTAGCGCTCCCGCGTCTCGAGAACGCCTTCGATGCCCGCGACGCCAACCTCGGTGTCCACGTCGACGTGGGTCCGGATATGGGTCGTTCCGAGGGAGGCGGCGAGCACGGCCTGCCGGGCCGACTGGCGGGCCGGATCGATTCCGAGAACCCGACGTTGCATCCGCTCGTTCTCGATCTTGTCGATCAGGCGCGGTCCGACCTCGTTGCGGTACCAGCCCATCCCGAGGAGCGTCTTGTCCATGTGGGTATGAGCCTCCACGAGGCCCGGGATCATGATCGCCCCGCCCCCGTCCAGGGTCTCCGCGCCGCCCTCGACCTCTTGTCCGTAACCGGCAATCCGCCCCTCGCGGATCATCACCGAGGTCGCCTCTCCGCCCATCGGGCGCACGTTGCGGATCACCAGGGTATGCATCAGCAGCCTCGCTTCTTACGTCTGTTTCCATCCGGCATTGGCCAAGGGCCTTGCCGGTTCGTCTACTTTGTATACAATGTTGAATACAGAATGCCAACAAAAACTCCTCTTCCTGCGCGGGGAGTTTTGTGGAACATAGTTCGTCCTTAGTCCTTCGAGTTGCCCAGCACGCCGTCATGAACGCACCGGTCAGAAAGCCAAAATCAGCCACCGGCACCCGAAGCGAGTCCGTCTATGCCGGGCTTCGCCGCGCGATCATCGAGCAGGCCCTGATGCCGGGCGACAAGCTGACCGAGGATCTGATCGGCGACCGGTTCGGCGTCAGCCGGACGATCGTCAGAACCGCCCTGGCCCGCCTCCATGCCGAGGGTCTCGTCGACATGCAGCCGAACAAGGGGGCTACCATCGCTCAGCCGAGCCTGTCGGAAGCCCACGACGTCTTCGAGGCGAGAATGTGCCTTGAGCGTCAAGTTCTTGTTCGGCTTGCGAAAAAGGTGACGGATCAGGATATCGAGCAATTGCAGCAGCATGTGGCGCTCGAGGCCAAGGCCAATGCGCATGACGGCCCCGCGGCAATCCGTCTGGCGGGAGAGTTCCACATTCTGCTGGCCTCCCTCTCCGGCAACGGCGTCCTTGCGCGCTATGTGGACGAAGTGGTGTCGCGCTGCTCGCTGATCCTAGCCCTCTACGGCAGGCCGCATTCCTCGGATTGCTCCATCAACGAGCACCAGCAGATCATCGACGCGCTCCGGACGGGCAACAGCCAGGCTGCTGCCGATGCGATGGAGCACCATCTCAAGGCGGTGACCGACAGGGCGCTGCTGTCCTCGAACTCCGACCGGCACCGCGACATCCGGTCCATTCTGGACCGCTACGCGTCCTGACGTCGGCCTGCCGGTTCTCAGCCGATCCCATAGACATTGGAAAACCTTCGCCGCTTGGTCACTGAGCCGGGCCTGCCTGCATTTGCGCCTGCGGGTGGTGAATATTCGGTCAAGAGCAGAATTGACGCCCTCATTTTTGTATGCAAATTTCGACTCCATTGTATCCAATAAAGAATCCATTCCAGAGGATCTGTGGAGGCCGAAATGAACACCAGACTCGCTGCCAGCCTGACGATCGCCGGCGTCCTGATCGGGATGCCGGCAGAGGCCAAGACCCTGCGGTGGGCCTCGCCCACGGACATCACCACACTCGATCCCTACGCCCATACGGAGAGCTTCACCACGAGCATGCTCCACCACGTCTTCGACCCGCTGGTGCGCCGCGGCCGCACGCTCGAGCTTGAACCGGCCCTGGCGGTAAGCTGGAAGACCGTGAAGCCGGACACCTGGCGCTTTGAGCTGCGCCGGAACGTGAAATTCCACAACGGGAACCCATTCACGGCGGACGACGTGGTGGCCTCGATCAGCCGCATCCTCGATCCCGGAGCCCGGGCCCGCGGCAACCTGGCGACCGTGGTCAGGGCGGAAAAGGTCGACGACTTCACGGTCGACATCGTCACGCAGGGACCCTATCCGCTTCTCCTCAACGATCTCGCCGGCATCTACATCCTCGACAAGGAATGGATGGAGGCCAACGGCGCCCTGAAGCCCGGCAACATCGCGACCGGCGTCACGACGGCCGCATCGACCACCGCCGTCGGCACCGGGCCGTTCAAGGTGGAATCGTACAAGCCGGACGCTGGCACGACCTTCGTGGTCAACCCGGACTGGTGGGACAAGCCCCAGCACAACCTCACCCGCATCGAGTTCAAGCCGGTGAAGTCGGACGCAACCCGAGTCGCGGCTCTCCTGTCGGGTGAACTCGACCTGATCGCCCCGGCGCCGCTCCAGGATCTCCAGCGGATCTCCGCATCTCCGGGCTTCAAGGTCATCGAGGAGCCGTCGCTCCGCCTGATCATGCTCTCGCTCAATGTCCGTCCCGAGCTGAAGGCCATGCCGGGCCAGAAGAACCCGCTGCTCGACGTCAAGGTGCGTCAGGCCATGTGGCATGCCATTGATCTCGAGACGATCAAGAAGCGGGTTATGCGCGACAAGTCGCGGACGACCGGAACGCTCGTCGCACCGCCGGTCCCGGGCTACGCGAAGGAGAACGACGTGCCTCTGGCCTATGACCAGGCCAAGGCCAAGCAGCTCCTGGCTGAAGCCGGTTATCCAAACGGTTTCAAGACCAAGCTGAACTGCCCGAACGACCGCTACATCAACGACGAGCAGACCTGCGTGGCGATTGCGTCCATGTGGGCGAAGGTCGGCATCCAGGCGGAACTCCAGACCGAGTCCCGCGCCACCTACTTCCCGCGCCAGGACCGCGGCGAGTTCGATGTTTCGATGGTGGGCTGGGCAACCTTGCCGCCCATGGACGGCTTCAGCGTGCTCTCGTCCCTGCTCACCGAGCAGAAGGACGGCTATGGCGGCTCCAACGCGGGCACCTACAGCAATCCCAAGATCGAGGAGCTGACCCGAAAGGCCGCCGTCGAGCTCGACGAGACCAAGCGCCGCGCCATGCTGGCCGAAGCGCTCAAGGTCGCACGGGACACAGTGGCCTACATCCCGCTCCACCAGCAGCCGCTGGCCTGGGCGGTCCGCGACGGCGTCGACGTTCCGCAGTTCCCGGACGAGTACGTCCGCCTGTGGTTCGCGACGGTCAAGTGAACCCGCAAGTCAACCCTTTGGAGACGCGCGGCTCGCCTGATCCGGGCGGGCCGCCGGGGAAGCACCCATGTTCAAAGTCCTCATCTCCCGGCTGGGTCAGGCAGCCCTCGTGATGCTCGTCGTGTCGGCGGTGTCGTTCGTGATGTTCCGCTATGTGGGCGATCCCGTTGCGACCATGTCGCGCGAGAACGCCTCCGTGGAGGAGAAGGCGGAGCTCCGGCGCTCCCTCGGCCTCGATCAGCCGCTGGTCGTCCAGTACGGCCGCTTTCTCGGCCGAACCCTGAGCGGCGACCTGGGCATCAGCTACCGCAATCAACGTCCGGTCACCCAGCTCATTGCCGAGAGGCTTCCCGCGACGCTGGAGCTGGTGCTGGTCGCGACGGTCCTGTCGCTTGCCCTCGGCATCCCGCTCGGGGTGCTCTGTGCCCTCAGGCCGAACGGCGTTGCCGCGCGGCTCGTGCAGGCCCTTTCGCTCATCGGGATCTCGACGCCGACCTTCGTGACCGGCATCGTGCTCATTCTGGTCTTCGCCGTGTCTCTGGGCTGGCTGCCCTCCTTCGGACGCGGCCAGGTGGTCGATCTCGGCTGGTGGTCGACAGGCTTTCTCACGGCAAGCGGCCTCAAGTCTCTTCTGCTCCCCGGTATCACGCTTGCTCTGTATCAGCTCACTCTCATCATGCGGCTGGTGCGGGCCGAGATGATCGACGTGCTGTCCAGCGACTACATCCGCTTCGCGAAAGCCCGGGGATTGCCTACACGATACATTCACTTCCGGCTCGCCCTCCGGAACGCCCTCATGCCCGTCATCACGGTGACGGGCTTGCAGATAGGCTCGCTCATCGCCTTCGCCATCGTGACCGAGACGGTCTTCCAATGGCCGGGGATGGGCCTCCTGTTCATCCAGGCTGTGAGTTTCGTCGATATCCCGGTCATGGCCGCCTACCTGCTGTTCGTCGGCCTGCTCTTCGTCCTCATCAACGCCGTCGTCGATATCCTCTACGCGGTGGTCGATCCCCGCCTGCGCGCGAGGTCCGCATGAAAACGCTCGCTTCCACTCCCGGCCTGTTCCTTCGATTGGGCGCTCCGATCTCGGTCATCGTCGCTGCAATCCTCGCCCTGCTCATTATCGCGTGCGCGCTGCTGGCATCCTGGATCGCCCCTTACGATCCCACCGATCTGGCTTCCTTCGAGCTGATCAATGCCGAACTGCCTCCCGCCTTCGTGACCGACGGGGATCCGCGCTTCCTCCTCGGCACCGACAATCAGGGGCGCGACCTCCTCTCCGCCATGCTCTACGGTGCGCGCGTGTCCATCGCCATCGGCGGCGGCGCGGTCCTGCTGGCGGCCACGCTCGGGGTCACGCTGGGCCTTCTCGCCGGCTATTACGGCGGCAAGGTCGATGCCCTGATCATGCGGATCGGCGACGTGATCCTGAGCTTTCCCACGATCCTGCTGGCCCTTCTCGTCAGCGGCATCGCGCGGGCGATCTTCCCGGGCGCGGCGACAGCCGAATGGGCGCCCCTCATCCTGATCTGCGCCATCGCCATTCATGAATGGGTGCAATATGCCCGGACCGTCCGGGCCGCCACCATGGTGGAGACGGCGAAGGACTACGTGCGCGCCGCAAAGGTCATTGGCCTGCCGCCGCGGCGGATCATGCTGCGGCATATCCTGCCGAACGTGATGAGCTCGGTCCTCGTCATCTCCACGATCAATCTCGCGGCCGCCGTGCTCACCGAGGCGACCCTTTCGTTCCTCGGTGTCGGCATGCCTCCCACCTATCCGTCGCTCGGCACCCTCATCCGGATCGGCAACGAGTTCGTGTTCTCGGGCATCTGGTGGATCGCCATGTTCCCGGCGCTTGCCCTCGTGATCCTGGTTCTTGCCGTCAACATCGTCGGCGACTGGCTCCGCGACCGCTTCAATCCCAAGTTGAGGGTCAAACGATGACCGCGCCATCCACTCCCGTGCTCGCCATCGACAGCCTGCAGGTCGAGTATCCTCTCGCCAGCGGAGAGGTCTTCACGGCCGTCGAGAATGCGTCCCTCATCATCCGCCCCGGCGAAATCCACGCCCTGGTGGGCGAATCCGGCGCCGGCAAGACGACCATCGGCAACACCGTGATGGGGCTTCTCGAGAAGCCCGGACGCATCGCGGCCGGCACCATTCACATCGACGGCAGGAAGTTCGACGCGGCCAAGGGATCGGCCGCCGGCATCGTTCTCGGCCGCGATGTCGGGGCCGTGTTTCAGGACCCGATGACGAGCCTGAATCCGCTCTTCACGATCGAGAGCCAGCTCACGGAGGCGATGCGCTTCCATCTCAGGCTCGGCAAGGCTGCTGCCCGGGTTCGCGCGCTCGAACTGCTGGAATCGGTCGGGATCCCGGAGCCGCGGCGGCGCCTCAAGGCCTACCCGCACCAACTGTCCGGCGGCCAGCGCCAGCGCGTCGTGATCGCCGCCGCCCTGTCCTGCAATCCCAAGCTCGTGGTCGCGGACGAGCCGACGACAGCCCTGGACGTGTCGGTCCAGGCTCAGATCCTCAAGCTTCTGCGCGATCTGGCGGACAGTCGCGGCATCGGCATTCTGCTGGTCACGCACAACATGGGCGTCGTCGCTCAGATTGCCGATCGCGTCACGATCATGCATCGGGGCAAGGTCGTCGAGACCGGCACGACCGAGGAGGTTCTGCGCCGGCCGAAGGCGGCCTATGCCAAGGCCCTGATCGGCGCCGTCCCGCGCATCGATCAGCGTCTCGACCGGTTCCCGGTTCTCGGCGACGAGGGCAAGGGCCGCGCCGAGGAGGCTCGTGCGGAATTGCGCGCGAGGGCCCAAGGCCCGGAAGCCGGTGCCGATTCATCGCCCATCCTGTCCGTCGAGAACCTGTGCGTCGACTATGTCACGGGCGGCTGGATCCCGGGTTCGCGCGGGCGGCAGTTTCGCGCGGTGGACGACGTGTCCTTCTCGGTCCGCAGCGGCGAAGTGTTCGGCCTCGTGGGAGAATCGGGCTGCGGCAAGACCACGATCGCCAATGTCGTTTCGGGGCTCGTGCGTCCCTCGGAAGGCCGCGTGCTCTACCGGGGCCAGAGCATCGCGGGCGACGGCGCGACCCGGCGGATCGGACCTTTGCGGCAGGCGATCCAGATGATCTTCCAGGACCCCTACTCGTCGCTCAACAGTCGCATGCGCATCGGATCGATTCTGTCCGAGCCGATCCTGTTCTACCGGCTCGCCGGCAGCCGCGCGGAGGCCGAGAGCGATGTCGCACGGCTCATCGAAGCCGTCGGCCTCGAGGCGGAGGCCGCGCAGCGCTTCCCGCATGCCTTCTCCGGCGGCCAGAGGCAGCGCCTCTCCATCGCCCGAGCCCTGGGCGCCCGTCCGAAGCTCATCGTCTGCGACGAGCCCACATCGTCCCTCGACGTTTCGGTTCAGGCGCAGATCCTCAACCTGTTGAAAGATCTGCGCGACGCCACCGGCCTCACCCTGCTGCTCATCAGCCACGATCTCGCCGTGGTGCGCCAGATGTGCGACCGCGTCGCCGTGATGCGACAGGGAAAGCTGCTGGAACAGGCAGACTCGGAATCTCTCTTCGACCGGCCGCAGCATCCCTACACGCAGGAATTGCTGTCGCTCGTCCCCACCCTCGACCGCATCCGCGGCGAACCCAAAGCCGCCTGACCGACCGGAGCATATGGCATGGCCGACATCATCATCACCAACGGCATCGTCGTCACGATGGACCCGGAGCGCCGGGTCATCGAGAACGGCGCCGTTGCCATCGAGAAGGACCGCATCGTCGCCGTCGGGACGACCGATGAGATCCTCACGGATCATCAGGCCGCCACGGTGATCGACGCCAGCCGCAAGATCGTCATGCCCGGGCTGGTCGACGGGCACGCCCATGCGGGCCACGGCCTCATCAAGACGATGGGCGGCGGCAATGGAGACGACTGGTACGAGGCCTGTCATCAGGCTTACACCGTCGCGTCGACGCCGGAATTCTGGCGGGCCGAAGCCCGGTTGGCGGCGCTCGAGCGCCTGCGGTTCGGCGTGACGACGGGCGTCTCCCTACTGGGCGGCGGCGACACGATTCTGCGCACCGACGAGCCGGTTTACGGGGACGCCCATTGCGAGGGCGTGCGCGAGGTCGGGACCCGATCCGTCGTCGCGGTTGGGCCGACGCGACCGCCGCATCCGCGCACCTATGCCCGCTTCGTCGACGGCAGGGCCGTCGAGCGTCCCGTGACGTTCGAAGAGCAGTTCGAGACCTGCCGGACCCTGATCGAATCCTGGCACGGCACGCATGGCGGTCGCCTCAACATTGCGCTGATCACTCCCACCCTGCGCGCCGAGCACGTGGATGAACTCGGGCGAGACAACCTGAACGAGGCCAGGCGTCAGGCCCGCCTGACGGCCGATCTCGCCCGCGAGGCCGGGCTCGTCTTCACCCAGGACGGCCACACGAATGGCAGCGTCGCTTATGCGAAGGAGCTCGGCATCCTCGGGCCGAACGCCCTCCTGTCCCATTCCACCAACCTCACCGACGACGAAATCAGGATCGTGGCGGACACGGGCACGAGCATCGCCCACAACCCGAGCGCCATTGCGTCGATCCTCGGCCGCTGCCCCGTTCCGGAACTGCTGGAGGCCGGAGCCAACGTGTGCCTCGGATCGGACGCCACCGCGCCCGATCGCTCCGGCGACATGTTCCGGCACATGCAGCAATGCATGCACTACCACCGGACCCACTTCAAGGATCCCACTTGGCTGCCACCGGGTCGGGTTCTCGAGATGTGCACCATCGACGGCGCCAAGGCGCTCGGCATGGACAAGGATATCGGATCGCTCGAAGTCGGCAAGAAGGCCGACGTGGTGCTGCTCGATCTGCGGCGTCCCCACCTTTACCCGCTCAACATGCCGGTCTTCCGGCTCATCTACTTCGCCAATGGCAACGATGTGGACACCGTCATCGTGGACGGCCGCATCGCGCTGCAGAACCGCAAGGCGACCTTCGTGGACGAGGACGAGATCCTCGACGACGCGCAACGCGAAACCGAGGCGATGCTCGACCGGACCGGCTTCCGGTCCATGCTGGAAACGCCGACAACGTTCTGGCGGCACGTGCGGGCCACGGACCAGATCGGAACCTGACGGGCTGAGTTCGCAAGGATGGTCGAACCGACAAGGCCGGTCATGATCCCGTGACTGGAAGGATGTGTCATGCTCAAGCGCAATGATCTGAAGTCCGACGGAATGGCGGCTCCGCACTCCACTGCGCGGGTTCGTCATGTCCCCGTGGCTTTCACGATCGCGTGCATCGTTCTGGCCGCGATAAACCTTCGCCCCGCCCTCACGTCCATCGCCACCATGGCGGCCGAAATTCAGAACGGGCTCGGCCTGAGCAGCGTCTGGATCGGCGTTCTGACGACCTTGCCGGTGCTCTGCTTCGGGATCTTCGGGCCGTTCGCACCGCTCCTGTCCGCAAAACTCGGGCTCGAGCGCGCGATCGCGCTGCTCCTCACAGGCCTGGCCGCCGGGCTTGCATTGCGCATGCTGCCTCTGAGTTCGGCCTTGTTCGCCGGAACGCTAGTGGCCGGGGCAGCGATCGGCATGGCAGGCGTACTCCTGCCCGTCGTGATCCGCCGTCGCTTTCCCGGCCGCCTCGGGCTGATGACAGGTCTCTATACCATGGTCCTGAGCATCGGGGGGGCCAGCGCCGCGGGGCTGACGCCGATCCTCGAAAGGACTTGGCAGTCCTGGACGTTGGCGCTCGCAAGCTGGAGCGCGCCGGCTCTCGTCGCCGGATTGCTGTGGGTCGTCCTTGCCTCTTCCGGAGCCGCCACGACGGGGACTGGCTCGCTGCCGCGCTTTTCGCTTCTGCTGCGAGACCGGCTCGCCTGGTACGTGACGGCCTTCATGGGGCTCCAGGCCGGACTGGCCTTCATCGTTCTCGGATGGCTGCCGACCCTGCTGCGCGATCGTGGCCTCGACGTCCTGGATGCCGGCGCCGCGACCTCCGTGTCGATCCTGGCGCAGACGGCGACGGCCCTTCTGGTTCCTTCACTCGCAGCAGAGCGTGTATCCCCGCGATTGATGATCGTGCTCGTTCTTGCGGCGACCTGCCTGGGCTTTCTCGGACTGATCTATGCTCCTCTCGAGAGCAGACTTCTTTGGGCACTGCTTCTCGGTCTGGGTCAGGGAGGATTGTTTGGCATGGCGCTTCTGTTCGTCACCATCAGGGCGCCGACAGCCGAGGTGACAGCCATGCTGTCGGGCATGTCGCAGAGCATCGGCTATCTCGGTGCATCGCTCTGCCCCTTCGCCGTAGGTCTCTTGCGGGGTGGACACGACCCGTTCGCCGGACCTGCGATCATCGTACTGATCGTGACGGCAGCCTGCACCTGGTGCGGCCTCCAAGCCGCCGTTCCGGCGCATGTTCTGCCTCAGCTGAAGGCCGGTTGAACTTGGTGCTCACGCTGTTGCGGTGCAAAACCTTCGTCGGGGGCGACTTGCGAAATGCGCCGGAGGCCTGCGGGGTGCTCCGCAAAGTCTTTTTTGGATCTCGCGTCCACCGTCAACTTATCCTTGCTGATGCCGAATTCGTCAGCGTAGATTGCGAGTCGCAAGAACAGAAAAGCAAGCGATCATCCGGGCACCCTCGGGGGGAAATCTATTGACCGAATACGATCTGGTCATCAAAGGCGGGCGTGTCGCGTCGACGGAAGGCGTCGCTGCGATGGATGTGGCGATCCAGGATGGATTGATCGCTGCCCTCGGCCGTGAGCTTCAGGGCCGGTCGACCATCGATGCCGCCGGCAAGCTGCTCCTTCCCGGCGGCGTGGATGCCCATTGCCATATCGAGCAGCTTTCGGGCGGCGGGTTGATGAACGCCGACACGTTCGAGTCGGCCACACGATCGGCGGCATTCGGCGGCACGACCACCGTCATATCCTTCGCGGCGCAACATCGGGGCGACAGGCTGGGTGACGTCGTGGAGAACTACGCGCGTCTGGCCGCGGCCGGGGCGGTGATCGATTACGCCTTCCATCTGTGGATTTCCGATCCGACCCCCGAAACTCTGGAGCAGGACCTGCCCCGGCTGATCGAGGCCGGACACCGGTCGATCAAGATCTTCATGACCTATGATCGGGTCCGCCTTCTCGACGAACAGATTCTCGACGTCATGATGGTGGCCCGCAAGTATGGAGCCATGATCTGCGCCCACGCCGAAAATCACGGCATGATCAAGTGGATGGCCGACAGGCTGGTAGCCCGCGGATACGTGGCGCCGAAATACCATGGCGTCAGTCATCCGCGGGTCTGCGAGATCGAGGCTTTCGAGCGCCTCATCCGCTTTTCCCAGCTTCTCGACCAGCCCATCATGCTGTTCCATGTGTCGACGGCCGAGGGTGCCGCGGTCATCCGGCGCGCGCGCGGCGAGGGCATCAAGGTCTTCGCCGAGACCTGCCCGCAATATCTGTTCCTCACGGCTCAAGACCTCGACCGGCCCGGACTGGAAGGCGCCAAGTGGATGTGTTCCCCGCCTCCCCGCGCCACATCGGATCAGGAGGCCTTGTGGCGCGGGCTTGAACTCGGCGACCTCCAGGTGGTTTCCTCCGATCACGCTCCGTACAGGTTCGATGAAAGCGGCAAGCTCGCCGCCGGCGCCAATCCCGACTTCAAGCAGATCGCGAACGGGCTGCCCGGGCTGGAGACCCGCCTGCCGCTGCTCTTCGACGCCATGGTGAGCCAGGGACGTTCGAGCCTCGAGAAATTCGTGGAGCTGACCGCGACAGCTCCGGCGAAGATCTACGGGCTTCATCCTCGCAAGGGGGCCATCGCGGTCGGCGCCGATGCGGATGTCGTTGTCTGGGATCCGGACCGTGAGGTCGTTCTCACCGACGACGGACTGCACGACAATGTCGGCTACAACCCCTTTGCGGGTCGAAGGCTGAAGGGCTGGCCGGAGACCGTTCTGCGCCGTGGCGACACGATCCTCGCCGACGGCACGCTCAAGGCTGCTCCCGGATCGGGTCGGCTGCAGCTGCGCGGCTGCGCGCCCTCCATGCGGCCGACGGGGCGGCTGAGCCCCGAGTTCGATCCGGGCAGCAATTTCGGCGCGCAACTGCTGTGATCGTCCTTTCGAAAGCCTGTCGGCACGCTGGCCGCTGCCCCTCAACCCGCTTGCATGGATCCGATCAATCATGACAGACACAATCAAGGTTGTTCGACAGGCCGCCTGGGTCGTCGCCTGGGACGAGGAGGCCTCGTGCCATGTCTATCGACAAGACGCCGACGTCGCCTTCTCGAGGTCCGGCATCGTGTATATCGGCCCGGCATACTCGGGTCCTGCCGACGAGGAGATCGCCGGTGAGAGCCTGATGGTGATGCCGGGCCTCGTCAACGTTCATTGCCATTCCGGTGACGAGCCGATTGCCAAGGGCCTGTTCGAGGATGTCGGAACCGCCGCTCTGTGGGGCAATGCCCTCTATGAGTACTCGGCTCTGATCGATTCGGACGCGGATGCCAAGGCCGCCTGCCAGACGGTGATGCTGGGCGACCTGATGCGCAGCGGCGTGACCACCCATCTCGACATCGCATCGCCGCATCCGAAATGGCTCTCGCTTGCGGCGGGGAGCGGATTGCGGGCCTATCTCGCGCCCGGATTCCGGGAGGCACAATGGCGCATGGCCGGGAGCCATCGTCTCGACTTCGACTGGAACAAGGGCCGAGGTCGCGAGCGCTATGCCGACGCTCTGGCCTTCGTGGAGGAGGCCCGTGCACATCCCAGCGGCCGTATCGACGGCGTCGTCGCCCCGTCGCAGATCGAAACGTGTTCCGAAGAGCTGCTGCAGATGGCGGTTGGCGAGGCCCGCAGCCGCGGGCTGCGCATCACCATCCATGCGGCGCAGACCATGGCCGAGCACGAGGAATTGCTGCGGCGGACCGGTGAGACCGCACCGAAGATGCTTGAGCGCCTGGGCATTCTCGGCTCTGACCTGATCCTCGGCCATTGCATCTTTCTGGATCACCATTCCTGGACCCGGCAGCGCAGCCGAGACGACCTCGCGCGCTTGGCCGAGAGCGGCACGTCCGTCGCTCATTGCCCGGTCACCTTCGCGCGCAGCGGCATGACCCTGGAAAGCCTGGGGACCTATCGTCGTGCGGGCGTCAATGTCGGGCTCGGCACCGACAGCTATCCCTTCAACATGCTGGAGGAAATGCGCGAGGCGCTGATCTGCTCACGCGTCGCCGGCCGCAGCGTCTTCGATCTCGACACCGGAGGCCTGTTTTCGGCCGCCACGACCGGCGGCGCACGCGCTCTCGGCCGGGACGACATCGGACGTCTTGCCACCGGGGCCAAGGCGGATTTGTCCCTGGTGGATCTGAGCCATCCGGCCATGCAGCCGGTCTACGATCCGCTGCGCAATCTGATTCATTGCGCGGCGGAGCGCGCCATCCGCGACGTCTATGTGGACGGCCAAGCCGTGGTGAAGGACAGATGCATCGTCCATCTCGACTATGACGGCGCGGTGCGGGAACTGCGTGATGCGCAGAAGCGCGCCTGCCGGCAGGCCGAACGGGACGATCCGCAAGGTCGCTCCCTGTCGGTTCTTGCGCCCTACTCCCTGCCGCTCGCTCGCTGAGGATGAGGTCACCATGGGATCGCCCGTCTATGTGATCAACCCGAACTCGTCGCAGACCGTCATGGCGGCGATCGACAGAGCCGTGGCTCCTCTGCGCAGCGCCGATGGACCGGACATCGTGTGCCTGTCCCTGGCCGAAGGACCGCCCGGAATCCAGTCGCAACGCGACGTGGACGGCGTCATCATGCCCATGCTGCGCAAGGCCGCCGAGCTGGAGGAGGACGCGGGCGCGTTCGTCATCGCGTGCTTCTCGGACCCGGGTCTCCATGCCCTCCGCGAACAGAGCGGGCGCCGCGTCTTCGGAATTGCGGAATGCGGCGTGCTGACGGCGCTCACCCTCGGACAGCGGTTCGGCGTCATCGCGATCCTGCCCACATCCATCCCGCGGCACCTTCGCTATTTCGGCGCGATGGGCGTCCTAGACCGCTTCGCCGCCGACCTGCCGATCGGGCTCGGCGTTGCGGATCTGTCCGAGGAGGATCGGACGCTGGGGCGCATGATCGACGTCGGAAACACTCTGAAAACCACCCACGGCGCCGACGTTCTCGTGATGGGGTGCGCCGGCATGGCCCGTTATCGCAGGGCCCTGGAACAGGCTGTCGGGATTCCGATCGTCGAACCGACCCAGGCCGCCGTCGCCATGGCAGTCGGTCACGTGCGTCTGTCGGACGCCGTCACGGCGTAAATCTATTCATACCTCCGGTTCAGCCCCCTCTCTGCCTTCATGGAGCCTGCAATGACCAGCGCCACCAAGACGACCCTCTTCCGGAATTGCGATTGGATCGTCGCCTGGGAGGAGGCTGCCCGATCCCATGTCTACCTCAGGAACGCGGATTTCGCGATCCGAGGCAACAACATCGTTCATGTCGGACAGGATTATGCCGGTCCGGTCGACGCCGAGATCGACGCCCGCAAAATGATGATCATTCCCGGATTCGTGGATGTCCACAGCCATCCCGGACACGAGCCCGGCTGGAAGGGCATGCTCGAGGAACTGGGCAGCCCGCGTCTGGGTCAGAGCTCGCTCTACGAGTTCATGCCGGTCTTTCAGATCGGCCCGGAATACACGCGCCCGGCGCTGCGTGTCGCGACATCGGAATTGCTGAAGAGCGGCGTCACGACCATCTGCGACCTCGGTCGCCCGCGGGCGTCCTGGGCCGACGAATATGCCGAGACCGGCATTCGGGCCGTGCTCTGGGGCATGTTCCGGTCTGGCCCCTGGAAGACCACCAATGGCCACTCGGTCGACTATGATCTCGATCCGGCGACGGGCGACCGGCTCCTGCGCGAGGCGATCGAGATTGCCGATGCCGCTTCGAAGCACTCGAGCGGGCGCATCACGGGCTTTATCGGCCCGGCCCAGATCGATACCTGCACCGAAGGACAGATCCGCGATGCGCTCGATGCGGCGCGGGAGCGCGGTCAGCCGATCCAGATCCACGCCGCCCAGAGCGTCGTCGAGTTCCAGGAGATCATGCGGCGCTATGGCTGCACCCCCATCGAATGGCTGGACAGGATCGGCGCGCTTGGCCCTGACACGATCATCGGCCACTGCATCTTCCTGAACGATCATCCTTGGCTGCACTGGCCGCACGCCAACGACTTCGAGCGCCTGCGCGACAGCGGCGCCCAGGTGGCGCATTGCCCTGTGGTTTTCGCCCGGCGCGGCATCGCCCTGAACACCCTGACGCGCTACGTGAAGGCCGGCATCCGATGCGGGATCGGCACCGACAGCTTCCCGCACAACATGCTCGATGAACTCCGCATGGCCTGTTATGCGGGCCGCATCGTGGGGGGAAGCTTCACGGCGGCGACGACCCACGACGCGTTCATGGCGGCCACGGCCGTCGGCGCCGACATGATCCGCCGCCCCGATCTGGGCCGCCTAGCGCCCGGCTGCAAGGCCGACTTCTCCGTCGTTGACATGGCCAATCCCTACATGCAGCCCGACTACGAGCCGGTTCGCAGCCTCGTCTATTCGGCCAATGACAGGGCCATCAAGGACGTCTATGTGGACGGCCGCCAAGTCGTTCGGGATGGCGAGGTTCTCGACTTCGACATCGATGAGGATCTCGAAATGCTGCGCCGGGGTCAGGCGGAAGCGATTGCGGCTGCGCCCCAGCGTGACTGGGCCGGACGCGGTCTGGAAGAACTGAGCCCCCGGGTCTTTCCTGTTCGCGGCTGATCAACCTTGAGCGACGCTCGCAGTATGAAAAGAGGCCCCGGAGATCTCTGGGGCCTTTCGCGTTTCGTCCGATGCGCTGAAATCAGCGGGTGGTCTCGCCATGGCGGTCGAACACGACCTCGCCGCCGCGGATCGTGAGATCGCACCGGGTATCATGGAGGATATCCTCAGGGGATGCCGTCAGCATGTCGCGTGAGAAGACCGCGATATCCGCCGCAAAGCCTGGGACGAGGCGTCCCCATTCATGCTCCGCCTTGTTCACGTAGGCTCCGAATTCCGTGAAGGCCATGATGGCCTGCTCGATCGACACCGTTTCCCGCTCGTCCATGACGGTTCCGTGCGATGTCTTGCGGGTCAGCATGGAGAAGAAGTTCGGGAACGGATTGATGTCGCAGACCGGAGCGTCACTGCCGGCCGCAGGCTTGAAGCCAAGGTCGATCCACGTCCGGAGGGGATAGGACGGTTTCGCGCGCTTTTCGCCGACCACTGAAACATACAGGTCGCCGAAATCATAGATGAACACCGGCTGCGGCACCGGCTGAACGCCGAGGCGCTTCATTCGGTCGTTCTGATCCGCTCTGGCATAGCCCGCATGCTCGATGCGATGGCGACGATCGGGATCCGGCATCGCCTCGAGGGCAAGCTCGAACGCGTTGAGGGTCTGCTCGATGGCGGCGTCGCCGATCGCGTGGACCGCAAGCTGATAGCCCTTGGCATGGTAATCGTGCACGAGGTCGTTCATCTCGTTGTCGTGCAGAAGCATCAGACCGGTGGTTCGCGGCTCTCCGACATAAGGCTCGCTCATCGCGGCCGTCCGGCCGCCAGCGCTGCCGTCGGTGAAGATCTTGACCGGTCCGACCCGCAGCATGGAATCCCCCACGCCGGTCACCACGCCATCCGCATAGGCCTGCTCCACGATCCCGCCCGGCCCTCCAAGCAGGCATTGGGTCGTCCGCACCGGCAGACGACCGAGGCGCTGGGCCGTGCGATAGGCGGCCACCTCGCGGTAGCCCGCCCTCATTCCCACGCCTGCATCCATGACGCTGGTGATGCCGTAGGACAGGCAGGCCCGGCCGGCATCGTCGATGGCTTGAACGAGCTCCTGATCGGTCGGCTCCGGCAGCACAGCCTTGAGGCGATCACGACCGGTCTCGGCCAGCAGGCCGGTCAGCCGACCGTCTCGCTGCTCGATGGCGCCGCCCTGCGGAACGGGCGTCGTCTCGTCGATGCCGGCCAATTCGAGCGCCTTCGAATTGCAGATCGTCACATGGCCGCATGCCCTGACAATCGCAACGGGATGTTCGGGCGCCACCGCATCGAGTTCCTCCCGCAGCGGATGACGTCCGACGTCGAGCTCGAACTGATCGTATCCGCGCCCCTGAATCCAGTGGCCCGGCGGCGTCATTGAGGCGCGCTGCCGCACCTTTTCGAGCAGGGAAGCAAGGGTCGGGGCGGAAGAGGCACGCACATCCACATGTCCCATGATCACCCCATAGGGGAGAAGATGCATGTGTGAATCGCACAGACCGGGCGTTGCGAGGCGTCCGCGAAGGTCGATCACCCGGGTCGCCGGCCCGATGAGAGGCTCCATGTCGGCGGAGGTTCCCGCGGCCAAGACCTGCCCGGCCCAGAGGGCGATGGCTTCGGTCACCTGTTCTGAGAAACCAAGAAAGACGCGGCCGTTCGTGAGGACGATGTCGGCTTTGGGAAGGATCGGCATGGACCACTCGCGCAGCAAGGGCGGGTGCAGCAGTCGCTGCGGTTGAACGCGGGCGAGTTTGCATACCTTTTAGTCAATCAGCAAGGTCTCAAACGCCTCACGCTAGGAAAATCAGTCCTTGAAACCATTGTTGTTTCGGGTCTAGCTTTACGCTTCAGCGACCAGATAAGGCGCAGAGAAGAGGGAGTGCTATGATACAGCCAAAATCCATGGTTCGTTGGCTCGCAATGAGCCTCATCGCCAGCGTCGCCGCTGTTTCGGCAGCGCCGGCATCCGCTCAGTCGACACTCGACACGGTCAAGAAGCGCGGCAAGATTCTGTGCGGCGTGTCGCCGGTCGCCCCGGGCTTTTCCTATGCCGACGACAAGGGCGTTCGGCGCGGTTTCGACGTCGACATCTGCCGCGCCGTATCGGCCGCCGTCTTCGCTGATCCCGACAAGGTCGAGTACGTTCCGCTGAACACCAATGTCCGCTTCCAGGCCGTTCAGTCCGGAGAGGTGGACATCCTGTCCCGCCAGAACACCTGGAGCTTCACGCGCGACGCATCCCTCGGGCTCGATTTCGGCCCTGTCGTGTTCTACGATGGTCAGGGCTTGATGGCTCCCTCCAAGCTCAACGTGAAGAGCGCCAGCGAACTCGCCGATGCCGCCATCTGCCTCCTGCCCGGCACCACGACGCTCCAGAACCTGGAAGACTTCTTCCGTCCCAAGAACATCAAGTACGAGTCCGTGGTGTTCGAGAACTCGGATGAATGGCGAAATGCGTTCTTCAACGGACGCTGCGACGCCATCACCACCGATCGCTCGGACCTTGCCTCCGTCCGCGCCATCGCCAATGATCCGTCGCAATACGTGGTTCTGCCCGAGACCATCTCGAAGGAGCCGCTTGCGCCGACGATCCGTCAGAACGACCCAAACTGGCGCGATATTCTGAACTGGTCCGTCTATACGCTCATCGGGGCGGAGGAGAAGGGTGTCACGCAGGCAAATGTGGACGAGTTCCTCAAGAGCGAGGACCCGGAAGTCCAGCGCATGCTCGGCGTGAACGGCGATTTCGGCAAGATGCTCGGCCTCGACAACAAGTGGGGCTACAACATCATCAAGTCCGTCGGGAACTACGGAGAAGTCTTCGATCGCAATCTCGGGCCGAAGACCCGGCTGGGCCTGACGCGCGGTCCGAACGAACTCTGGACCAAGGGCGGCCTGCTTTACGCGCCGCCGTTCCGGTAACCTGAGATCGGCGGGCGGCCTCGCGGTCGCCCGCTCGCCTTCGGTTCTGTCCGGAAAGGATCATCATGCGCGCCGATGCGATGAGTGGGACGAGACTTCTCTACAATCTGCGGTTCCGTGCCATTCTCTATCAGGTGATCGCCGTCGCGGGCATCGTCCTTCTGGGATTGTATCTGTTCTCGAACGTGTCGCAGAAGCTCGCGGAGCAGAACATTGCGACGGGCTTCGGCTATCTCAGCCGTGAAGCAGGCTTCGTGATCAGCCAGACCCTGATCGACTACAAGCCCACGGACACCTATGGACGTGCGATCCTGGCCGGAATCGTCAATACGGTCTGGGTCTCGGCCTGGAGCGTCGTTCTCGCGACGATCCTCGGGCTTGTCGTGGGCATCGCCCGCCTCTCCCGCAATCCGCTGCTGGCCTTCTTGGCTTTCCTCTATGTCGAGGCGCTTCGCAACGTGCCTCTGCTTCTCTATCTCTTCCTCTGGTATGCCTTGATCGTCACGAGCCTGCCGTCCGTCCGGGAAGCATGGGAGATTCTGCCGCACGTCTTTCTCAGCAACAGCGGCCTGACCGTGCCGTCCCTCGTGTGGACCAGCGCGCACACGACCGTTCTTCTGGCGCTCGTCTTCGGCGGTATCCTGGGTGTCATCTTTCACCGCCGGGCGACCGCCGAGCGGATCAGAACCGGCAACGTACGAGCCCTGTGGCCCTGGATCGTCCTGGCGGTTCTGCTCCCGCCGGTTCTCGCGCTTCTGCTCGTGCAACCCGACTTTGCGGTCGACCTTCCGGAAAAGGGACGCTTCCGTCTGACGGGCGGTGCCCAGCTCAGGCCGGAATTCACCGCCCTTCTCGTCGGCCTTGCTCTGTCCGCGTCAGCCGGCATCGCCGAGATCGTGCGGAGCGGCATTCTCTCCGTACGCAAGGGTCAATGGGAGGCTGCCCGTGCGCTGGGTCTGCGGGACGGATTGACCATGCGCCTCGTGGTCCTGCCTCAGGCACTGCGCGTCATCATCCCGCCCCTCACCAGCAGCTACCTGAGCTTGTTCAAGAACTCGTCGCTTGCGATCGCCATCGGCTATCCGGATCTCGTCATGGTATCGAACACGACCATGAACCAGACCGGCCAGGCGATCGAGGGTATCGCGATCTTCATGCTGGTCTATCTCGGCCTGTCGATCACGATTTCCGTGTTCATGAACTGGTACAACAGCCGCGTCGCGCTGAAGGAGCGTTGAGCTATGACGACCGCGACCGACATCGCCGAAGCCCAGGTCAAGATGCCGTTGCAGAGAGAGCCGGGCGTGGAGCGCCGGCTTCTGCATCGCACGCTCAAGCCTCTCTTCGGAACGCCCGTCAACGCCGTCATCACATTGGCCTGCCTGTGGATCCTGTGGCTCGGGGTGAAGGGAGCCTATGGCTGGCTCGTGACGCGGGCCGTGACCGAAGGTGGAGCCCAGGCCTGCAAGGTCGGGCATGGGGCCTGCTGGCCCTTCTACGAAGCGAAGCTTCGATTCATGATCTTCGGCGTCTATCCCTACGACGAACACTGGCGCGTGCTTCTCGCCATGGTGCTCTTCCTGGGTGCGATCGCGATCACCATGATCCCGCGCTTCTGGAACAGAAATCTCATCGCGCTTTGGGGCGTCACGATCGTGGCGACGGCGATCCTGATTGGCGGCGGCGTTCTCGGTCTGCCCTACGTGCCGACGACCCAATGGAGTGGCCTGCCTCTCTCGTTCCTGCTCTCTGCGGTCGGGCTTGCCTTGGGATTTCCGCTCGGGGTCGTCCTTGCGCTCGCCCGCTCATCGAAGCTTCCCGCCATTCGGGTGATCGCCATCGTGTTCATCGAGGTGATCCGGGGCGTGCCTCTCATCAGCATCCTGTTCATGGCGTCCGTGATGCTGCCGCTCTTCATGCCGAGCGGGATCACGGTCGACAAGCTGCTGCGGGCGCAGATCGCCATCATCATCTTCGCCGCTGCCTATATCGCCGAGGCGGTCCGCGGCGGCCTGCAGGCCATTCCGCGCGGGCAGCACGAGGCGGCGAGCGCCATGGGTCTGCATTACTGGCAGGCCATGCGTCTCGTCGTTCTGCCGCAGGCCCTGAAGATCGCCATTCCGCCGCTGGTCAACATCTCCATCGGGTTCTTCCAGGACACGACTCTCGTGACGATCATTGGCCTGCTCGACTTTCTGTCGACCGTCCGCACGGCGATGACGGATCCGAACTGGGTCGGCATCGCTGTTCTGGAGGGCTACGTCTTCGCAGCCGTCGTGTTCCTGGTGTTCTCCTACGGCATGGGCGCCTACAGCCGGTTCCTGGAACGGCGCATGCGTCTCGGCCACGACTAGCCTAGAGCACGGATCCGATGCTCAATCCCTTCCTGAGCGGCGCATCGTGCGGAAAGCCGGGGCCGCACGATGCGCTAGCGACGGACACCCTTCAGGCCGCGCGGGCCGCCCGGCGTTCCTTCGCGAGATCCATGGCCTGATAGGTCCAGTACGTGAGCTGCGCGGCTGCCACTCCAAACGGACCTCCGTTCCACGCGAGACCGAAGGGCTCGTAGCGCCGGTAACGGTCGCTCGTGCCGAGAATGCCTTCCGCGATGACGCGCCCGCCGATAGCCGTCGTGTTCATGCCGCGACCTCCGAATCCGAACACGTGCCAGACTCCGGGCTGGAGCTTCCCGATCAAAGGCATCAGGTGGCGTGCATAGGCCATCAGGCCGGACCAGGCCGTCTCCACGCGAACGCCCTCGAGCTGCGGATAGGTGGAGACCATCGTTCTGCGCATCATGTCAGCCAGGCGGCGGGGCTCCGTCGTCTGCGTGGTAATCCGGCCACCCCAGAGAAGCCGGGTTCCCCCGTCCACCAAGCGGTAGTAATCGCCCGCACGACGGTTGTCGCTGATCGCCATGGGTGTCCGGACGGCCTGGGCGATCTTCTCAGGCGCGGCCTCGGTCAGGAGCACATAAGTGGCGATCGGCAGGATGCTCCGGCGCAGGCGCGGCACGAGATTGTCCGTATACCCGCCTCCCGCCAGAACGACGTCACGGGCCCTCACCTCTCCCCGCTCCGTCCTGACGATCTTCTCGGCTCCTTCGAGATCGCAGCCGACCACGCGTGATTCTTCGAAGATTCGTCCGTTCAGGTCCTGGATCGCCTTCGCCAGGGCGCGGGCGTAGTTGAGCGGGTGGAAGTGAAAGGAGGCAGGATCGTAGAGCGCCTGATAGTATTTCGACGACCGCAGGACGTCCCTGACGGCGTCGGTCGGCATCACCTCGAGGCGGTAATCGAATTCCCGCTTCATCATCTCGCACTGGCGCGCAAGGCCGTCGGGATCATGGTATCGGAGAACGCTCATCTTGCCATAGACGCGAGCATTGTCGGTCATGCCGAGAGTGTTGAGGTTGTCTTCGACGATACGCACGCCTTCGATCGACAGCCGATGCAGAGCCTTCGCCTGGTCGGCTCCCACCATGCGGGTGATGTTGGCAAGGCTCGTCGCATAGCCAGGACCGACGAAGCCGCCATTGCGGCCGGACGCTCCCCATCCGACACGCTCCGCCTCCAGAACCACCACCGAGCGCCCTGCCCGCGCGAGTTCGAGAGCGGCCGTGAGACCAGCCAATCCACCACCCACGATGACGACGTCGGCGCTCACGGCGCCCTCAAGCGAGGAGCAGCGCGCCGCATCCGTGAGCGTGCGGGCATAGTAGGTGTCGCCATAGCCGGTCATGAAGCGCTCCGATCCTCGTGGTATGCGCGAAGCCTAGCGCATCCTGCGGAAATGTGGATCCGCCTTTCGGCCACGACCGATTGAGTCCTTTGTGCCGAAAGCTGCGGCGAGCCAGTCACTGACTGAGCTGTTCTAACTCCCACCATCTCGGTTTGCCTCTGCAGACCTGACCGCGCGCAACGCGTCATCAAGGTTCCAGGGTCGGACGAGCCTTCTCGTCAATCCATTCCATGCTCGGCTCCCGCAACGCCATCGCGATCGACGAGAGGTGATGGCCGCGATTCACCGAACACGAACTGGCGTCTGGACGTCGGCTCGATTTGCGGCTCAGAAGCTCCTGGCTGCCTTCACGTGAAAGCCCGGATACTTCGCCTCCGAGTACCCGCTGGCGTAAACACCGCCTGACGCCACAGCGGCCGCGATGATGAGGCTCAGTCCAATCCCGAGCGCCCATCCCTGCCTTTGAGACTTCCACAGGGCGAGCACGGCCGGAGCCACGCACATGCAGAACAGGATGAGGCCGAACATGAAAAATGCGTGCAGGTTGGGAGAGTGATAGATCGGCCCAACGTCGAAATCTTGCTGCCGCGGTGGCTCTCCAAGGAAGAACTGAGCAAGAAACGTGAACACGGTGCCGCCCCCAAACGATGCCAGGGAGTGTCTCCCCCCTGTTGATCATCCCCACCACTGCATAAGCTACCGCGCTTTATTGTCTCGGTCCACGTGTCGGCAGACTAATCTGTTGGTCTCTCGAATTCTGCTGGCCGGCCCGCATTCGGGCGCGGCCGAGGGAACGGTGGACGAGCCCACGGACCAGGATGGGAACCTAACGGGCAACAGCAAAGGGCAGCACCTCAACAGGCCCGCGCTTCGAACATTCGAGACATTAGGAAAAGAGAAGTGGTGCCCAGGGGCGGAATCGAACCACCGACACTGCGATTTTCAGTCGCATGCTCTACCAACTGAGCTACCTGGGCATCCGAAGCGCGGCGGAGCCGTGCGCGTCGTGGAGGGGTGTATAGTCAGACCGGGGCCGCATGTCCAGCGTCTCGGACGACAAAAATGCCGGGAATTTGCCGCTCAGGCCTCACGCCCGTCCTCGTCCTTGTCGTCTTCCTCGTTCTCGACCGCTGGGATCGCGTAGCTGCCCGACAGCCAGCGGTTCAGGTCCACGTCGGCGCAGCGCCTCGAGCAGAAGGGCCGGTAGTCCGGCTGGGCGGGCTTGCCGCAGATCGGGCACTTGCCGGAGGAAGCCAGGGGTTTGTTCTCGTTGGCGGCGTTCACATGCGCGTCCTTTCCATGCAGAGCAACTAGGTGGTTGCAGGCGCCATGCCGCGCAAGTCGGTCCGGAGGATGGGCAACCCGGCCTCAGGCCGCACTGAGCCAGCTGAAGCGGACGGGATACCCCTCCCCGTCGAGCAGGGCCGCGGCCTCGTAGAGAGGCAGGCCGACCACGTTGGAATAGGAGCCCACCAGCTTGACCACGAAGGTGCCGGCAAGGCCCTGGATGGCATAGCCGCCGGCCTTCCCGCGCCACTCGCCGGAGGCGAGATAGCGCTCGAACTCATCCCGGGAGAGACGCTTGAAACGCACACGGGTCTCCACCAGGCGCTCGCGGACCGAATCCCGCGGGGTGATCAGGCAGACCGAGGTGTAGACCCGGTGGGCACGCCCCGAGAGCAGCCTCAGGCAGCCGGCGGCCTCGTCGACGAGTTCCGCCTTGGGCAGGACGCGCTTGCCGACCACCACGACCGTATCGGCCGACAGGATGTAGGAGTCCTTCAGGTCCTCGCGCGCCCGGGCCACCTTCCGGGCCACCTCCGCCTTGGAGCGGGCGAGGCGCTTGGCCAACTCCTTGGCGCCCTCGTTCTTGAGGGGCGTCTCGTCCACATCCGCCGGCAGAAGGGCGTCCGGCTCGATGCCGGCCTGCTGCAGGAGGCCGAGCCTGCGCGGCGACGCGGAGGCGAGAACGAGCTTCGGACGCCAGCTGGGATTCGACACCTCGGAAGAAGACGCCACTTTTCTCTCCACGCTCCGGCCCCGTCGGGCCCTTCAAGGATACTCATCAAGGCAATAGCTACGCCGGGTCACAAAATGGCACCGGGCGCAGGCGAATCAAGCCGATCAGACGATGGGCGGCTCGGTGCCGGCGGACGACGGCTTCACCAGCGGGTCGTTCTTGGCCAGCGGGTCTTTCTTGGCCACCGGGTCGTTCTTGGCATCGAGCCGCTCGAGCTTGCGATAGCGCACCACGCTGACCGGGATCAGCAGCAGGAACGCCACCGTGATCAGGCTGAGCATTTCCCACGGAAAGCTGACGAGGAGGCCGAACGCCGCCACGGACAGAACGAAGATCGGCAGCACCCACTGGCGCGGCACGTACTTGCCCATCGTCTTTCCCGAATAGGTCGGGATCGTCGACACCATGAGAAACGCAATGCCCACAACGTAGACCAGGATGACCGGCCCGACGGACGAACCCTGGATGGGAACGCCGAGGAAGGAGAGGTAGAGCGGCAGAAGGGCGCTCATGGCGCCCATGGGAGCCGCCATGCCGACGAAGAAATTCTTCTTCCATTCGGGCCGGTTGGGATCGTCGATCATCACGTTGAACCGGGCCAGGCGCAGCGCCGCCGCGATGGCGAGCACGAGCGAACCGATCCAGCCCACCCGTCCGAGCTCGTGCAGGACGAAGCTGTAGAGGATCAGCGCCGGGGTGACGCCGAAGTTCAGGAAGTCTGCCAGGGAGTCGAGTTCGGCGCCGAACCGGGAGGTTCCCTTCAGAAGGCGGGCGATCCGCCCGTCGACGCCGTCCAGGAAGGCGGCCACGATCACCGCCACCACGGCCCTCTCGTATTGCCCGTCAAAGGCCAGCCGGATCGCCCAGAGCCCCAGGCAGAGGGCGATCAGGGTGATGATGTTGGGGGCGATCATCCGGAACGGAACCGGCTTGAAGAGGCGCTTGCGCGGCTCGTTCGGATCCGGGGCGAAGGGCGGGAAAAGGTCACTCATGGCAACAACCTAGCGCATCGTACGGAAAAGTGGACCCGGTTTTCCCTTTTGAAGGATGCGCTCTTCAAAAAGGCGATCGTCGGCTAAACCCCGAAAACGGCGTCCACTTTCGGGCTTGACGATGGCGGGGATCCAGCCCGAGCTCGGCCGTTTGCGAACCATGGGAGAAGCGCAGAATGCGGTCAACGGTTCCGTAAGGAAAGACCGCGGGAAGGAGGCCTTTCCCGCGGGCAAAAGGCGTCAGCCCACCCGGTACTGACGCGCGGGCTCGTTGGCGGTGAGGTCGGCCAGCACCGTCTCTCCGGCGACCGCCGTCTGGCCGAGGCCGACGAGCACCTGGGCGTCGAGCGGTACGAAGATGTCGAGACGGGAGCCGAAGCGGATCAGGCCGAAGCGCTCGCCGGTGCTCAGATGATCGCCGATCTTCACGAACGATACGATGCGCCGCGCCACGAGGCCGGCGATCTGGACCACGCCGATCTTGGTGCCGGCCGTCTCGATCACCAGGGCGTTGCGCTCGTTGTCCTCGCTCGCCTTGTCGAGCTCGGCATTGAGGAAGAGGCCCGGCGTGTAGAGGATCTGGGCAATCCGGCCGGTGACCGGAGAGCGGTTCACGTGGCAGTCGAACACGTTCATGAAGACCGAGATGCGGGTCATCGGCTCGGGCGGCAGGTCGAGCTCGGCCGGGGGCACAGCGGTGGTGATGAGATTCACTCGTCCGTCCGCCGGGGAGACCACCAAGCCTTCCCGGATCGGCGTCACCCGCGGAGGGTCGCGGAAGAAGTAGCAGACCCACACGGTCAGGATCGTCCCGATCCAGCCGAGCGGCGACCACAGCCACGCCAGCACGATCGTCGCAAACAGCGCGATCAGGATGAAGGGATAGCCCTCCTTGTGGATCGGCACGAAGATGCGGCGCATCGATTCCAGGATATCGGTCATTCTTTCACAGCCTTGAGAAGGTTTGCCAGGGGATGGCAGGCGCAGACGCTTCCGTCAACCTGCCACGCTCTCGGGGCTGCGCTCCTCCTCCTCGGCCCGCTTGAGGGTCTCGCGCGCCTGATCCGCCTCGCGCTGGCGGTTCCACATGGCGGCATAGACCCCGCCGAGGGCCAGGAGGCTCCCATGGTCGCCGCGCTCGACCACCCTGCCCTGATCGAGGACGATGATCTCGTCGGCCCCGATGACTGTGGACAACCGATGGGCGATCACCAGGGTGGTGCGCCCCCGGCTGACCCGGTCGAGAGCGTCCTGAATCTCCTTCTCGGTGAAGGTGTCGAGCGCCGAGGTCGCCTCGTCGAGGACCAGGATCGGAGGGCTTTTCAGGATCGTGCGGGCGATCGCCACCCGCTGCTTCTCGCCCCCTGACAGTTTCAGGCCGCGCTCGCCCACCGGCGTGTCGTAGCCCTCCGGCAGGAGTCCGATGAACCGGTCGATCTGGGCAAGGCGCGCGGCCTCCCTCACTTCGTCCGGACTTGCATCCCAGCGGCCGTACTGGATGTTGTACCCGATGGTGTCGTTGAACAGCACCGTGTCCTGGGGGACCATGCCGATGACCTTGCGCAGGGAGCCCTGCTGCACCTCGGCGATGTTCTGCCCGTCGATGAGGATGCGCCCGCTCGTGGGCTCGTAGAAGCGGAACAGCAGCCGTGAGATCGTCGACTTGCCGGCGCCGGACGGACCGACGATCGCCACCGTATGGCCGGCCGGAACCTCGAAGCTCACGCCCTTGAGGATCGGGCGCTCGGGAATATAGGCGAAATGCACGTCCTCGAATCGAACGACGCCCTGCGCAACCTGGAGCGGCCTGGCGCCGGGCTTGTCCTGAATCTCGGGATTGCGCTCAATGATCGCGAACATGTCGTCGATATCGATCAGGGCCTGTTTGATCTCCCGGTAGAGCATGCCCATGAAGTTCAGCGGGATATAGAGCTGCACCAGCATGGCGTTGACGAGCACGAAGCTGCCGATGGAGGCCCGCCCAGCCATGATGTCCCGGGCGGCCAGCACCATGACGATGGCCATGCCGATGGAGAAGATCACCGCTTGGCCGGCGTTGAGCACCGCCAGCGACGTGTAAGTCTGGGTGGAGGCGCTCTCGAACTTCGCCATGGAACGATCGTAGCGGGCGGTCTCGCGCTGCTCGGCGCCGAAATACTTCACCGTCTCGTAGTTCAGGAGCGAGTCCACCGCCTTGGTGTTCGCATCCGTGTCCGAATCGTTCATCTGCTTGCGGATCGAAATCCGCCACTGGGTCGCCTTGTAGGTATAGGCGAGGTAGACGACCACCATGACGAACACGACGGCGGAATAGAGCCAGTTGAACTCCCAGGCGAGCAGTCCGAGAACCAGAACGAACTCGAGGATCGTCGGCACGAGGGTCAGAACCACGAGGCGCGACAGCTCCTCAATGCCCTCGCGGCCGCGCTCCAGCACGCGGGTCAGGCCGCCGGTCTTGCGTTCCAGATGGAAGCGCAGGGACAGGCGGTGCATGTGCTCGAAGGTCTGGAGCGCCAGGTTGCGGACCGCGTGCATGGCGACCTTAGCGAAGAGGCCGTCGCGCATCTGGGTCAGGACCGCCATGAGGATGCGGGTAAGGCCGTAGATCGCGGTGAGCAGGATCGGCGCCTTCCAGAGCCAGGAGCCTGCCGTCGCGGCCGCCTCGGCTCCCTGGGCAGTGCCTCCCGTGGCCGCCACGAGCGCATCCGTGGCCCATTTAAAGGCGAACGGCGTCACCATGGTGACGCCCTTGGCTACCAGAAGCAGCCCGAAGGCGAGGAAGACGCGGCGCTGAAGGTCCGGCCGGCCGTGCGGCCAGAGATAGGGCCAGAGTTTCGTCCAGGTGGCCGCCAAGCCTTTGGGCTTTGGCGCAGCAGCGCTCGTCGTCGGGACGGCGGTGGAGGGAGGCATACGCGAGAATCCAATCGAGGTGTTAGGTCCCGATATAGGCGATTGGACGGGTGAATTCACCCCAAGTCTGTCATTGTTCCAGGTTTCAGCGGAGCACAGCGTTCCCGATGTCCCTCGATCGCTTGGAGACCGAGGAGGCCGGGCGATGGAACCCGGACGTGATGCCCGGCCTCGTGCCGGCCATCTCGATCGGAAAGGCACTGAGCCTCAAGCACGCGGGATCACCGGCCATGTGCCGGTGATGAGGTCGCGGTGGATATCCGACCGATGAGCGGTCCGGCTCAATTGCTCTCAGTTGCTCTTGGGAGCCTGATCGCCCGGCAGCACGAAGACCTGACCGGGATAGATCAGGTCTGGATTGCGGATCTGCTCCTGGTTCGCGCCGTAGATCACCGTGTAGCGAAGACCCTTGCCGTAGATCCGCTGGCTGATCCGCCAGAGATTGTCGCCACGCGACACGATGGTGGTGTTGATGTTGGGGATGACCACCGACCCGACGCTGGCCATCTGTCCTTCCGGCAGAGCGGAGGCCACCTCCCGGGAAGCAGGGGCCGACGAGCCTGCGGACGGCGACGATCCGGCAGTCTGCGGCTGAGCCGACGCGACCTGGACCGGCACGTTGAAGCCCACCTCGGCGCGGGAGCGAACCTGCCCCGAGACCGGGTCCACGTCATCGAGGCGGATCCGGTAGTCGCCCGGCCTTACGCCGCTCCCGATCGAGAACGACACCTTGCCGTCGCCGCCTGCCCCGCCCGGCGCGATGAGGCTCTCGTTGAGATAGAGGCGCACGGTCGCCCCCGGGGCAGACAGGCCGGACACGAAGAGCTTCCCCTCCTCGGCCTCGACGGTCACGATCTTGATCTCCGGCCGCGGGGCCGGTT
Organism: Microvirga terrae; assembly: GCF_013307435.2. Taxonomy (NCBI): domain Bacteria; kingdom Pseudomonadati; phylum Pseudomonadota; class Alphaproteobacteria; order Hyphomicrobiales; family Methylobacteriaceae; genus Microvirga; species Microvirga terrae. The sequence continues at coordinate 3,571,367 of NZ_CP102845.1, forward strand.
GGGCGGGCTGCCCAGGAGCGGCTGGCGGCGGGGACACCGTCGGCGCGAGGCCGGCCTGCTGCTGTGCGGCCGGCGGAGGCGCGACCGGCTGGGTGTCAGCCGTCTTGGTGTCGGATTTCGGCTCCTCGGCCACCTTGGCCGGCGGCTCGGGGTTCGACAGCACCACCGTCGGCTGGTCCGGAGCCGTCAGGGTCACGAGGGGCCGCGTCTTGGCATCGGAGATGACAACCGTGACGCTCTGCGCCGAGCGCTGGCGGGTTCCATCCGGCGCAATGGATTGCAGCGCGACAAGATGGGAGCCGGGCGGCAGGGGCGGAGGCACGATGGCGAACAGGCCCGAGGCATCGGCCGCGGCACGGGCATGGACCTGATCGCCTCTCAGCAATTCGATCGTCGCCCCGGGAGCGGCGCGGCCGGCGATCACGCTCTCGCCGTCCGGTTCGACCCGCACGAGGTCGAAGGATGGCGCGATGGGCGTGTCCTTGGGCTTTGCCGCGGGAGCCTCGCTGGAAGCGGCCGGCTTGGCGGCTGCTTGCTGGCCCGGCCCTGGCGCGCCAGGCGTGGGAGTCTGGGCCGTTTGAGCGGGCGCGGCATTCTGGGAGGCTTCCGGCTTGCCGGACCAGGACCAGTAAAGCACCCCGAGAAGGACTGCGACAACGGCTGCAGCAGCGGCGCCAAGCAACGCGATTGTACCTTTTATTTCCCTCGGATCCGCCATGGTCTTTTCTCGAACGCGGCACTTTCGTGCATTTAAACCGTTTATCTTTCAAAAGGCTACGGCCATAAAGGACAATTAATGCTCTACGACGACTCAGCGCGGGAGGCTCCCCGCCTCCCCGAAATGCCCATGTCATCCAACAGACCGATCAAATCCATCTGCGTTTATTGCGGCTCCGGCTTCGGGGACGATCCCGTTTTCGCTGAGAATGCGGCGTTATTGGGCCGCCTCATGGCCGAACGAGAGATCAATCTCGTCTATGGCGGCGGCAATGTGGGCCTCATGGGCACTGTCGCCCAGTCCGTGCTCGATCACGGCGGTTATGTCACAGGGATCATCCCAGACTTTCTGAAATCCCGCGAGAAGCTCCTCGACGACGTGCAGGAAACCATCGTCGTTCCCGACATGCACACCCGCAAGCGCCTGATGTTCGAGAAAGCCGACGCTTTCGTGGCTTTGCCCGGCGGCATCGGGACCCTGGAGGAACTGGTCGAACAGATGACCTGGTCGCAGCTCGGCCGGCACACCAAACCGATCCTGATGCTGAGCACCAAGGGCTTCTGGAAGCCGCTTCTCACCCTGATCGCCCATATGCGCGAACAGGGCTTCATCCGCCCTGGCCTGGAGCTCAACTACCTCGTGGCGGAACGGGTCGAGGAGGTCATCCCCATGGTCGAGGATGCGGCCCGGCGGATCGGAATCGTCAGTAACGAAGAGGCGATCGAAAGCCAGTTCTAGGTCAGAGCCTCAGCCTGTACGGGACAGCACGAGCCCGCCCAGGATCATGCCTGCCGCCACCAGCCGCTGCCACGTGATCGCCTGCACGGGGAGGCCGAAGGCTCCCACCGCGTCCAGGATCAGCGCGGCGGCCACCTGGCCGAAGACCAGGGCCGCCACGGTGCTGACCACGCCGAGCTGCGGCACGCCCCAGATCACGACGGCCACATAGAAAGCCCCGAGAACCCCACCAAGCCAGGACCACCAGGGAGCCGAGCCCGCGGCGCTGCCCGAGGGCCACGCCCCGCGGAAGGCACTGATCGCCGCCAGGACGACGAAGCCGATCCCGAACGAGATGCAGGCCGCAAGCACCGGATCGCCGAGGGCCTTCGCCAGGGCCGCGTTGATCGGCGCCTGGGACGCGAGGAACACGCCGCCCAGGAGGATTCCCAAGAGCGGCAGCAGGATCGAAACGTTCATGAGGGTGCCTGCGCGCAGAAGAGCGTGGCGATCGAATCTAGAGCGACGCGCCCGCCTTCAACAGCTTGTAGACCATCGAATCCGTCAGGGCCTGGAACGATGCGTCGATGATGTTGGGGGACACTCCGATGGTGGTCCAGCGCTCGCCCGAACCATCCGTGAACTCGATCAGCACGCGGGTGACGGCATCCGAGCCGCCCTGGTAGATGCGGACCTTGTAGTCCACCAGTTCCAAGTCCTGGATCAGGTTCTGGTACTTGCCGAGATCCTTGCGCAGGGCGACGTCCAGCGCGTTCACCGGACCGTTGCCCTCCGCGGCGGAGATCAGCACCTCGTCGCCCACGCGCACCTTCACGATGGCCTCCGAGGCGGTGACGAGTTCGCCGACCGCGTTGAAGCGGCGCTCCACGTTGACGGAGAAGCGCTCCACGTCGAAGAAGGCCGGCACCTCGCCCAGCATGCGCTTGACCAGCACGTAGAACGACGCGTCCGCGCCTTCGAACGCGAAGCCCTGCGCCTCCTTGCGCTTCACCTCGTCGAGCACCCGTGCGATCCGCGCATCGCCCCTTTCGAGCGCGAAGCCGCAGCGCTTCAGCTCGGCCAGAATGTTCGACTGCCCGCCCTGGTCGGAGACGAGAAGCCTGCGCGCGTTTCCGACGACTTCCGGCTCGACATGCTCATAGGTGCGGGGATCCTTCAGCACCGCGGAGGCGTGGATGCCAGCCTTCGTAGCGAAGGCGCTCGCCCCCACGAAGGGTGCATGGCGGTTCGGCTGCCGGTTGAGGATCTCGTCCACCTGCCGTGACACATGGGTCAGCTGGCCCAGCGCGTCGTCCGTCACGCCGAGATCGAAGCGGGCCGCATAGCCGTCCTTCAGCTTCAGGGCGCCGATGAGCGTGATCAGATTGGCGTTGCCGCAGCGCTCGCCGAGCCCGTTGAGCGTGCCCTGGATCTGACGGGCGCCGGCTTCCACGGCCGCGAGCGAGTTGGCGACCGCACAGCCGCAATCGTCATGGGCATGGATGCCGAGATGCCGGCCCGGCACGACCTTGGAGACCGCCGTGACGATCTCCGTCACCTCGTGAGGAAGGGTGCCGCCGTTGGTGTCGCAGAGCACGATCCACCGCGCGCCGGCCTCGTAGGCGGTCTTCACGCAGGAGAGCGCATAATCCGGGTTAGCCTTGTAGCCGTCGAAGAAGTGCTCGCAGTCGACGAGCACCTCGCGGCCTTTCGCGCGGGCGGCCTCGACGCTCTCATGGATGCCCGCGAGGTTCTCCTCCGGGGTGGTCTCGAGCGCCACCCGCACATGGTAGTCCCACGACTTGGCCACGAAGCAGATCGCGTCCGCCTCGGCCTCGAGCAGCGCCGCAACACCCGGATCGTTCGACGCGGAACGCCCCGCACGCTTCGTCATGCCGAATGCGGTGAACTTGGCGTTCTTCGTGCGCTTCTCGGCGAAGAACGCGGTATCGAGCGGGTTCGCGCCCGGATAGCCGCCTTCCACGTAGTCGATGCCGAGCCTGTCGAGGAGCGTGGCGATCGCCTTCTTGTCCTCGAGGGAGAAGTCCACGCCGGTCGTCTGTGCCCCGTCGCGCAGGGTGGTGTCGAAGAGGGTGATGCGCTCGCGGCTCATGACGACAACTTCCTGTCTTCCTGGGGCGTCAGACGCTTTTCCATGGTGGTGGTGCCGAGCCATTCGTCGCCGAGCGGCATGGTATTGCGACGCTGCGGCTGGAAGCCGTGCTTCTGGAAGAAGGGCAGCGCATTGTCGCTGACCTCCGCCTCGAGGCGGGCAGCGCCGCGCGCGCCGGCGAGCTTCTCGACGGCGTCGTAGAGCATCGTGCCGATCCCCTGGCCGGCGGCCGCGGGATGCACGTAGAACAGATCGATCAGCTCGTTGTCCTTCAGCGCGATGAAGCCCACCGGAGAGCCTTCGACGGTGGCGATCAGGGTCAGGCTCTTCGTGAGCCTCTCGGCGAAGGAATCGTCCTCGGCGCGAGCGATCCAGGCCTCCTGCTGGCTCTCGCTGTAATCCTCGCCCGTCAGTTCGGCGATGCTCTCCTCGTAGATGTCGACGAGGAGCGGCAGATCCGCCGGCAGGAAGGGCCGGAGCCCCGGTTTCGGCAAGGCCTGTCCCATCAGCGTCTCTCTCTTGGTCGCGCACATCGCTTCGCATCCGTCGTCACCGGTCCTGTGCCGGTGATCCCGATCCCGAGGGGCGCGGCGCCTCAATGCAGCGGGATGGCCGGGACGATCCGGACCATGACGGGGAGAGACATCGTCCCTCACCGCGCCACCTCCCAGGTGGTCGTGCCGTCCTTGTTGTCCTTCACGACGACGTTCAGGGCCGCGAGCTCGTCACGGATGCGGTCGGACTCGGCCCAGTTCTTGGCCGCGCGGGCGTCCTTGCGGGCCGCGATCAGTGCCTCGACCTGTTCGGAATCGACGCCGAGGGACGCTTGCCTGCGGGCCTTCCAGGCCTCGGCCCCTTCAAGGAGAAAGCCGAGCGCCCGCAGGTTGGCGCCGAGCTCCGCGTGAGCCCCCTGCCCGTCGAGGGCATGAAGCTCCGCCAGCATCTTCGGCGTGTTGAGATCGTCCGAGAGAGCCTCGACGATGTGGTCCGACAGGAAGGCCGCCTCCCCCCTGCCCGCCAGGTCGTACCAGCGATCCAGGGTCTTCTCGCTTTCCTCGAGCCCCTTCACCGTCCAGTCGATGGGCTGGCGGTAATGGGTGCGCAGCATGTTGAAGCGCAGCACCTCGCCGGGCCAGTCCTGCAGGAGTTCGTTGATGGTGAAGAAGTTGCCGAGCGATTTCGACATCTTCTCGCCTTCGACCTGCAGGAAACCGTTGTGCATCCACACATTGGCCATGCGCGGCGTGTCGAACGCGCAGCAGCTTTGGGCGATCTCGTTCTCGTGGTGCGGGAAGACGAGGTCGATGCCGCCGCCGTGGATGTCGAAGATCTCGCGGGCCGTCGGGTCGGAGCAGGAAAGCCTTGTCTCGAAGGCCTGGATCAGGTGCTTCCAGGACATGGCCGAGCACTCGATATGCCAGCCGGGACGGCCCGGGGCTGCGATCCCGGCCGGCGACGGCCAGGCCGGATCCTTGGGGCCCGAGGGCTTCCAGAGCACGAAATCCATCGGGTCGCGTTTGTAGGGCGCCACGTCCACTCGGGCGCCGGAGAGCAGCTCGTCGAGGGAACGCTTCGAGAAGGCGCCGTATTGCGGGACATTCGGCAGGTTCTGCATGGCCGCCACCGAGAAGAGCACGTGCTCCTCGGCCACGTAGGCGGCCCCGCGGGCGATCAGCCGCTCGATGATCATCCGCATCTCGGCGATATGCTCGGTCGCTCGCGGCTCGACGAGGCGCGGAGCCTTGCCGGCCTCGTTCACCTCCTCCGGCATGAGCACGCCGAGCGCCCGGATATCGGCGTGGAACTGCTCCTCGGTCTTGCCCGTGACCACCCGGATCGCCTCGTTGTGGGGCAGGCCCGGGTAATCCCGGGCCGCGCGGGCGTTAATCTTGTCATCGACATCGGTGATATTGCGCACATACGTCACGGCTTCCGTACCGTAAACATGTCTCAACAGACGGAAGAGAAGGTCGAAGACGATGATCGGGCGGGCGTTGCCGATGTGGGCGTAGTCGTAAACGGTGGGTCCGCAGACATAGAGGCGCACGTTCTCGGGGTCGATCGGGACGAACGAGTCCTTCGACCGGGTCAGCGTGTTGTAGAGCCTCAAGCGTGCCGCCATGAAACCAAATCCCTGTCAGGCCGCAGGCCGGAGGGTGGTTTCGATCTTGGAATGAGAACGAGACGGCTCCAGCCAGCGAAATGCGCTAGCCGCAAATAATCCCGGAAATGAGGACCGTTGCCGTGTTCATGAAGCCATCAATGCCGATTCAGCCCTGGGACGTCAAGGTTTCCCATTTGGTAAGCATGTTTTATTTGCAGGGCCGCATGAAACGCGTTCCGGCCAAGCGCGTTAGAGCTTTGTTCACGCACACTCGTGGCATAATAGCCCGAGTTCAACAAAAGAGGTCTTCGATGCGCCGCGCATTCGCCATGCTCGGAATGGGTACTGTCGTGTTTTTTGCAGCCGCGTCCTTGACGCTGCTCCCCAACGGATCCCAGGCCTCTTCGACCGAAGCAACCTTCATGGTACCCGCCGCCGACGGCTATGGCGTTGCCGAGTGCCTCATCACAAACCAGGCATGTGGCCAAGTTGTGGCGAATGCCTGGTGCGAGGCCCACGGCTACGCGAAAGCCGTCTCCTACCGGCAGATCACCCCGGATGAGGTCACCGGCAACATCCAGAAGGCCTCCCTCGGACCCAAGGAGCCGCCGGTCTCCGTGACCTGCTCGAACTGACGGACGGCCCAGCTCAGGGCGCCATCGGCGCCAGCACGGCCCGGGCGGTGGTCAGCACGGCTCGGGTCAAGTCCGCCAGCAGAGGACCGACGATGCGGCTCTGCTGCCAGTACAGGGGAACATCGAGAGGCTGGGAGGGCTTTAAAGTCACCAGCCGCCCCGCCCGGAGATGGGCCTGGACCAGGATTTCCGGGTTCATGCCCCAGCCCAATCCCGCCAATGCGCCGTCCACGAAAGCCTGCGACGACGGAAGCCAATGGAGAGGCGGCTGCACTGCGCCGTCGAGCGCCTGATCCAGCCATAACGACTGCAGCCGGTCCTTCTGATTGAAGACGAGGCACGGCGCACGGGCCGCCGCGCCGGCGCTCACCCCGGCAGGAAACCATCTCTCGACGAAGCCGGGACTGGCCGTCGCCACGTAGCGCAAAGCCCCGAGGGGATGGCAGTCGCAGCCCTGGATCGGCCGTCCATGCGAGGTCACCGCCGCCACGACCTCGCCGCGGCGCAGCCAGTCCGCGCTGCAATCCTGATCGTCCAGAACCAGATCGAACAGGAATCCCTCCGTCTTCGCCATGGCCGGGATGAACCAGGTGGCGAGGCTGTCCGCATTGACCGCGATCCGCAGGGTGACCGGCTGGCCCTCCGGTTCCAGGCCGGGGAGGTTCTCGCGCAGGGAGCTTTCGAGCATGGCGACCTGCTCCACATGCCGGCACAGGCGCTGCCCTATCTCGGTCGCAAGGCAGGGCTGCCCGCGGACGACCAGAACGGCCCCAATCCGCTCCTCGAGAAGCTTGATCCGCTGCGAGACCGCCGAGGGCGTGACGTTGAGCTGCTGCGCGGCCCGGTCGAAGCTGCCGGTACGCACGACCGCAGCAAGGGCAGACAGAAGGGCATAATCCAGCATCGAATTAGAATTCCTAAATCAAGATCACTAACTTTAACTTCTCTAATTCGATCGGCTCGCCTAGGAAACGTCAAATCCCAATCGGACCCTCGACATGACCGCTCCCCTCCTCGCCGGCTTCCTTCTCGGCCTCAGCCTGATTCTTCCCATCGGAGCCCAGAATGCGTTCGTGTTGCGCGTAGGGCTGCGCGGCCAGCATGTTCTCGCCGTGTGCCTCACCTGTGCACTCTCGGATGCGGCGCTGATCCTGGCCGGGATAGCGGGTTTCGCGCAGCTCAGCGCACGGGTCCCCTGGGTGGAGACGGTTCTGCTCTATGGCGGCGCCGCGTTTCTCGTGGCTTACGGGGCGCGCAGCTTCCTGGCCGCGCTCGGGTCGGCCTCGTTAAGGCCGTCCGAGGCAGCACCGGAGAGCCTTCGCCGGGTGGTGCTCACCTGCCTGGCTTTCACCTGGCTCAACCCGCACGTCTATCTCGACACGGTGGTGCTGATCGGCTCGATCTCGACCCAGTTCGACGAAGGCAAGGGTTGGTTCGCCACCGGCGCCATGATGGCCTCCTTCACGTTCTTCTTCGCCCTCGGCTTCGGCGCGCGCTTGCTGAAGCCGCTCTTCGCCCGGCCGGTCACGTGGCGCATCCTCGACATCGGGATCGGCATCATCATGTGGGCGACGGCCGCGAGGCTGCTGTTGAATGAAGGCTCGGTTTGAAGACTCGGCAGCAGTTCAGCCACACGTCATGACCGGCACGAGGCCGGTCATGACGACCGGAATGGTTCCTATCTCCCGCCCGCCCTATTTGTTGAGCCATTCGCCGCATTTGGGCGGCACCTCGGTGCCCCAGGGCATCAGAGGAACGGTCGAAGTGGAGTTCTTGGGCGAACCTTCGATGGGCCGGTCGGAATAGACCATGTAGACCAGGGTATTGCGCTTGGCGTCGCAGCCGCGGACGATCTGCATCTTCTTGAAGATCAGCGAGCGACGCTCGCTGAACACCACGTCGCCCTGGCCGAACTTCTGCTTGAACTTCACCGGCCCCACCTGCCGGCACGAGAGCGAGATGTCGGACACTTCCTCGGCCACGCCGAAGGTGCCCGAGATGCCGCCGCGCTCCGGGGTCGTGTAGTGGCAGGCCACGCCCTCGACCACGGGATCGTCGAGCCCGTAGACCGCCAGCTTGTCGTCCGGGGTGAGCGCCCGCCAGACCGTGGACTTCTTGAAGATCAGGTCAGGCTCCTGGGCGGCGGCACCGGTCACGGCAGCCAGGGTCACGGCCAGAGCCAGGGCATTTCGAGCAAGCATCGGTTCATTCAACTCCCACGGTCAGGCTGACATGTGGGGATGGTTCCGGGCTTTGACGAGAGCCTCTTCGGCGTGATGGCTGACGATGCAGATCTTGTTGCCTTCGGGGTCGCGGAAATAGGCGCCGTAATAATCGGCATGGTAGTGCGGACGCAGGCCCGGGGCTCCCTCGTCCGTGCCACCGTTCCCCATCGCGGCGGCGTAGCAGGCGTCGACCAGGCTGCGCCTCGGAGCCAGAAGGGCGATCATCGAGCCGTTGCCCGGGCTCGGCTTCCGGCCGTCGAACGGGCGCACGACCAGGAATTGCGGCCGCCCGCCGGGCTGTCCCCAGCCGATCATGGTGTCGTCGGAGAACCGGACCTCGAGCCCCAGGGGCGCCAGCACCGCGTCGTAGAAGCCCCTGGCGCGGGTGAGGTCATTTGTCCCGATGGTCGTATGGGAGTACATGCAGGATCACTTTTCGCTGGTGCCGGTCTGAAGGGAGCTAGACAGCTTCCCTGGAAGCAGGCAAGGCGTTAATCATAATAGGGTCAAATTCCAGCGGCACATGACCAGCCTATCCAGGCATTCGACGCCGTAACGGACCGGTTCTGCGATCAGCTCAATGGCAAAGACATCTTTTCTCCGCTCCCTCATCGCCGTCGCGGCCTTCCTGGCCGCCGGCCAGGCGGCCTATGCCCAGTCGGCGCAGTGCCAGCGGTTCCAGGCCGAGCTGGCGTCCCTGGAGCGCAGCGGCGGGAGCGCGCCGACCGGCCAGATGCAGGCGCAGCGGGCAGAGATCAACCGCCTCGTCGGCTATTACCGCAACATCGGCTGCGAGCGCGGCCCGCTCGGCTTCCTGGCCGGCCCGGCCCCGGCCGAATGCGGCTCGATCGCCGGGCAGATCCGCCAGCTCGAGGCCGGCTATGCCCGTCTCGCGTCTCAGGCCGTCGACCAGAGCCAGATCGAGGCGCGCCGCCGGCAGTTGCAGGTGGCCGTCCAGCAGACCTGCTCCACCGACCAGCCGCGCGGCTTCTTCGAATCCCTGTTCGGCGCCCCGCGCCAGCAGCAGCCGCAGCAGCAAATCATGCCCGAGGGCCAGCCGATCATCGCCGATGACGGGCCACCCTCCATGGGCGGCGGCCGCCTGATTTGCGTGAAGACCTGCGACGGGTCGTTCTTCCCGCTGACTACGCCTCCGGGCGGCGGCCAGAGCGCGAACGAGATGTGTCAGGCCCTCTGCCCCGGCACGGAGACCCTGGCCTATGCCTATCCGGGCGGCGATCAGGGCCTGAACCGGGCCGCCTCCCTGTCCACGAACCAGCCCTATACGTCGCTCGCGAACGCCTTCAAGTTCCGCAAGAGCTTCGACGAGAGCTGCGCCTGCAAGAAGTCGGATGAAAGCTGGGCCGTGGTCCTGCGCAAGGCCGAGAGCATGCTCCAGCAGCGCAAGGGCGACCTGATCGTGACCGCCGAGAAAGCCGAGGAGCTCTCCCGGCCGAAGACGCAGGCGGCCCGCAAGGCCGCCGACAAGAAGGCCGACGACGAGACCAAGGAAGCGGCCGAGATCGCCGCAGCCGCTCCGACGGCCAGCAAGGAATCGGCCGGCATCGGCCCGCAATCGATCGAGACGAATGCCGTGGTCGGCCAGGGCGAAGGCTCGAAGCAGGAGGTCGAGGCGGGCAATGGCCAGAAGAAGACGGTCCGGGTGATCGCCCCGAACGTCATCCCGGTTCCGCACGCGCAGAACTGATCGCCTGACCGAAGACGGCTCCCCGTCGGTCTCAGGCCGAGCGAGCACGCACCCACGTCATGGCCGGCCTTGTGCCGGCCATCTCGACAAGATGAGGCGCGGCGCTTCAAGCAAGCGGGATTCACCGCACAAGGCCGCTGATGACGGAAGGTTGGTCGTAGCCTCCCCATTCGGGCAGGAATGCCGTCCGTTCCACCCTGCCCACGGTCATGCTATCAACCCGGCATGAAACCGCTCGATTCCCTCGAGATGCCCCGCCCGGCGGGTGCGTCCGATCCCATCATTGCCGTCTCGGGCCTCAGCAAGACCTACGCGTCGGGCTTCCAGGCCCTGAAGTCGGTCGACCTGGAGATCCGCCGGGGCGAGATCTTCGCCCTGCTCGGGCCCAACGGCGCCGGCAAGACCACGCTCATCAGCATCGTCTGCGGGATCGTCAACCCGAGCACGGGCAAGGTCACGGCGGACGGCCACGACATCATCCGCGACTACCGGGCCGCCCGCACCAAGATCGGCCTCGTTCCTCAGGAACTGACCACCGATGCCTTCGAGAGCGTATGGGCGACGGTGACGTTCAGCCGGGGCCTCTTCGGCAAGCCGCCCAATCCGGTCTATCTCGAGAGGATCCTGAAGGATCTCTCCCTGTGGGAGAAGCGCGACAGCAAGATCATGACGCTCTCCGGCGGCATGAAGCGCCGGGTCATGATCGCCAAGGCCCTGTCGCACGAGCCCAAGATCCTCTTCCTCGACGAGCCGACCGCCGGCGTCGACGTGGAGCTGCGGCGCGACATGTGGAACATGGTCCGCCGCCTTCGGGGAAACGGCGTCACGATCATCCTGACCACCCACTATATCGAGGAGGCCGAGGAGATGGCCGACCGCATCGGGGTGATCAGCAAGGGCGAGATCATTCTGGTCGAGGACAAGCACGTCCTGATGCAGAAGCTCGGCAGGAAGCAGCTGACCCTGCACCTGCAAAGCCCTCTCGCAAGCCTGCCGCCGGAGCTGCAATCCGAGAGCCTGCAACTCTCCGCCGACGGAACCGAACTCGTCTACACCTTCGACACGCAGACGCAGGAGACGGGCATTGCGGGACTTCTCCGCCGCCTGAGCGAGCACGGCATCGACTTCAAGGACCTGCAGACCTCCGAGAGCTCGCTCGAGGAGATCTTCGTCAGTCTGGTCAGGGGGCGCTCGTGAACTTTTATGCCATCAAAGCCATCTACCTGTTCGAGATGGCGCGCACCTGGCGCACGCTGATGCAGAGCATCGCCTCGCCGGTGCTCTCCACCTCGCTCTATTTCATCGTGTTCGGATCCGCCATCGGGTCGCGCATGGCCAATATCGACGGCGTGAGCTACGGCGCCTTCATCGTGCCGGGCCTGATCATGCTGTCCATCCTGACGGAGAGCATTTCGAACGCCTCCTTCGGCATCTACATGCCGAAATTCTCCGGCACCATCTACGAGATCCTGTCCGCGCCCATCTCGGCGCTGGAGACGGTGATCGGCTATGTGGGGGCGGCGGCCACCAAGTCGGTGATCATCGGCACGATCATCCTGGTCACGGCACGGCTCTTCGTGGACTTCTCCATCGAACATCCCGTGTGGATGATCGCCTTCCTGGTGCTGACCTCGGTGACCTTCAGCCTCTTCGGCTTCATCATCGGCATCTGGGCCGACAGCTTCCAGAAGCTGCAGGTCGTGCCCCTGATGATCGTGACCCCTCTGGCCTTCCTCGGCGGCAGCTTCTACTCCATCAACATGCTGCCGCCCTTCTGGCAGACGGTGGCCCTGTTCAACCCGGTGGTCTATCTCGTGAGCGGCTTCCGCTGGAGCTTCTACGGCGTCGCCGACGTGGGCGTGGCGTTAAGCCTTCTCATGACCCTGGTGTTCATGCTGATCTGCCTCGGCGCCGTCTGGTGGATCTTCCGGACGGGCTACAAGATCAAGGCCTAAAATTGCACCGCACGTCATCACCGGCCTTGTGCCGGTGATCCCGATGATGTGAGGCGCCGCGTTCGTCTGATCGGGATGGCCGGGACGAGCCCGGCCATGACGTCGGGTGTTTCAAGCTGCCTGCCCGGCCAGCCGTGCCCTCGCCCTCTCGGGCCCGATCAGCGGCAGCAGGGCGCCGAGCTCGGGACCGTGGTCGAGCCCGGTGAGCGCCAGGCGCAGCGGCATGAACAGGGCCTTGCCCTTCACGCCTGTGGCGGCCTTCACAGCCTCCGTCCAGGCCTTCCAGGTCGCGGCATCCCAGGGCTCCGCCGGGAGGACGGCCGTGGCCGCCGCGATGAACGCCTCGTCCTCGATCACCGGCGACACCGGGCCCCGCACGACGTTCGCCCATTCGGCCGCGTCGCGCACCTTCGTCAGATTGCCGCGCACCGCGTTCCAGAACCCCTCGCCCTCGTCGGCCCCGAGCTCCGCCAGCCGCTCACGAGCGGCCTCGTAGGGCATGTCGTGGATCAGGCGAGCGTTCAGATGCTCCAGCTCGCTCTCGTCGAACTTCGCGGGCGCACGGGAGATATGGGAGAAGTCGATCAGGCGCGCGAGGTCATTGAGATCGGCAACGGGCCGCACTGCCTCCGCCGAGCCGACCAGCACGGCGAGCGAGGCCACCGCCTGCGGCTCGAGGCCGGCCTCGCGCAGCCCCTTGATCGAGAGATGGCCGAGGCGCTTCGAGAGGCCCTCGCCGCTCGCCGTGATCAGCAGGCTGTGATGGGCGAAGGTGGGCACGGCCGCGCCGAGCGCCTCGAAGATCTGGATCTGCACCGCCGTGTTGGTGACGTGGTCCTCGCCCCGGATCACATGGGTGATCTTGAGCTCGATATCGTCCACCACGGATGGCAGCGTGTAGAGATAGGTTCCGTCCTCTCGCACCAGCACCGGGTCGGACAGCGAACTGCAATCCACGTGGCAGGGCCCGCGCACGAGATCGTCCCAGGTGACGTTCGTCGGCTCGAGGCGGAAGCGCCAATGGGGCCTGCGTCCTTCCTGCTCCAGCTTGGCCCGGTCTTCATCGGTCAGCCTGAGGGCGGCCCGGTCGTAGATCGGCGGCAGGCCGCGGGCGAGCTGACGCTTGCGGCGGAATTCCAGCTCTTCCTGCGTCTCGTAGCAGGCATAGAGACGGCCGACCGCCTTCAGCCGCTCGGCGGCCGCGTCATAGAGATCGAACCGGTCGGACTGACGGACGATCACGTCCGGCGGGATGCCGAGCCAGCGCAGGTCGGTCTCGATGGAATCCGCGTATTCCTTCTTCGACCGCGCCACGTCCGTATCGTCGAAGCGCAGGATGAAGGTGCCGCCCTCCCGGCGCGCGAAGAGCGCGTTGAGCAGGGCCACGCGGGTGTTGCCGATATGGATGTGCCCAGTCGGGGACGGGGCGAAGCGGACGATGGGCTTGGACATGCAGATGCTATGGCGAAGCGCGCTCGGCCGCGCAAGGGGTGACGGGCGTTTCGCCCTCGTTCCCGGCGTGCGAACCACCGGGCACGATTACCCTCCCGGCCATGGCCGGGCTCGTCCCGGCCCCGGTCGGGAAGGCGTGGCGTCTCAAGCGATCGGGATCACCGGGACAGGCCCGGTGATGACGTGGCGGATTTCGAGAACCCTAAACGTCCTGTGGGCCGACCCGCGGCTTGCCCATGGCGCGCTCCAGGGCCTCGTCCTTCCGGTGGGCGACGAGCCCCTGGTCGCGGAAGCGATTGACGATCGGATAGCGGCGGTCGCGGCCGAAATTCTTGCGCGTCACCTTCACGCCGGGCGCCGCCTGGCGGCGCTTGTATTCGGCGATATAGAGCAGCCGCTCGACTTTCTTGACGACCTCCAGGTCGTAGCCCTTGGCCACGATGTCGGAGACGCGAAGCTCCTCCTCCACCAGGCCGCGGAGGATCTCGTCGAGATCCTCGTAGGGCGGCAGCGAATCCTGGTCCTTCTGGTTCTCGCGCAGTTCGGCGGTCGGCGCCTTCGACAGGATGTTCTCGGGGATGACGATGCCGTCCGGCCCGAGGGCGCCGTCCGGCTTCCAGCGGTTGCGCAGGGCCGAGATGCGGTAGACCTCCATCTTGTAGAGGTCCTTGATCGGGTTGAAGCCGCCGTTCATGTCGCCGTAGATGGTGGCGTAGCCCACCGACATCTCCGACTTGTTGCCCGTGGTCACCACCATGGCGCCGAACTTGTTGGAGATCGCCATCAGGATCGTGCCGCGGGCGCGGCTCTGGAGGTTTTCCTCGGTGATGTCCCGCTCCCGGCCGGCGAAGAGAGGCTGCAGGGCAGCCTCGAAGCCCTCGACGGGCTCGGCAATCGGCAGGATGTCGTAGCGGACGCCCAGCGCCTTGGCGCAGTCCTCCGCGTCCTTGAGCGATTCACCCGAGGTGTAGCGATAGGGCAGCATCACGCAATGAACTCGATCGGGCCCGAGCGCATCCACCGCCATGGCGGCGCAAATGGCGGAATCGATGCCGCCCGAGAGACCCAGCACCACCCCGGGGAAGCGGTTCTTCTCCACGTAGTCGCGCAGTCCCAGGACGCAGGCGGCGTAATCGGCCTCCCGGCCCTCCTCGACCGTCTCGACGGGCGCCTCGCGGCAGGCCCAGCCCTCCTCGCCCTTCTCCCAGACGGTCAGGACGATGGCTTCCTCGAAGGCCGGCAGCTGGCCGGCGAGCGAGCAATCCGCGTTAAGGATGAAGGAGGCGCCGTCGAAGACGAGCTCGTCCTGGCCGCCGACCTGGTTGAGATAGACGAGCGGCAGGCCGCTTTCCGTCACCCGGGCGCTGGCGATGCTGAAGCGCTCGTCCGTCTTGCCGCGATGATAGGGCGAGCCGTTCGGCACCAGGAGCAGTTCGGCTCCGGTCTCGGCCAGGCACTCGACCACGTCGCCGCTCCAGATGTCCTCGCAGATCGGAACGCCGATCCGGATGCCGCGGAAGTTCACCGGTCCCGGCAGGGGGCCGGGATCAAAATTGCGCTTCTCGTCGAACACGTCGTAGTTCGGCAGATCCACTTTGTAGCGGACGGTGATCGCGCCGTTGTCGAGCAGCGCATACGCGTTGTAGAGGGCGTCCCCCTCGCGCCAGGGCAGCCCGATCAGCATGCCCGGACCGCCGTCGGCCGTCTCCCGCGCCAAGCGTTCCAGGGCCGCCCGGCAGGTATCCTGAAAGGCCGGCTTGAGCACCAGGTCCTCGGCCGGATAGGCGGCGAGGAACTGCTCCGTGAACATCACGAGGTCGGCCCCGAGACGGGCCGCCTCGGCGCGGGCCTGGCGCGCCTTCTCCTCGTTGCCGGCGACGTCGCCGACGATGGGGTTGAGCTGGGCGAGGGCGATCTTGAGCGTGTTCTGAGCCATGATTCCTGAGCGTCGGACTCAAACGTGGAAGCCACTTTTGAGAGCCATCCGATGCTCCCTTTCTTGCTGGACGCATCATTCTGCGCGGAAAACCGGGACCACTTTTCCGCAGGATGCGCTGGGATCTAGCGCGCTGCCGGGTGGGCAGCAATCCAAGCGTAAAGCTTTCCCGTGAACTCTTAAACGCGCGTGGAGCAAGGCTGATCCAAGTGCGCGGCATGGGTCCCGCGCAAACTCGAATCTCTCGATTTCACATTCCCTGCAAAGCTCAAGCTTTTGGTGGAACCCGCAACAGTCCAGTTCGTTATTTCCACACGAAACACTGGGAGACTGACATGTTGAAAGGCGGCCTGCTCTGGCTTATCGGCATCCCTCTGCCGATCATTCTTATCCTCTTCTTCATGGGCTGGCTGAGTTAAGCCCAATCACGAGTAGAGTTGCGTATGCGTAAAGAAAAAGGGGCGCCCCAAGCGCCCCTTTTTCTTAAATCGACCAGTCGCTCATTCCGCCGCGAGGGCGCTCGGTCGTTCCCTTGACTGGCGCTCGCGCTTGATGAGCTCCGAGGTCAGGAACGCGATTTCCAGCGCCTGCTCGGCGTTGAGGCGCGGGTCGCAATAGGTGTGGTAACGGTCGCGCAGGTCCGCATCGGTGAGCGCGCGCGCCCCGCCCGTGCATTCCGTGACGTTCTTGCCGGTCATCTCCAGGTGGATGCCGCCCGCATGGGTGCCCTCCGCCTGATGGATGGCGAAGAAGTCCCTCACCTCGCCCATGACACGTTCGAACGGACGGGTCTTGTAGCCCGAGGCCGCCTTGATCGTATTGCCGTGCATCGGATCGCAGGACCACACCACGGTGCGGCCCTCCTTCTGCACCGCCCGGATCAGGCCCGGCAGGTGATCGGCGACCTTGTCGGCGCCGAAGCGGCAGATCAGGGTGAGGCGCCCGGCCTCGTCCTCTGGATTGAGGGCTTCGATGAGCTTGAGCAGACCGTCGGCCGTGAGCGACGGGCCGCACTTGAGCCCGATCGGGTTCTTGATGCCGCGCATGTATTCCACATGGGCATGGTCGAGCTGGCGGGTGCGGTCGCCGATCCAGAGCATGTGGCCGGAGGTGGCGTACCAGTCGCCGGTCGTGGAATCGACCCGGGTCATGGCCTCCTCGTAGCCGAGCAGAAGGGCCTCGTGGCTGGTGTAGAAATCCGTCGAGCGCATCTCGGGATGGGTTTCCGGATCGACCCCGATGGCCCGCATGAAGTTCAGGCTCTCGGTGATGCGCTCGGCGAGCTCACTGTAGCGCGAGGATTGCGGGGAATCCTTCACGAAGCCGAGCATCCAACGGTGGGCGTTCTCGAGATTGGCGTAGCCGCCGGTGGCAAAAGCGCGGATCAGGTTCAGCGTCGCGGCAGACTGGCGGTAGGCCATGAGCTGGCGGCGCGGATCGGGCGTGCGCGCCTCCGGCGTGAACGCGATGTCGCTGATGATGTCGCCCCGATAGCTCGGAAGTTCGACGCCGTCGATGGTCTCCGTCGGGGCCGAGCGCGGCTTGGCGAACTGGCCGGCCGCGCGTCCGACCTTCACGACCGGGGAGCCGCCCGCATAGGTCAGCACCACGGCCATCTGGAGGAACAGGCGGAAGAAGTCGCGGATGTTGTCGGCCGAATGCTCGGCGAAGCTCTCGGCGCAGTCGCCGCCCTGGAGCAGGAAGGCCTCGCCCTTGGCAACCTTGCCCAGGGTCCGCTTCAGCTTGCGGGCCTCGCCCGCAAACACCAGCGGGGGAAAGCCGGCGAGCTGCTGCTCGACGCTCTCAAGCGCCTCAAGGTCCGGATAGGCCGGCACCTGCTGGATCGGCTTGTTTCTCCAGCTGTCGGGCGTCCACCGCTCGGTCATGACACTTACCCCCGTGTCCTTTCTCAAAATTCTCGTCGTGCACCGCAACAAGCGGCACGAAACGGCACCTATACACGACATATTCAAAAAGGCGAGTGCGCTAGTTCACAGACCCGCTCCAGAGGACCGGATGCCGCGGCGCCTCGAATCGAGCCGCAAATCCTTCGATATGGAAGAATGGCGCTCCTCAGCGGGCGTGGCGCTGGCGGCTCTCGCGCCGGGACATCCAAAGGGCGCCGAACCCCATCGCGACGGCGATGACCGGGATGCCGAAATAGACATAGGCTTCCAGGAGGGTCATGGCTTCAGGTCTCTCAAGATCAACTTCGCTATGGAATGTAGGATAAAGCCTACGAAAAGCCAAATGATGCTGACCACGATGGCGATGGCATCCCTCGGCATGGCGTCCGACCCGTACCCGACGGCCACCATCGGTCCCACGAACCCGGCGATCACGAACGCGACGGCGACGTTGTTGAGCGCCGTCGCCGTCAGCTTCGTCTGCTCGTTATGGATCAGGCTCACCCCTCTCCCCTTCTGACAGAGCGCTCGGGCGTCTTTATCCCACCGCCACCGGCTTCTTGACCACCACGGGCGTGCGCATGGTGACCAGTTCCTCGGATGCCGTTGGGTGAACCGCCACGGTGCGGTCGAAATCGGCCTTGGTCGCCCCCATGGTGACGGCGATGCCAGCGAGCTGGATCATCTCGCCCGCATCATGCCCCATGATATGGACGCCCACCACCTTGTCGCTGGCCTTGTCGACGATGAGCTTCATGAAGACCCGGTCCTTGCCGCCTGACAGGGTGGCCTTCATGGGCCGGAAGGCCGTCTTGTAGACGTCGATCTCGCCGTAGATCGCCCGGGCCGCCGCCTCGCCGCAGCCAATGACGCCGATCTCCGGGGTCGAGAAGACCGCCGTGGGGATGAGGTCGTGGTCGACGATGGTGGGCTTTGCCCCGAACACCGTATCGGCGAAGGCGTGTCCCTCGCGGATGGCGATGGGCGTGAGGTTCGCCCGGTTGGTCACGTCCCCCACCGCATAGATCGAGGGCGCGAGGGTCTGGGAATAGCCGTCGACCGGGATGGCCCCGACCTCGTCGACGGTGATGCCGGCCTTCTCGAGGCCGAGCCCCTTGGTGTTGGGCCGCCGCCCGGTGGCCACGAGAACCTGGTCGACCATCCGCACCGAGCCGTCGGACAGGGTCGCGGCGATCCCGTCCGCCGTCTTCTCCAGCCGCGTGAGGGTCGTGCCGAGAGCCAGGTCGATTCCCCGCTGGGCGTAGGCCTCACCGAGGGCATCGCGGACATCCTCGTCGAAGCCGCGCAGGAGCTTGTCGCCCCGGTGCAGCAGGGTGACCTCGCTGCCGAGCCCGGCGAAGACGCCCGCGAACTCGACCGCGATATAGCCGCCGCCGACCACGAGGATGCGCTTCGGCAGGGTGTCCAGATGGAAAACCTCGTTGGACGTGATGCCGAGCTCGCCGCCCGGAATCACGGGCTCCAGGGTCGGATGGGCGCCCACCGCCACCAGGATGTAGCGGGCGCGGATGCGGGCACCGGTCTTAAGCACGTGGACCGTATGGGCGTCTTCGATCACGGCGCGGCTGTCGATGACCTCGACGCCCGCCTTCTCCAGGTTCGCCCGGTAGATGCCCTCGAGCCGGTCGATCTCCCGGTCCTTGTTGCGGATCAGGGTCGCCCAGTCGAAGCGCGTCTCGCCGACGCTCCAGCCGAAGCCTTCCGCATCGTGGAAGTCGTCGGCGAAGCGGCTGGCATAGACCATCAGCTTCTTCGGCACGCAGCCGCGGATGACGCAGGTGCCGCCGACCCGGTATTCCTCCGCCAGCATGACCTTCGCGCCATAGCCCGCCGCGATGCGGGCGGCACGAACACCGCCGGATCCGCCTCCGATCACGAAGAGGTCAACGTCGAAAGAGGACATGGGGCGGTCTCCGCTCAATTCTGCAACTCGATCATTCATATAAGGACGGTTCTCGCCGAAGTCCTCCGCCAGCCCTGCTTCGGAGACATGGCTGCTCACCTGAATAGCGCAGC
The DNA here is from genome assembly GCF_013307435.2 of Microvirga terrae. NCBI lineage: Bacteria > Pseudomonadati > Pseudomonadota > Alphaproteobacteria > Hyphomicrobiales > Methylobacteriaceae > Microvirga > Microvirga terrae. The sequence continues at coordinate 3,590,874 of NZ_CP102845.1, forward strand.
TCTTACGCGAAGGTACGGTAAGGATAAAGGTGCAAGCCGCTTGCCGCCCTGCTGTTCCCTCATTAGGGTCTGCCGCGACAGGCCGACCGGATGTCGGCGTCAACGGAGGAAATCGATGAGCCAGTTTCGTAAAGGTCTTTGGCGCGGCGCTCTCGCTGCGGCGGCCGTGGCAGGGTTCGTGACAACGGCGGCAGCTCAGATGGAGCTCAAGATCATGGCTCCGGCGGCTCCCGGCGGCGGTTGGGACCAGACGGCTCGCTCCATGCAACAGGCCCTGACCCAGTCGGGCATCGCCAAGAGCGTGCAGGTCGCCAACGTTCCGGGCGCCGGCGGCTCCATCGGCATCGCCCAGCTCGTCAACAACTCCAAGGGTGACGGCAACCAGCTCATGGTGATGGGCTACGTGATGGTGGGCGCCCTCCTCACCAACAAGTCGCCGATCACCCTCGACCAGACGACCCCCATCGCCCGCCTGACCGCGGAATACGAGGCGATCGTCGTTCCGGCGAACTCGCCGATCAAGAGCGCCAAGGAACTCGCCGACGCCATCAAGGCCGATCCGGCCAAGGTGACCTGGGCCGGCGGCTCCGCGGGCGGCGTCGACCATATCGCGGCGGCTCTCTTCGCCAAGGCGGCGGGCGCCGATCCCACCAAGATCAACTACATCCCGTTCTCCGGCGGCGGCGAGGCCCTGGCGGCCATCCTTGGCGGCAAGGTGACGGCGGGTATTTCGGGTTACGGCGAGTTCGAGAGCCAGGTGAAGGCCGGCAAGCTTCGCCTCATCGGCCTCACCACGCCGGCCGACAAGGCCACCGCCGACCTGCCGTCGATCAAGGCGCAGGGCGTCGATCTCGAGATCGCCAACTGGCGCGCGGTCGTGGCCCCTCCCGGCATCTCGGCCGACCAGAAGAAGGCCCTGACCGAGGCCATGGACAAGATGGCCAAGTCCAAGGAGTGGCAGGAAATCCTGAAGGCCAAGGGCTGGGAGGATTCCTACGTGTCCGGCGACGCCTTCACCAAGATCCTTGCCGACGAGCAGACCCGCACGAAAGAAGTGCTCACCGCCGTGGGGCTGGTGAAGTCTTAAATTTCAAGATAAAGCCCGTTGGAAGCGCCGCGTTCTCGGAGCGCGGCGCTTCTTTTTTGGGATAACCTATGAGCACATCACCCCAGCGGCGCGTCGACGTGGCAGGCCTCGTCATCGCGCTTCTTCTTCTCGGCCTGGCCGGTCTTGTCTGGTGGGACATGACCAAGCTCCAGATCCTGTCCCCCTACGATCTCGGCCCGAAGGTCATGCCGGTCGTCGTCTCGATCGGCCTGACGCTGCTCGCGATCGGCAACGGCATCGGAGCCCTGCAGGGCAATCTCCCGCCCCGTGACAGCCTCGACTGGAAGCCCATCATCCTGATCCTCGGCGGTCTTGCAGCCCTGATCGTCCTGATCGCGATCGGCGGTGGCTTCATGATCGGCACGGCCATCCTGTTCGCCACCACCTCGGCCGCCTTCGGCCGCCGGGCGTTCCTGACCGATCTCCTGATCGGCGCCGTGATCGCCGTCTTCGTCTATCTGCTGTTCGGCAAGCTCCTGACCCTGTCCCTCCCGGCAGGGCCGCTCGAGCGTCTGTTCTGAGGCCCTGCCCATGGAAGCCTTCACGTCCCTCGCGAGCGGTCTTGCCGTCGCCATTCAGCCGATGAACCTGCTGTTCGCCCTCATCGGCGTCCTTCTCGGCACCGCCGTCGGCGTTCTGCCCGGTATCGGCCCGGCGCTCACCGTGGCGCTGCTCCTGCCGATCACCTTCAAGCTCGATCCCGCGGGCTCGATCATCATGTTCGCCGGCATTTACTACGGCGGCATGTACGGCGGCTCGACCACCGCGATCCTGATCAACACGCCGGGCGAAAGCGCCTCCATGGCAACGGCGCTTGAAGGCAACCTGATGGCCAAGGCCGGCCGCGGCGGCCCGGCGCTGGCGACCTCGGCCATCGGGTCCTTCGTGGCCGGCACGATCGCCACCCTGGGCCTGACGCTGCTCGCCCCCTATCTCGTCGAGATCGCCGTGAGCTTCGGGCCGGAGGATTACTTCGCTCTCATGTGCGTGGCCTTCGTGACCGTCTCGGCCACGTTCGGCGATTCCCCGGTCCGCGGCCTCACCAGCCTGTTCATCGGCCTGCTGCTCGGGCTGGTGGGCATCGACATCCTGTCCGGCCAGTCCCGCCTCAGCTTCGGCATTCCGGAGCTCTACGACAACATCGAGGTGACGACCCTGGCGGTCGGCCTCTTCGCTGTCGGCGAGGCCCTCTACGTGGCGTCACGCCGCCACATCCATGAGGAGAAGCTCGAGCCCGTCCGCGGCTCGCTCTGGATGACCAAGGAAGACTGGAAGCGGTCCTGGAAGCCTTGGCTGCGCGGCACCATGTTCGGCTTCCCGATCGGGGCCCTTCCGGCGGGCGGGGCGGAGATCCCGACCTTCCTGTCCTACGCGACCGAGAAGCGCCTCACCAAGCACCCGGAGGATTTCGGAAAGGGCGCCATCGAGGGCGTCGCCGGCCCGGAGGCCGCCAACAACGCGTCCGCGGCCGGCACCCTCGTGCCCCTGCTGACGCTCGGCCTTCCCACCTCGGCCACGGCCGCCATGATGCTCGCGGGCTTCCAGCAATACGGCCTCAATCCCGGCCCCCTGCTCTTCGCCGAGCAGCCTGCCCTCGTGTGGGGCCTGATCGCCAGCCTGTTCATCGCCAACGCCATGCTGCTGGTGCTGAACCTGCCGCTGGTCGGCCTTTGGGTGAAGCTCCTCGCCATCCCGCAGCCCTGGCTCTATGCCGGCATCCTGGTCTTCGCCACGATGGGCACCATCGCGGCCAACCCATCCCCGGTCGAGCTGATCATGCTGACCGTGTTCGGGGTGCTCGGCTTCCTGATGCGGCGGTTCGACTTCCCCATCGCCCCGGTGGTGGTCGGGCTGATCCTGGGACCGATCGCCGAGAGCCAGCTGCGCCGGGCCCTCTCGATCAGCCTGGGCGACCCGATGGTGCTGCTGCAGAGCCCGATCTCCGCGACCCTGCTCGGCATCGCGGTGATCGCCCTGGTCCTGCCCTTCTTCTTGAAAGGCCTGGGACGCTTCAAGGCGGTCGAGGACTGACCTCGAAGGCACCGCTTCAAAAACAAAGGCCCGGTTTCCCGGGCCTTTTTCATGTCGGGGTGCAGCCTAGCTCAGTTCAGCTGGTGGCCGCGCTTGCCCATTTCCTCGCGGGCGCGGGTCATGATGAACTGGGAGGTCTGCTGCGTCCAGGCCGCGAGATCCCGCACGATGTCGTCGAGGACGCCCGGCTGGACCTGCACGTATTTGGCCCCGGCCGGCGACTTGTAGAAGGCCGCGATGTCCTTCAGCTCGGACTCGGACAGGCGCAGCGCGAAGGCCCGCGCGGCGTTGTCGAGCATCTTCTGCTTCTGCTGCTCGAGCTCCGGCCGGATGATGGCCACGACCTGCTCCAGATCCTGCTTGATCTCGGGACGGGTGACGTTCATCTGCTGCAGCTGCACGAGAAACGGCTCGGACATGGCGTCGAACGAGCGGGTCATGCCCGAGCTCATGGCGACCTCGCGGGCGACGGCGAGGTGGCTCGCGCTCGGCTGGGCCTGGGCGAAAGCCGGGCTGGCGAGCAGGAACAGCGCGACGGAGGTCGCGGCCAGGCGGGAGGCGGTGCGGATCATAGAAGTGGCTCCAATCGTCATGGCTTAGGGTCAGAGCTGACCGAGTTCGACGAGCCTGTCGCCCGTTGCGAGGATCGCCCCGGTGGCAAGGCCCAGGAAAAGACCGTGCTCCACGACGCCGGGAATGTTGTTCAGCGTCGAGGCGAGCACGTTCGGCTTGTCGATGCGCCCGAGATGCGCGTCGAGAATGAAGTGACCCCCATCCGTCACATAGGCGGCCCCGTCGGGCGCGTGCCGCAGTTGCAGCTCACCGCTCATGCCGAGGCTGTCCAAAAGCCGGACGATGGCCCGCTCGGTGGCCGTAAGGCCGAAGGGCACGACTTCGATGGGCAGGGGAAATCGACCGAGCTTGGTGACGTGCTTCGACCCGTCGGCGATGACGATCATCCGCTGGCTCGCGGACGCGACGATCTTCTCGCGCAGGAGCGCGCCGCCGCCGCCCTTGATGAGCCGCAGATCGTCGTCGAGCTCGTCGGCTCCATCGACCGTCAGATCGAGATCCGGGGTCTCGTCGAGTGTCGACAGGGGAATGCCTTCGCGCTGCGCTTGGTCACGGGTCGCCTCGGAGGTGGGAACGCCCACCACCTTGAGGCCGCCCCGGACCCGCTCGCCGATGGCCGCGACGAAATGGGCGGCCGTCGAACCGGTGCCGAGGCCCAGCCTCATGCCGTCGGTGACGAGCTCGGCAGCCCTCTCGGCCGCAGCGCGCTTGAGATTGTCGCTCACTGAAATCCTCTGAGATTGCGTCCGCCCTGGCTTGCAGTTGGCCTTTCGCTCGCCTCTAGCATGTCAGGACGGCAGGAAGAAAGAACGTTTCATCTTGAGCCGACCGCGGAGCCCCCGCCAGAGCCTCCAAAGCGTCCATGAAGCTCATGGAGAACCTCATGGACGCTGCGGCGAGGCCCCGGTGCCCGGTCCGACGCTCGGGGTGGCCCCCGTCGGCGCTGCCGTCGAGGCGGCCGGCGATGGCGTCATCTGAGGCGTGCAGACCACCCGCTCGTCGAAAACGTAGCAGATGCTCATCTGGCCGGTCCGGTAATTGACCCGGAAAACGCCCCCTTCCCGCTCGTGCCGGGAGGCGACCAGACCGTATTCACCGGGGGCCTGGGCTCCAGCGCCCTCGCCGGCGCTATAGCAGAGGGTGACCCCGACGGTGCCTTCCTGCAGCCCATATTGACAGGAGCTCACCTCGCCGGTGATCCGATCGATCCTATAAATCCTGTTCAGGTCAGTCTGAGGTGCAGGCACGAAATCATAGGAGGCCGCCAGGGCGGGGCCGACAAGACCTCCCGGCGCCAGGACAGCCAAAATCAACGCCGCGGAACCAAGGAACCGCATTCAACACTCCATCCGGTAAGAACGAATCAACCATAGGCACCATATCATCCCAAGGCTTGATTCCCTTGCCTCCAGCAGGTAGCCGACCTTCATGGCCATCGATACCCCGCACATCGTCTCGCCCATCGCGGTCTTCGATCTCGATGGAACCCTGGCAGACACGGCCGGCGACCTCGTCGGGACCCTGAACGTGATCCTCGAACGGGAGGGACTCGCCGCCCTGCCCGTGGCGCAGGCGCGCGACATGATCGGCGCAGGCGCCCGAGCCCTGATCGAGCGCGGCTTCGAGGCTGCCGGCAAGGAGCTGGCGCCCTCCCGGCTCGATGAGCTGTTCCGCCAGTTCATGGTCCATTACGGGCAGAACATCTGCGTCCGCACCAAACTGTATCCTGGCGTGGAAGCGGCCCTGGATCGGCTGGAGGAGGCCGGCTTCATCCTGGCAGTGTGCACCAACAAGGTCGAGGAGCATTCGGTCAAACTGCTCGACGCGCTCGGCATCGGCCACCGCTTCGCGGCCAATTGCGGCCGCGACACCTTTCCCTACTTCAAGCCCGATCCGCGCCACCTGACGCTCACCATCGAGCGGGCCGGGGGAGACCCGGGCAGGGCCGTGATGGTCGGCGATTCGCGGACCGACATCGTGACGGCCAAGAACGCGGGCATCCCGGTGGTGGCGGTCCCCTTCGGCTATACCGACGTGCCGGTTCGCGAGTTGGGACCCGACCTCGTCATCGACCATTTCGACGGCCTGTTCGCCGCCGTGCGAGCCGTTCTGAGACCCATGGCCGCGTGATGTGCCGCATGGATCGCGTGCGACCCGTCGCACACGACAATGTGAAGCTTGGCTTGTCAGGAAGGAATGGTGGGCGCGACAGGGATTGAACCTGTGACCCTTCGCGTGTGAAGCGAATGCTCTCCCGCTGAGCTACGCGCCCTGACAAGGGCCTTCTAAAGGCGCACAACCCCCTGCGTCAAGCCAAAGAAGCACGCTGCCGGCGAAGTATTTCGATCCATGAATTGTGGCACCGTGACTTTAACCTGCCGCTTACGATGTGGCTGGATTGGGGCATCTCGGCACTAGGATTTTATAGCAAAACCTTGATAAAGCTTGGATCCGAAGCGGGGCTGTTGCGTTATCGACATGCAGGACCTGCCATCAACCGTGTTTTATCCGAGGCAAAAATGGGACGCACTCGCGCTGCTCTGTCCGGGCTCGTCGGCGCCTTCGTCGCCGTTGCGACGCCGGCTGCGGCATTTACAGCATTCGATCCTCTGACCCGCCAGCCCCTCTACAGCACCGAGGAGGCCCTGAAGGCGCAGGCCTCGCCGGTTCCCCGCGAGGTCGTGTCCTTCGACGGACGCTATGCTCCCGGCACGATCGTGGTCTCCACGAGCGAACGTCGCCTGTACTTCGTCCTCGGCAACGGCCAGGCCCTGCGCTACGGCATCGGCGTCGGCCGTCCGGGCTTCACATGGGCCGGCACCCACTCGATCACCATGAAGCGCGAATGGCCGGATTGGCGTCCGCCGGCGGCCATGCTCAAGCGGCGTCCCGATCTGCCCCGTTACATGAAGGGCGGCCCGGACAATCCGCTCGGCGCCCGCGCCATGTATATCGGCAGCACGATCTACCGCATTCACGGCTCGAACGAGCCGGAGACCATCGGCGAGGCCGTCTCCTCGGGCTGCATCCGCATGACCAACGAGGATGTGACGGATCTCTACAACCGCGCCAAGGTGGGCGCCCGGGTCGTCGTCCAGCGCTGAGGTATCACCGTTCCCGTCATGGCCGGCCTCGTGCCGGTCATCTCGAGCGGACGAGCGCGCCGTTTCGAGCAATCGAGATCACCGGGACAATCCCGGTGATGACGGTCCGGAGAGATCCGCCTTTCTTGTCACCTTACGCGATCCCGCGACAATCCTTTGGCGGCGAGCTCGTCGAGATAGGCCTGCCATTTCTCCCCCCGCTCGGCCCCGAGCCGGTAGAGGAAGTCCCAGCCGTAGATCCCTGTATCGTGCATGTCGTCGAACACGAGCTTGACGGCGTAGTTGCCGACAGGCTCCACGGCCAGAATGGCGACCTCCCTTTTGCCCGGCACCGTCTTGCGTTCTGCCGGGCTGTGCCCCTGGACCTCGGCCGAGGGGCTCGTCACCCGCAGATACTCTGCCGGCAGGTCGAAGGCTGTGCCGTCGTCGAAAGCGACCCGCAGGCTGCGCCTGTCCTTGGCGAGGCGGAGTTCCGTCGGCCAGCGCTCGGATGTCATGGCCCGTCCCTTTCCTGATTTTCGGTCTCACGCCGGGCTCGCGGACGCGAGAACCGGGTATGCCCTTGTCGGGATCCACCCGATGCCCCCATCTTCGATGAGCCCACTATCTGCGCGGAAATGAGAATCCCCTTTTCCGCACGATGTGCTAAGTGCTTGATCGTCAAATCGAAGGCAAGCGTTCGCGCGAACGAGGATTTCTCCGCCATGGGGGCCTTCCCGGCTCATCCCGAGACTTCCAGCAAGACCGGCCGGTCCCTTCTGGACCCGTTTGCCCGGGCGATCACCTATCTGCGCGTCTCAGTGACGGATCGTTGCGATTTCCGCTGCGTCTATTGCATGTCCGAGGACATGGCCTTCCTGCCCAAGCGCGACCTGCTGACCCTGGAAGAGCTCGACCGGATCTGCTCGGCCTTCGTCGACAGGGGCGTGCGCAAGCTGCGGATCACCGGAGGCGAGCCCCTGGTGCGGCGGGACATCATGACCCTGTTCGGATCCCTGTCGCGCCATCTGGACTCGGGCGCGCTCGACGAACTCACGGTCACCACCAACGGCTCGCAGCTCGCCCGCCATGCGAGGGACCTCGCCGCCTGCGGGGTCAAGCGGGTCAACGTGTCGATCGACACCCTCGACCCCGACAAGTTTCGCGCCATCACCCGCTGGGGCGACCTCACCAAGGTGCTCCAGGGGCTCGATGCCGCGCAGAACGCCGGCCTGAAGGTGAAGATCAACACCGTCGCGCTCAAGGGCGTGAACGAGGACGAGATCGAATCCCTGCTCGCATGGGCCCACGGGCGCGGCATGGACCTGACCCTGATCGAGGTGATGCCGCTGGGCGAGATCGACGGGCAGCGCATCGACCAGTTCCTGCCCCTCTCCCAGGTGCGCGCGCGCCTCGCCGCGCGCTACGAGCTGGAGGATCTCGCCGACCGCACCGGCGGACCGGCGCGCTATGTGCGGGTGAAGGAGACGGGCGGACGGCTCGGCTTCATCACGCCGCTGACCCACAATTTCTGCGAGAGCTGCAACCGGGTGCGCCTGACCTGCACGGGCCAGCTCTTCATGTGCCTCGGCCAGGAGGACGCGGCCGACCTGCGGGCGCCGGTTCGCGCCTCCGAGAGCAACGAGCTGCTCGATCGGGCCATCGTCGAGGCCATCGCCCGCAAGCCGAAGGGGCACGATTTCATCATCGACCGGCGCCACGCCCGCCCGGCCCTCTCCCGCCACATGAGCGTGACAGGGGGCTGAGCGCGTTTCCATGAGTCAGAGAATCGGGATGTTCGGGCGGCGACTGGCGGTTCTCGCCGGCCTGCTCGTCGCGATCGGGGGGCAGGCCTGTCTGGCGCAGGACGCTGCCCCGGCACAGAAGCCCGTGATCCGCGTGGCCGTCGAGGGCGCCTATCCGCCCTTCAACTTCATCGATGCCAACAACGAGCTGCAGGGCTTCGAGGTCGATCTTCTCAAGAGCCTCTGCGACGCCATGAACGCCACGTGCGAGCTGGTGCCCCATGCCTGGGACGGCATCATCAAGGGTCTCGTAACCCACGAATACGATGCGGTCATGTCGTCGCTCGAGATCACCGAGCGGCGGCAGAAGCGGATCGCCTTCTCCGATCCGTACTACCGCATCCCGGCGGTGTTCATCGGCTCCAAGGAGACGGCTCCCGGCGAGGTCACGCCGGCCGCCATGGCGGGCAAGAGGATCGGCACCATCGAGCGCACCGATCACGAAACCTATCTCAGGACCTTCTACAAAGATTCCGAGATCGTGCTCTTCGCCAAGGCGGAAGAGGCCAATCTCGACCTCCTCGTCGGCCGCATCGACGCCGTCTTCGCGGACGAACTGCTCCTCTCGAAATTCCTGGAGAGCCGCGAGGGCGCCTGCTGCCACATCATCGGGGACGCGCCCGCGGAGCCCGCCTACAAGCGCGAGGCCTACGGCATCGGCCTGCGCAAGGAGGACGAATCCCTGCGCGACCAGTTCAACCGGGCCATCGCGCAGGTGAAGGCGGACGGAACCTACGACCGGATCAGCGCCAAGTATTTTTCCTTCGACATCAAGTAGCGGCGCGGGATCCGTCTCCTCCGTCATGGCCGGCCCCGTGCCGGCCATCCTGCGGCCTCACTGACACCCTCTCACGTCATGGCCGGCCTTGTGCCGGCCATCCCGATTGTTTGAAGCGCCACGCTCATCCGATCGGGATCACCGGGACAAGCCCGGTGATGACGTGCGAGGGCGGCACCGGCCTCCCCGTTGCTGTCCGCACCGGGGATCGTGGAAAAACCGGGTCCACTTTTGCGCGCGATGCGCTAGAACCGGCGAAGCATTCAGGGAGCACACGATGGCGAAGGTTGCATTCCTCGGACTTGGCGTGATGGGCTATCCCATGGCGCGTCACCTCAAGGCCAAGGGCCATGAGGTGACGGTCTACAACCGCACGGCGGCGAAGGCCGAGCAATGGGTGTCCGAGAACGGCGGGCGCGCCGCCAGGACGCCGCGCGAGGCCGCGGAGGGACAGGAGATCGTGTTCGCCTGCGTGGGCAACGACGACGACCTGCGCGAGGTGACGCTCGGCCCCGATGGCGCCTTCCACGGCATGGGCCAGGGCACCGTCTTCGTCGATCACACCACGGCCTCGGCGGAGGTCGCCCGCGAACTCCATGCCGCCGCCAAGGAGAAGGGCTTCTCCTTCATCGACGCGCCTGTCTCGGGCGGTCAGGCCGGGGCGGAAAACGGCGTCCTCACGGTCATGTGCGGGGGCGACGCAGACGTCTACGCGAAGGCCGAGCCGGTGATCATGAGCTTTGCCCGCGCATCCCGCCTCCTGGGCGAAGCGGGCGCCGGCCAGCTCACCAAGATGATCAACCAGATCTGCATCGCGGGCCTCGTGCAGGGGCTGGCAGAAGGCATCCATTTCGGCCAGAAGGCTGGCCTCGACATCGAGGCGGTCCTCGAGGTGATCTCCAAGGGCGCGGCCGGCTCCTGGCAGATGGAGAACCGCGGCAAGACCATGAACCAGGGCAAGTTCGATTTCGGGTTCGCCGTCGACTGGATGCGCAAGGACCTGTCGATCGTTCTGGGGGAAGCCCGCAAGAACGGCGCGAGCCTTCCGGTCACGGCCCTCGTCGACCAGTTTTACGCCGACGTACAGAAGATGGGCGGGAAGCGCTGGGACACGTCGAGCCTGATCGCCCGGCTTGGCAAGTAAACCTTTGCCTTCAGGAAGCTGAAACAGAAGCGCCGGAGCCTCGCGGTTCCGGCGCTTTTCGTTTCAGCGGAGTCGTTCGGCGCAAGGATACCCAGGTCGGCACCATTCCGAGCCGTTTCCGCTCGGGCGCCCGCCCGACGGCCCGGGGGTGGGCCGGATCCGAGCGGGCTGGTCATCGCCGCGGCCCGGACGCGGCTGGGCCGGTGGGCGCTGCATCTCGCGGAAGGCCCGCTCCTCCCGCGGCACTTCCATCCGCGGGACCGGCCTCGGCTGAACCGTCGGCGCGTCCGGGCGCTCGAACTGGGGTGCTATGCGCCGCGAAGGACGCTCGCGGTCCGGTCTCTCCATCGTGGCAGGCCGCTCGCGCTCGACAGGCTGACGAGGGCGGTCGGTCCCGCGGTAATGGCGCTCCTCCGGGGGCGGAAGCCCATCCGCCGGACGAACGGCCGCGGGAGCGCCCTGCTCGGGCCTGATGCGCGGTGCCGGGCGGTCGAGGTCGCCCCATCCCGGCCGTTCCCGCTCACTGTCGGGCCGCGGCCGCTCGGGACGAGGCTGGCGCGGCAGGATCTCGCCCCTGTCGGTCCGCGGGTCGCCGGGCCGGGCCGCATCCCGAACGGGCGCCTCGGGGCGGAGCCGGCGGGGCTCGGGGTCGCGCGCGGCGGGACGCAGGCCGCGCGGCCCGTCCGGGCGCGGCGGCTCGCCCGCGTCGAACCGCTCCGGACGCAGCCGCTCCCGCGGGACGTCCGCGAGCGGGATCGGGCGCGTGGGAAGACGGACCGGACCGGCGCGTGGCGCCTCTCCGGGGCGGGCACCCCTGTCCTCGCGTGGTCCCCTGCGATCCACCGAAGCCGGGATCGGCTGGATCGGTGCGGCGAGCCCGGGCTGGCGCGGGACGACCGGCTGCTCGGGACGCAGGCCTCGACGCGGGCGGGGGCCACCCTCGGCGCCCATGAGGGCACCGAGAACCGGCGGAGCGGCCACGGGAATGGCGACGGGACCCCGCGGAGTCACCGGTGCGATCGGCTGGTAGAACGACCGCGGCGGGCGGGCCCGCACGGGCACCGGGATCGCCATCGGGATCGGCAGGATTCCGGCCATCACCGGCGGCGGCGGGGGCTCGCGGATGATGGTCACGAAATCCTCGTCCTCGTCGGGCGGCGGCAGGAGATAGACGGGCACCCGAGGCGGCGGCACATCGCGGATGATGGTCACGACCTCGACCACCTCGACCCGCTCCACCTCGGGCAAGGGTGGAGGCAGGTCGTCATAGACCACCTCCTCGAAGGCGGCCGGCGGAGCGTAGGGTGCGGACAGGCGCGCGAGCCGGCGCCGGCTGTCCGGCGCGTGCGGGCCGTTCGGATAGCGGCGCAGATAGGTCCAGTATGCCTCACGCGTGTTGCTCGCCAGGGTCCGGCGCCACACGAGGGCTTCGCGGCGGGCGGCCAGAAGCGCGGTCACGCGGCGGGCCAGACGATGATCCGGGTAGCGGCGAAGAAACGCCTGGTAATCCTGGATCGTGTCGCGCTCGACCGCGATGGCATAGGCCTCCTCGGCGGGCACCTCCTCGATCCGGCGCACCTCGCGCACCAGGGGCGGCGCCGCGGCTTCCGCCTGCTCGAAGAACACGAAGGAGGCCTGCCCGAGATTGGCCGAATGCCAGGGGATCTGCACGCCGTTCGTCGCCTCGTGCGTGCGAAGCCGCGTGCGGGCGAAAACCTCGTCGAGCGGCATGCCCGGCTGGCGGATCATCTCGGCCAGCGCGGTCGCATATGGCCCGTAGGGTCCCTGGCCGTCGACGGCGGTGATGTTCGGGGCTGAGGAATAGGCCATCAGGAAGCCGGCGGGCGGCTCCATCAGGGCGAGGCCCCTGGCGATCGGTTCGCCCGCGGCGGCGAGCGGGTAATCCCGCGCCATGTCGGCCACGACGATCCGCGCCTGAGCAGGGCTGCGCTCGAGGGAGCGGACGAGATCGGACAGGCGAAAGCCCTCGATCGGCACGTCCACGTCGCGCTCGATGCGGGCATCGACGGGGACGAGATAGTTCTCGCCTTCGAGCTGGACCCCGTGGCCGGCAAGATACACCACCACGGTGGAACCGGGCTCCAGATCCTGGGCCTTGTCGAGGAAGTCGCGAACGAGGCTGCGCAGGTCGTTGGCGCCGAGATCGCGCCCCTGGATCACCTCGAATCCCGCGCTGGTGAGGGTCTGGGCGACAAGCCCGGCGTCATTGATCGCGGTCGCGAGCGAGCGCCCCGTGTAGGCGCCCTGCCCGATCACCAGGGCAAGGCGATCCTGCGCGAACGCCGCCGATGCCGGCCCGCCCAAGGCCGCCAGGGTCAAACCGACAATAACGATAGCACGTTTCAGACGAGACACGGTTCATTCACCCTTTCACCCGCCGCGCGGGCCTTTGCGAACAGATAAGGTCAGATCAGTTGAATGGCCCGTGAACAAAGCGGAACGGCAGAATCGGTTTCGAAACGCTATCCTGTCCATTGAGGCCGGGCCAGTCCCGGCGGTCCCGATCGTGTGGAGCGCAGCGTTTTTCCTTAATCGGGATCACCGGCACAGAGCGGTTGATGACGTGCAGGGTCAGCAAGGGGGCGGACGTGCTCGATCATTACCGCCGGGTCATGGTCAGGTAGACCACGAAGGCCCCGATCGCGACCGCAAGGCCCACGATCACCATCTGGCGCGTCTCGCCCGTCAGAGCCGCGTCCCGGTACATCTGGTTGAGCCGCTCGGCCCTTTCGGGATCCCGCGACATGAACAGCCCGATCACGATGCTCAGGGTGGCGAGGCCAAGAATCCAGTAGGTGGGGCGCATCGGGCTGATCTCCTTATCGTCCCTCGAACCGGGGTGTCCGCTTCTCGCGGAAGGCCGCGACGCCTTCCATGAAGTCCTCGCTCGATCCGGCCTCGCTCTGGAGCCTGGCTTCGAGGTCGAGCTGCGTCTCCAGGCTGTTGGCGAGGCTTTCCGCCACCGCCCGCTTGGTGAGGCGGTAGGCGAGCCCCGGGCCCTCGGCCAACCGCGCCGCGAAGGCCGCCACGTCGACCGCGAAGGACGCGTCGTCGAACACCTTGTAGACGAGGCCCATGCGCCGGGCCTCCTCGGCCGGAACCGCCTCGGCGCTCAGCATGAGAGCGAGCGCCTGCTTGGGGCCGACGAGGCGCGGCAGGATCCAGGTACCGCCCGCGTCCGGGATCAGGCCGATCCGCGCGAAGGCCTCCTGCAGATAGGCCGAGCGTGCCGCCACGACGATGTCGCAGGCGAGCGCGATGTTCATGGAGGCTCCGACCGCCGGGCCGTTCAGGGCCGCGATGGTGGGCTTCGGGTAGTTGGCGAGCCGGAGCACCAGCGGGTTGTAGTCGCGGGCGAGCGCGGGGCCGAGATCGATGCGGCCCTGATCGTCGCGCTTCAGGTCGACGGTGAGATCCTGGCCGGAGGAGAAGGCCCGCCCCTCCCCGGTCAGCACCACCACGCGCACGGCCTCGTCCCGCTCGCACCGATCCAGCGCATCGCGCAGGTCCGCATGCATGGCGGCGTTGAACGCGTTCATCCTCTCGGGCCGCGCGAGCGTGATCGTCGCGACCGATCCGTCGACGGTGCAGCGCAGGGTGGTTGGGCTCATGCATCGGGCTCCTGATCCTCAAGCTAGAACATAGAACGGATCTTGAGGCGGAGAACCCGGAAAAGTCGCGTTCCGACTAAGGACGATCGGATCGACGGCAGATCGCCGGTGTCCGCCGGACGCGCCCCGATAGCGGCCCCGGCGTTCAGAGAAGGATCATGGTGAAAAGGCCGAAGCAGAAAATGACCGCGAGACCCGCCACAACCAGGGACGTCGGGCCACTCGCCCTCAGGCGGGATCCGCGCTTGATCATGCCTGCCGATGTCTCAATGCACAGACCTCTTCGTTCTTGTGCCGGGCCCTGCGGGGCAGGCTCGTCCAGGGAACGAGATTGAGATTCGCCGGCTCGGTCGTGCCGGTGCCGTCAAGGAAGTCCGGAACCTCCCCGTTGCGGAAGGCGCTCATCGGCGATCCGCCGCGGCTGAGTTCGTCTTCGCCAGCCACGCAATCATAAAGCCGGGTCTCGGATCGGATCTGATACTGCGGCTCGAAACGCCGTGAATCCAGGCATCCGACGATCGTGTAGGGCTGCTTGCAGACGAGATGAGGAAACCGGCGCTCCGTATAGAGCACGTGGTCTCCGACGGCGAAATGGTGAGCTCTCATGATGGCAACTCCTTCGTGATGTCCATGCAGGCCGCCATGCATGAACGGGGATTTGCCCCTGCGGTCCTTCGGCGCGTCGTATCGATCAGAAGCGACGGTCGAGATTCCAGATCTCGACATCCCGGACCGCCACTTCGTGAGGCAGTCCATATTGCTCCTGCACGCGGGCTATCAGCTGCGCCTTTGTCTTGATCTGCGCGAGATCCGACATGGACAGGCGATCCCATTTGGCTTGGATCTCCCGCATCGGACGCCCGGCGAAGATGGAACTTCTATGATTATCAGCGACAAACGACATGAAAATACCTAATCGATACTTTGGTAACGTCCCATTTACCTTAATGTTCCAAAATATTCGTACTAACTCGTCATGTATTTTTAAGAATTTCTATTGAGAGCTCTTATTCATTTTTCATGTGAATATCATCTCTCAGGAAGCATCCGCCGGACCTCGGCTCTGAGCACCGGCAGAAGCTCGGCCTCGAACCAGGCATTCGTCTTGAGCCAGCCGTTGTTGCGCCAGGAGGGGTGCGGCAGCGGCAGGGTGCGGGGCTTCTGCGGCTGGCTGAGGATCTCCCGCCAGCGTCGGACGGTCTGGGTCAGACCGTCCCTGGAGCCATCGCCCAGATGCCAAGCCTGGGCGTACTGGCCGATCAGAAGGACCAGGTCGAGACCGGGAAGCGCTTCGAAGAGCGGCCGGCGCCATGCTTCGGCGCATTCCCGGCGCGGGCCCAGGTCGCCGCCCTTGGCATCCTGTCCGGGAAAGCATGAACCCATGGGCACGATGGCGACCTTGGAGGCGTCGTAGAACGTCGCCCTGTCGACCCCGAGCCAGTCGCGCAGCCGCGTGCCCGACCGGTCGTCGAATGGGATGCCGCTCGCATGGGCCCGGGTCCCGGGCGCCTGGCTGGCGATGCACAGACGGGCCGTCGCGCTGCCCTGGATGATCGGCCGCGGCTCGTGCGGCAGGGCCGTTCCGTAGCGCGGCGCATCGCGGCAGATCCGGCAGGCTCGCAGCTGCCCGGCGAGATCGTCAAATGCTGGAGAGGGATTCATCCCTGAGACATGGGTTTCGCGGCCCGGACTCGTGAGAGCGCAGGCATCGGGCGAAACGTCTCAGCAGGGCCCTGCCGGGGCATCGGAATGTTTCACAGCCAGCCTACATGTTCTCCCGGCGCCAAGCCTGCGGACGCTCGAAATCGCCCTCCCACAGACCGGCGGAGCGGCTGCGGGCGCGGGTTTCCTCGGGCTCGTAATCGCGCCCGTAGGAGACTGCCCAGCCGCCCTCCACCATGCGGGCGCCGATGTCGCGGCCGTTCACCGTGCAGCGGGCGAGGACGCGCTGGTAGCGGTCCCGTCCGGTGGCGCGGCAGCGCACGGTCTCGCCCGACACGAGGTCGATCAGCACCCGGCGGGCCGTCTCGCCGCAGGCATAGGAGCGGCCGGCACGGGAGCAGCGCTGCTCCATCTCGGGGGCGTCGATGCCCTTGAGGCGGATGCGCGACTCGCCGATGCGGATCGTGTCTCCGTCGGTGACCTGTGCCCTGCCCTCGAGGGAGCGCCCACTCGGCTTCAGCACGAGCCCAGCCCCGCCGGCGAGCACCAGCGCGACGAGCACGGAGGCGATTCCGCTCGACCTGGAGCGATGACCGGACCGCCTCACGACAGACGCTCGGAAACTCCTGCCTGCCCGAAGGTGGCCATGTCCCGGTGCACGGCGGCCGCGGCCTTCACGAGGCCTGCGGCGAGCGCCGCGCCCGATCCCTCTCCGAGCCTCATGCCGAGCGCCAGAAGCGGAACCTTGCCGAGACGGGTGAGCACGTCCTGGTGCGCTCCCTCGGCGCTGAGATGGCCGGCGATGCAATGATCGAGGGTCGACGGATGGATCGCGTGGAGAATGGCGGCTGCCGCCGTCGCCACGTAGCCGTCGAGCACCACCGGGATGCGCTGCAGGCGCGCCGCCAGGATGGCCCCCGACATGGCGGCGATCTCGCGCCCGCCGACCCGGCGCAGAACCTCGAGCGGGTCCTTCAGGTGGTCGCCGTGATGGGCCATGGCCGCCTCGACGGCCGCGATCTTGCGCTTGAAACCCTCGTCGTCCACGCCCGTGCCGCGCCCGACCCAGTGCTCGGCAGGCCCGCCGTAGAGCGCCGTGTAGATGGCGGCCGCCACGGTGGTGTTGCCGATGCCCATCTCACCGACGGCAAGAAGGTCCGTGCCGCCCGCAATCGCCTCCATGCCGAACGCCATGGTGGCCACGCAGGCCTTCTCGTCCATGGCGTCGGCCTCGGTGATGTCGCCCGTCGGCATGTCGATGGCGAGATCGAAGACCTTGAAGCCGAGGCCGTAGGCCGCGCAGATCTGGTTGATCGCCGCTCCGCCGGCCGCGAAGTTCTCCAGCATCTGGCGATTCACCTCGGACGGAAAGGCCGACACGCCCTTGGCGGTCACCCCGTGGCTCGCCGCGAACACGCAGACGAGCGGCCGGTCGACGCTGGGCGAAGGCTTGGCCTGCCAGGCCGCGAGCCACTCGGCGATCCGCTCGAGGCGTCCCAGGCTCCCGGCCGGCTTGGTGAGCTGCCCGTCCCGCTGCCGCACGGCCTCGACGGCCGCTTCGTCCGGACCGGGCATGGTCGTGATCAGGCGGCGGATATCGTCGAAAGGTGAGGACACGGCATCAGACATGGAGGGCTCCGGCCCGGGGGGCATTGCAGAACGCGACGAGGCGTGACCTATAACGATCCAGGCACGCGGGGTGAAGCATGTCGGAGCAATTTGAACAGGGCGAAGCAGCGAACGGGGGCGGCTGGCGGGCGCTCGCGGTCGACTTGGCCCATTGCGTGCGCTTCTATTCCCGCCTTCCGGTCCCGGCCCTGCCCTGGGAGCAGGACGCCCATGCGCTTCCGAGCTTCCCGCGCCTCGTGCGGGCGATCCCGCTCGCCGGCCTCCTGATCGGCCTCCTGCCGGCGGCTGTGCTGGGCCTGGCCCTGCTCGCCGGTCTCGGCCCCTGGCTCTCGGCGATGCTCTCGGTGGCCGCCATGGTGACGACCACGGGAGCGCTCCACGAGGACGGACTGGCCGACCTGGCCGACAGCTGCGGGGGTCCGACCCGCGAGAAACGCCTGGAGATCATGCGGGACAGCCGAATCGGCTCGTTCGGCGCCTCGGCGCTGTGCCTCAGCCTGGCCCTGCGAATCGGCGCCCTCGCCGCCCTCGCGTCCCGGGCCGACGGCGGGGCCGCCATGGCGGCGGTTCTCATCGTCGCCTCGTTGTCGCGGACCGCGGGCCTGATGCCCATCGTGTTCCTTCCACCGGCTCGCCTGGACGGCCTGTCCCGGGCGGTCGGGCAGCCGGCGCGGGAGACGTTCTGGCTCGCGGCCGGAATCGCCGGCGTGATCGCCGTTGGCCTGGGGGCGCTCGCGGGCCTGCCACCCGTCGGCATCGCCCTCATGCTGGTTCTCTCGGGGGTGTCGGGCCTCGCGCTCACCCGCTTCGCATCGCGGCATCTCGGCGGACAGACGGGGGATGTGGCGGGCGCCGCCCAGCAGGCCGCGGAGATCGCTGCGCTGATCGGCCTCTTGACCGCTCTCCGGCCATGACGACATGAAGGTGTGATGACCCGCGTTTCCAGCCCCTGCATCCGCGTCTGCATGATCGATCCCGAAACGGGCCTGTGCGAGGGCTGCGGCCGCACGCGGGACGAGATTGCGAGCTGGTATCGCATCCCCGAAGAGGAGCGCCAGAAGATCATGGCGGCGCTGCCGGACCGGATGCGCGAGGCCTTCGCGGTCGAGTCGCCCTTCGCGCCCCAATCCGACAAGGCTCAGTGATGCCGGGCACTCGCGGGGCAGGCTTCCTTCTTCTCCTGGCGGCCCTTCTGGTCGGATTGTTCGGCGATGATCCGATCGGCGAGTTCTCGGCCCTGGAAGCGGCCGGCCTGCTGGGCCTCGGCGGCCTGTCCCTGCTCATGGCCGACTCCATTGTCGAGGGCTTTTCCCGCCACTGGACCTATGGCGTGCAGTCCGTCGCCGTCAGCGGCGGCATCCTGATCGCCCTGCTCGTCACCTATGCGTCCCGCGGCGAACTGCAGGCCGTGATCGACCGCGCCATCGGCGACATCGCGGTCGGCCGCACCGTCGTCACGCCCGAGGGCGAGGTGGTCGCGGCACGCCGCACCGACGGCAGCTTCGTGGTGCGCGGCGAGGTCAACGGCCACGAGACCCGCTTCGTCTTCGACACCGGCGCCAGCACGGTGGTTCTGCGCGCCGAAGATGCGGCCGCCACGGGCTTCAGGCTGGACCGCCTCGATTATTCGATTCCGGTCGCAACGGCCAACGGGGGAGCCCTCGCGGCCCCGGTCGTGATCGAGCGCCTGACGGTCGGTTCGATCACGGAGCGCAATGTTCGCGCGCTGATCGCCCGCTCGGGCGTGCTTCACGCCAACCTGCTCGGGATGACGTTCCTGGAGCGCCTGGGCTCCTACGAGGTGCGCGGCAACCGGCTGATCCTCAGGGCGCAGGCCGCACAGAACGATCCGGACTGATCGTTCCGCCGCGACGGCGATCCGCTGGCCGTCACTTCCGCGTGCGCCAGGTCAATATCGACTCGTTGAAGAGCAGCGCCCGCGGGTCCCTGCGCATCGCTTGCTCATGGCAGGCCTGCGGGCCGAGACGCCCGAGCAGCTGCGGGTAGCGTCGCGCCAACTCGTCCAGATCGATGTTGTCCGCGATGCGCGGATGCGACACGCAGATCGCCCCGTCCGCCCCCCAGGCCGCCTCGAACTCCATGCCGGGCGCGTGGTCCGGCGTCTGAATGCCGAAACGGTCATAGACGTTGACCGCCGTGCCATCGCGGGTGCTCGGCCGGTCGTCGCCGCCGTAATCGGCGCGCAGCATGTGCGTGCAGGCGCGATGCAGATCGCGCAGGGGAACGGCCGGATCGCTCTGCCACGGAAAATACCCGAACAGGATGCACTTGCCTTCGGCCCCGCTGGTGCATGCGAGGGCAAAGCCGCCGGCGCCGTCCGGATAGGCGAAGGCAACGCGGTCGCCCTTGGGGTCGCGCTCGCAGAGCTCCTCGAACATCCCGGTCTCGCGGTCCTTGACCGACATCCGGAACAGCGTGGCTGGAAGGTCCCTGACCTTCCCCTCGTGGACGACGCCGTCGATGCGGATCTCCCTGTCGCCGGCGGCCGTGCCGAGAACCAGAATCATGCCGGTGAGGGCCTGACCTCTGAAGATGCGCCCGTCGTCGAGGCTGAGAACGAGGTCGAGCCCATTGGCCTGGAAATGCCCCTCGAGGGCAGCTGCGGGCCTGACCGAAGCCGCGACGAGAGACAGCAGGAACACGAAGCGATAAAACAGACGCATGAGCCGATGCTTCCCCCGCTTCACGCGGGAGGAGCTTTCAATCGTGGATCCGTTCACTTGACGAGGAGGCGGGTGCCGTCGGGCAGAATAGCGGCCCTGGGAGCGGCCGCCTGGCTGCCATCGCGGCTCGCAGTCGCGTCTGTCCGTCCGGTCATGCTGGCGCCGGTTCATCCCGGAGAACACGCGGCGGCATGCGGGCGGGATCGACCTCCCCGCTCGCGCAAGGGAGGTTGAACACGACATCAGCGAACAGCGACCGTGGAGCCGTCCTGGAGGATCACAGACGTCACGCGGCTCCCGCCGGACGGAACGCCGAGCGCGCTTCCTCGGACAGCCCTGCCGTTGATCGTCAGACCGTTGATGGTGAGCCCGTTTGTAGCGAAACCTGCCTGTGTGGCTGATGTGGCCGCGACACCGGCGATGATGGCCAAAACGGCCGCGCACGAACGAAGGGACATAATCATTCTTCCTCCAGATGGGTGACCAGGCCGTAGTGCCTGCCCAGGGAGGCAAGATAGTCGTTACTTTGTTACAGTAAAGCTCGCCATGGCTCTCGAACCTGTATTTTCGAAGTTTTCGCGGACAAACTTCAACGTCGAAATATTATCGGTTGCAGTCCTATGACTACAGGTTGCTGAAATCGGCGCGTGACATCGTGAGGACGACTCAGCACGGCGCCCGGCACGTCCGGCACCGGGGCGTCGGGCCAGATGCGCCTGAAGGCACTGCGCTCCCCGAAGCGTTCCGACTAGGGACATCGAGACGATTCCGGTGCCCCTTGCCCGGCCGCCACGCTCGACTCAAGGCGGCGCATCACCGATCCGAGGAACCGGCGCACAAGACCACGCCAGTAGCGGCACCCTCATTATTGTGCGAACCTCGTTTCATCACGGGAGCGGCGCGACGCCCCGGTACCCTCATGCGGGCCGATCCCCAGACTTGAGCGAGCGCTGCAGACAGGTGAAGGAAGACTAAGAAAAGGAGCCCCTTCGCGAACCAGAAGAGGCTCCTCTCTCCATTTAATGAGTATTGGTGACTAGGATTTGGTTATCTGGAAAGTATAACTGCCTCCCGATCGGTTCAGCGCGGCAGCTGTTCCGGGTAGCGTGCGGCAGGGTAGAGAGAAGGATATTTAGAGGAAGGATAGATTTGAACGAGCATAATATTCCCCTTTTCACTGATTTATGAGAGTTTCCCAAGAGACAGTCTCTAGAGTTGCTTAACTCTCAAGAACAACAATAAATGTCATAACGTTATTGTAAAGCAGGAAATGGATTGGAATAACATTTTGCAATCCAGAGTTAACCTGGAGGCAGAACAATCAATTATCGATTGTCAGCGCGTCAAACTTCATGTTGAAGTTCGGCTCAGATCCAACCCTGGATAGGCGCAACAGCGACGGCACGCCTTAAAGTAACGATGTTACTATTTTGATCGCCGATGCGAAAATACGATTATCTTTCAGCCATTTGGACGATTTGCCTCTAGGGAATCACCCTTGTGAGCGGCGGGCGGCAGCAGAAGTGCCGGATTCAGCCCGGGGCTTTTAGGCCGCGTCGGCGGGAATTTGGCACTCCGTCGCACGGGAGACATGCGCGACCGCCTCGCGGAGCGTCGCGAGACCGGCTCCCGGCTTGACCGCCTCGGTGGCCAGATGGCGCCGGTAGGCCCGCGCTCCCGGACGTCCGGTGAAGAGCCCCAGCATATGGCGGGTGATGCTGCTCAGGCGCTCGCCCCTCTCGAGGTGCGACGCGATGTAGGGCTCGTAGGCTTCGACGGCCTCGAAGCCGTCCGCCACCGGCGGCTCCTCGCCATGAAGCTCGCGGTCGACCCCGAGCAGGATCTCGGGCTCGTGATAGGCGACCCGGCCCAGCATGACGCCGTCCACCTGCGTCAGGTGCTGGCGGATCTCGCCCCAGGTCTTGATCCCGCCGTTGATGGCGACCGGCAGATCGGGTCGGGACGCCTTGAGGCGATAGACGCGCGGGTAGTCGAGCGGTGGGATGTCCCGGTTCTCCTTTGGCGAGAGCCCCTGGAGCCAGGCCTTGCGGGCATGGACCGTCAGCTCGTCGCAGCCGGCGGACACGACACTGGCCGCGAGACGGTCCAGGGCCTCTTCCGGATCCTGATCGTCGACGCCGATCCGGCATTTCACCGTCACCGGCAGGGACACGGCGGCCTTCATGGCGGCCACGCACTCGCCCACCAGCTCGGGCTCCTGCATCAGACAGGCGCCGAAGCGGCCGTTCTGCACCCGGTCGGACGGGCAGCCCACATTGAGGTTGATCTCGTCATAGCCGAAATCGGCGCAGATCCCCGCGGCCTGCGCGAGCTCCTCCGGGCTGGAGCCGCCCAGCTGCACAGCCACCGGATGCTCCGAGGGATCAAAGCCCAGGAGCCGGTCCCGCGGCCCGTGAATGACAGCCCCGGTGGTGACCATCTCCGTATAGAGCCGCGTCCGCCGCGACAGGACGCGGTGGAACGCCCGGCAATGTCGGTCGGTCCAGTCCATCATGGGGGCCACGGAGATAAATTTCTGCGTCATTGTCGGCAAAGCAATCGGTCGGGATCTCGGGGAGCGGCCCTTTCATATGGTGATGGAGCGCTCAAGGCAAATAGCCGCGAGCCGATACCGCGACAGGGGGTTGTCTACCGGCCTTGTGCCGGTGATCGCGCTTGCTTGAAACGCCGCGCTTCACCGGATCGGGATGGCCGGGACGAGCCCGGCCATGACGGCGTTGGAGACCCTCACACCACCCCGGCCACCTTCGCGTCGAGCACCGCCGCCGCCGCGCGGGGATCCAGCTTGACCTGCAGGCCCCTCTGGCCGCCGTTCATGAACACCTCGGCGTGGTTGAGCGCCGATTGTTCGAGCACCGTGGGCACGCGCTTCTTCTGACCGAAGGGGCTGATGCCGCCCACATGGTAGCCCGTGATGCGCTCCGCATCCCCGGGTTTCATCATCTGGGCCGCCTTGCCGCCGAGAGCGGCCGCGAGCTTCTTCAGGTTCACTTCCTGGTCGGAGGGCAGGATCACGCAGGCCGGCCGGTTGTCCACCAGCACCATCAAGGTCTTGAGCACGCTCGCCGGGTCGGCCCCCATGGCCTCGGCCGCCTGCAGGCCGATGCGCTCCGCGTTCGGGTCGTAGTCGTAGGCGTGGACCGTGAAGGCGACTCGGGCCTGCTGCAGCGCCTGGGTCGCGCGGGTGGTCTTCGACATGGTCGTGGCGTGGGGAGCGTCAGGTGCGGTCAGTGATCGTGCTTGTGCCCATGATGGTGGTGATGCCCACCGCATCCGCAGCCCGGGCCGTGATCATGGTGATGCCCGTGGTCATGGTGATGATGGTCATGATCGTGCTCGTGGCCATGATCGTGATGGTCGTGGCTGTGCGCATGAGCGTGGCTGTGGCTCTCGGCATGGCTGTGGCCGTGATCATGATGGTGATGATGGCCGTGGTCGTGATCGCAGACATGGGCGCTGCGCTCCGGCCGGAAGGGGCGCTCCACCGGGGTCGCGGTGCAGCCCTGCCCGCGCACGAGCTCGGCGACCGACGGATCGTTCTCGACGTAGAGGGCGTCCGCCGTGACCTCGACCAGGCCATGGCTGCTGCCGAGATGCCAGGCGAGCCGCGTGAGACGCAAGGGATTCTCGGCCTTCACTTCCAAGAGCGGTTCGGCCGCTGCCTTCACCTGGACCAGCCGTCCGTCCTCGAGCCGCAGGGCGTCACCGTCGTTGACCGTGGTCTCCATGTCGAGGTCGAGCAGGATCTCGGTCCCGCCCTCGGCCCGCAGGCTCCCCTGGCGGCGATTGCGCGCCTCGTGGTCCAGGGCGATCGTATCGATGACGCGGTCGGCCTTCACGGCGGGCTTGCGGACGATGGTGGTGACGCGGGGCATGGGGCAGATCTCGATGAGTGTCGGGTGAAGCTCAGATAGGAAGCGCAGCGGGATATTAATAGGCGATCTTGTCGTCCTTGTCCGCCCAGGCGTCGAACACCGCCCGCGCCTCCAGGCTCGGAAGGTGGTCCATGGGCAGGATGCGCTCGGGGATGGACTTGGGGATCTCGTCATAGATCAGGCTGTCGTCGAAGCCGATGTCGGCCGCATCCTGCCGGGTATTGGCGAAGACGATGCGGCTCACCCTGGCCCAATAGGCGGAGGCGAGGCACATGGGGCACGGCTCGCAGCTCGTATAGAGCGTGGCGCCCTCGAGCGAGTAGTCACCGATCTCCTGACACGCACGGCGGATCGCCGTGACCTCGGCATGGGCCGTCGGGTCGTTGGCGGAGGTGACCTGGTTCCAGCCCTCGGCCAGGATCTTACCGTCGCGCACGATCACGGCGCCGAACGGGCCGCCGGCTCCCCGGTCCATGTGCTCGCGGGACAATTCGATGGCGCGCGCCAGATAGCGCTGATCGTCGGTCTTCATGGTGTTCATGGAGGCTTATGTATCGTTTGAGGGCGCGGGAGGCGAGAGATTTCGCTCGGGATTCCCGCCTTCGCGGACCTGCAGCAGCTGCGCCGTCACGGAGGCGGCGATGACCGCCGGATCCTTGTCGGCGATCCCGGCCAGCCCGATGGGGCAGACCAGTGCGCGGATCCTCTCCTCGGGCAGGTGCAGCTCCCGGAAGCGTTTCTCGAAGCGCGCCCGCTTCGTGGCGCTGCCGATGAGGCCCACATAGGGAAAGGCCCGCTTCAGGGCCGCGGCCGTAATCGCCATGTCGAGGGGATGGTCGTGGGTCATGACGAGGATCAGGGAGGCGGGATCGGCCCCGGCGATCTCCGCTTCCGGGTCGCGCAGGCGCACCGCCCGAGCGTTCGCCGGGACATGGGAGGGAAAGGCGTCCTCCCGGTCGTCGAGCCATCGGACGGCGAAGGGCAGCGGCGCGAGGGAGAGGACGAGCGCGCGCCCCACATGGCCGGCGCCGAACAGCAGGACCGGCGTGCGAGCCACGCCGTGGGTCTCGTGCCAGCCCGTCCAGCGGTCGTCGCCCACCGCGGAGGCGAGCTCGCGCCTGACGCGCCCCTCCTCCATCCGGCACTCGACCTCGAACGGCCCGCCCCCGGCCTCGGCTTCGACCAGAGGCGCCAGATCATCGAGATCGCGCCCGTCGAAGGTCTCGATCAGGATCGCCACCCGGCCGCCGCAGCATTGGCCGAGATCAGGACCCAGCGCCTGATCGACGATCCTGGCCGGCCCCCGTCCGGCCTGAAGCATCTCGCGGGCGATATCGAGCATGCGGAATTCGAGCTGCCCGCCCCCGATGGTGCCGTGAAACGCCCCGTCGGGCCGCACCGCCATACGGGCCCCGGCCTCCCGGGGCGCGGAGCCTTTCACGTCATGCACGGAGATGAGTGCGGCGGAGCCGTGCCGCGTCACGAGATCGGTGAGCTGGCGCCAGACCCTCACCCCATCGGCCTCCCGCGCAGTGCCTCGCAGGCCCGCAGGATCGCCTCGGGCGTCGCGGGCGCATCGAGCGGCACGGGCCGCGAGGGGTCGATCGCATGGACCGCGTCGGCCAGGGCGCAGAACACGCTGTTCGCCAGCATGATCGGCGGCTCGCCCACGGCCTTGGAGCGATAGATCGTCTCCTCCCGGTTCTCGTTGGGAAAGAGCGCCACGTTGAATTCCGCCGGCACGTCGGAGGCGACCGGGATCTTGTAGGTCGAGGGCGCGTGGGTGAGCAGGTGCCCTTCCCGGCTGAAGACCAGCTCCTCGGTGGTGAGCCAGCCCATGCCCTGCACGAAGCCGCCCTCGATCTGGCCGATGTCGATGGCCGGATTGAGCGAGCGGCCGACATCGTGGAGGATGTCGGCGCGCAGCAGGCGGTTCTCGCCGGTCAGCGTATCGACGATCACCTCCGAGCAGGCTGCCCCATAGGCGAAGTAGAAGAACGGCCGTCCGGTGCCCTTGTCGCGGTTCCAGGTGATCTTTGGCGTCTTGTAGTGTCCGGCCTCGGAGAGCGGCACGCGCGCCGCGATGCATTTCTTCGCCAGCTCGTCGAAGGAGAGGCTCTGATTGCCGACGAACACCCGGTCGTCGCGGAACGCGATCTGATCCTCCGGAACGCCATAGGCCTCGGCCGCGTGTGCGATCATCCGCCGCTTGATCGCTCCGGCCGCGACCCGCGCCGCCATGCCGTTGAGATCTGACCCGGATGACGCGGCCGTCGGCGAGGTGTTCGGCACCTTCGCGGTGGTGGTCGCCGTGATGCGCACGCGCTCCAGGGCGATGCCGAATTCCTCGGCCACGACCTGCGCCACCTTGACGTAGAGCCCCTGCCCCATCTCGGTGCCGCCGTGGTTCAGATGCACGGACCCGTCCTGATACACGTGCACCAAGGCGCCGGCCTGGTTCATGTGGGTGAGCGTGAAGCTGATGCCGAACTTCACCGGCGTGAGCGCGAGACCGCGCTTCATGATCGGCGAGGACGCATTGAAGGCCGCGATCTCCTCGCGGCGCGCGCGGTAGTTCGAGGTCTGCTCGAGCGTGCGCACGAGATTGAGGAGCGTGTCCGTCTCCTCGACCTCCATGCCGTAGGGCGTGACGTTTTCGGTCTCGCGGTATAAATTCGCATAGCGCACATCGAGCGGGTCGCGCCCCGTCGCCCAGGCGATCCGGTCCATCACGTGCTCGATGGCGAGCATGCCCTGCGGGCCGCCGAAGCCGCGAAACGCCGTGTTCGACACCGTGTTGGTCTTCAGTCGTTTCGACGCGATGCGCACGGCAGGCATCCAATAGGCGTTGTCCGCGTGGAACATCGCGCGGTCGACGACGCCGCTGGACAGATCCGCCGAGTAGCCGCAGCGGGCGAGCAGATCCACCGCGTAACCCTGCATGCGCCCGTCACCGTCGAAGCCCACGGTCCAGTCGCAGCGGAAGTCGTGGCGCTTGCCGGTGAGGACGAAATCGTCGTCGCGGTCGAGGCGAAGCTTGCAGGGCCGTCCCGTCGCGCGGGCCGCGAGGGCGGCCGTCACGGCCCATTGCGTCGCCTGGCTCTCCTTGCCGCCGAAGCCGCCGCCCATGCGGCGCGTCTCGCAGGTCACGTATGCGTCGGGAATGTCGAGCACGCGAGCCACCACATGCTGCACTTCCGTCGGGTGCTGGGTCGAGGAATAGACATGGATGTCCCCGTCCTCTCCCGGGACCGCCAGGGCGATCTGCCCTTCCAGGTAGAAATGCTCCTGACCGCCGACGCGGAACCGTCCCGCCAGCTTCAGCGGCGCCTGAGCGATGGCGGCATCCGGGTCGCCGCGGCCATAGGCATAATCGGGCAGCACGGTCTCGCCGCGCTCGAGCGCGTCCTCGACCGTGATGCTGGGCGTCTCCGCGTCGATCTCCATCACGGCCTTCTTGACGGCGCGGCGCGCCACGTCGCGGCTCGTCGCCACGACGGCGAACAGGGCCTGGCCCAGGAAGCTGATGTCGGTGTCGACGAAGAGCGGATCGTCGCCGAAGGCCGGCGACACGTCGTTCTTGCCGGGAATGTCGGACGCAGTGAGCACCGCCACGACGCCGGGCACCGCGCGTACGGCGGAAACGTCAAGAGACACGAGGCGCCCGCGCGCCTTCGGCGACTGCCCGACGGCGACATGCAAGGTGCCGTCGGGCTCGCGGATGTCGTCGATGTACTGAGCGGAGCCCTGAACGTGCTTCAGGCCGGAATCGTGCGGGAGCGGCTGGCGGATGTGGCGAAGCGCTT
Organism: Microvirga terrae; assembly: GCF_013307435.2. NCBI lineage: Bacteria > Pseudomonadati > Pseudomonadota > Alphaproteobacteria > Hyphomicrobiales > Methylobacteriaceae > Microvirga > Microvirga terrae. Next base: position 3,618,705 of record NZ_CP102845.1, read on the forward strand.
CTGCTTCCATCATCGGCTTGGCGGGTGCGTTCATGGCTCTACTCCGCCGCCTGAAGCGCTTCGCGCCCGCCGACGATCCGCGTCGCCCGCGTGTCGCCCGACGCCGTTTCGCTCAGGGCCTTGAAGACCAAGTTGCGCGCGACCGTCGAGCGGTAGGCCGACGAGGCCCTGTGATCGTCGAGGGGCTGGTAGTCGCGTGCGATGGCCGCCATGGCCTCGCCCCATGTTTCAGGCTCGTCGAGGGAGACGCCCGCCAGCGCCCGCTCCGTCTCGGCGGCGCGCTTCGGCGTGCCGGCCATGCCGCCGAACGCGACGCGGGCCTCCGCGATGCGCCGCCCGTCGAGGATGAGCTTGAAGGCACCGAGCACCGACGAGATGTCCTCGTCGAAGCGCTTCGAGATCTTGTACGCGCGGAAGGCCTCATGGCCGTTCAGCTTCGGCACGCTCACGCGGCGCACGAACTCGCCCGGCAGGCGATCCTGCCTGCGATAGGCGATGAAGAAATCTTCGAGCGGAAGGGTGCGGGTGGCCTCGCCCCGGCGCAGCTCCAGCTCCGCGCCGAGCGCGATGAAGACCGGCGCGAGATCGCCGATCGGCGACCCGTTGGCGATGCTGCCGCCGACGGTTCCCGAGGCGCGCACCTGCAGCGACCCGAAGCGGCGCATGATCTCGCCGAGATCGGGGTCGATCCGTGCGAGGGCGGGATGGATGGCTGCGTGAGTCACGGTCGCGCCGATGCCGAGCGCGTCGGAGGAATCCTCGATGACATCGAGCCCGGCCACGCGCCCGAGCCAGATGATCTTCTCGATCTCCATCATGGCCTTGGTGATCCAAAGGCCCACATCCGTGCAGCCGGCGACCAGCGTCGCGTCCGGGTGCTGCGCATAGAGAGCCGCGAGGGATGCTTCGCTCGCGGGCGCGGCGAAGAAGCAGGCCTCGCTGCCGATGAAGACGTCACGGCCGTCGGCAAGGTCCATGAGACCGCGCGCGGTTTGATCGCTCCTGGCCGAGAAGGGATCGCCGGCCTGTCCGCCGCAGGCCTGAAGCGCCGCATCGACGATCGGCCGGTAGCCGGTGCAGCGGCAGAGGTTGCCCGCCAGCGCATCGTTGGCGCTCTCCCGGGTCAACGGCCGCTCGCCCTCGTGATAGAGGGTGAAGAGGCTCATCACGATCCCGGGCGTGCAGAAGCCGCATTGCGACCCGTGGCTCGCCACCATGGCGGTCTGGACCGGATGCAATTCGCCGTTCGCGGCGAGATCCTCGACGGTGACGAGTTCCGCCCCGTCGACTTGGCCGAGCAGCAGGATGCAGGCGTTGACCGGTTCGTAATGGACACGCCCGCCCCTCAACCGGCCGAGCGCCACCGTGCAGGCGCCGCAATCGCCCTCCGCGCACCCCTCCTTGGTGCCGACGCGACGCTCCTGAAGCCTCAAGTAGTCCAGAAGCGTGGTGCGCGGGTGAAAACCTGAAACCTCGACTGCCTGTCCGTTCCGCCAGAAGCGGATTGCTGCACGCCTCAAATCGTCCTCCGCCGGGTTCGTCCCGGTTCGCTGATCAGCCGCATAGAATGACCGAGCGGCAGGATTACGCAATAGGCGCGTGTGCGGCGCCGAAGGCGGCTGGAAGCGTGATCGAAAAAAGGTCCTAGGTACTCTTTCCTGCAATTTCTGAGGAAGATTCCCGCTCTTGAGCAACCTAAGCTTGATGACAATTCGAAATAATATATCGTATTATACGGGGTGGCTCTGAGGGCTGTGCACTCGAACGAGGGCGATCTCCGTCCTTAAGATCGGAGAATGAAATTGGCATACAATCTTTGGGAAGAGATGGCGAGACTGCAGGCAAGGGTGCTCGCCGGAACCGTTTTGGCCGGGACCGCGAACGGCGGTGGAATCAGCAGCCCGACCGATGGAGGCTCCAGCGGCGGTGGGATCAGTGGTGGTGGTGAGGTCACCCTTGAGGTCGCCGACCGAGTCATGATCGAGGGTAAACTTCATGACGTCATCGTCATCAACGGTCAACGTTATGCTATCGATCCTGCCAATCCAAATGGATCGCCGGCTTACAGATTGGGAGAGGGAGCTGACGGAGGGGCAACGGCGACGCTCGATGCAACGTTCCACGATCGCATTCGTTTCGGCGAAGTGCCGTCTAGCGGCGCTGACGGCGGCACCGGCGGTGGCATCGATGGAGGCGCTGGAGACGGCGGCTCGGGTGGAGGTGCCGGCGACGGTGGTTCAAGCGGTGGAACGGACGACGGGGGCACAACCGTTCAGCAGACAAATGTCGTTTTGAAGTTGGCTGATGGAAGCTATCTCACCGCCGCGATGACCTTAGGCTCGACCGGCAGCGATTTTCTCCATCAAGCCGGCTTCGTCTATGGCGGCGCCGGCAACGACAGCATTGTAGGCTATAGCGGCAACGACATCATCGATGGCGGCAACGGCAATGATTGGATGGATGGCGGCGCCGGCAGCGATGTCATGGATGGTCGTTCCGGCTGGGACGTGGTGTCCTACCAGAGCGCCGCGAGCGGCATCACGGTCGACCTCACCAGCAACGCCAACAGCGGCGCCGCCGCCGGCGACAGGATCCTCAACGTCGAGGTGCTGCAGGGCTCGAACCACGCCGACCGGCTCACCGGCCTCGACCGCGGCAACGGCAGCGGCGTCCAGCTCTACGGCGAAGGCGGCGACGACGGGCTCACCGGCAAGGCCGGCGGTGACGCCCTGTTCGGCGGCGCCGGCAACGACTGGCTCGACGGCGGCCCGGGCGGCGACCTCCTCGACGGCGGCGCCGGCTGGGACGTGCTCTCCTACCAGAGCGCCACCGGCGGCGTGGTGGTCGACCTGACCGGCAACCAGAACGGCGGCGCGGCGGCGGGGGATCAGGTCTCGAACATCGAGGTGCTGCAGGGCTCGAACTACGCCGACACGCTGACCAGCATCGACCGCGGCGGCGGCTCGGGGGCGCAGCTCTACGGTGAGGGCGGCAACGACACCCTGTACGGCCGGGGCGGCGGCGACTACCTGTTCGGGGGTGCCGGCGACGACCTCCTCGACAGCGGCTTCGGCGATGACGTGCTCAGCGGCGGGGCGGGGGCGGACACGTTCCGGTTCAGCACGGGCCTGGGTGCGGGCAACGTCGACACGCTGCAGGACTTATCACTGGCGCAGGGCGACCGCATCCTGCTCAGCCGGAGCGTGTTCGCCGGCGCCGGCTACGATGCCCTGGCGGGGGCGGCGTTCACCCTCGGCACGGCAGCCACGACGGCGGTGCACCGGATCGTGTACGATCAGGAGACCGGCGACTTGTTCTACGATGCCGACGGGGTGGGCGGCGCGGCGCAGGTCAAGTTCGCGGTGCTCGCCAACCATGCGTCGCTCACCGCGGCAAACTTCCAGATCCTCTGACGCGTCGCTAGGACAGCGCTTCGCCGAAGGAAAAGGCGCGGCCCGAAAGCCGCGCCTTTTCCTTCGCGGGTCCATCACTCAGCCGATTGCCGTTCAAGAATCGTCCGGCCTCACCACGTGCCCGTATTAGGCATGGACGCCCAGGGCTCCTGCACCGGCTTGGGTTCGCCGCGCTGCAGCAACTCGATCGAGATGTTGTCCGGGGTCTTGACGAAGGCCATGTAGCCGTCGCGGGGCGGACGGTTGATGGTGACGCCCGCATCCATCAGCTTCTGGCAGAATGCGTAGATGTCGTCGACCCGATAGGCGAGATGCCCGAAGTTGCGGCCGCCGGCATATTCCTTCTCGTCCCAGTTGTGGGTGAGTTCCAGCAGCGGCGCCTTCGTGTCCTTCGACTTGTCGACGTCGTTGGGAGCCGCCAGGAACACGAGGGTGTAGCGACCCTTTTCGTTGTCCGTCCGACGGACCTCGACGAGCCCGAACTTGTTGACGAAGAAATCGAGGGATTCCTCGAGGTTCGAGACGCGAACCATCGTGTGCAGATATTCCATGGTCACATTCCTTATGGGTCGGGGATAGGTCATGGCGTAATTGCCGGAGAGTTCAAGAGGTACCTTTTTCTTGCGCAGAAAAAGCCTTGGATTTGCTCAAGATCCTATGGCCTCTTATGGATGCTGCTTCGAGCAGACCGGAGGTCTCTCCCCCAAGACTCTCGCCGAGACCCTCGCATTTAACGCAACTTTGTTTCACGCGGATATTTGATGCGCACCGACACTCAGCAGATCGTTCGCCTTGAGGACTACCGCCCCAGCGACTTCCTGATCGACCGCGTCGAACTCGACGTCAAACTGCATCCCACCGAGACCAAGGTCGTGGCGACCGTGGCCATGAGGCCCAACCCTGAGGGACGCCCGGACGCCCCCCTGGTGCTCGACGGCGACGAGCTGAACCTGAAGGCGGTAGCCCTGAACGGGCGCCCTCTGTCCACCGACGAGTTCGAGGTCTCTCCGCAATCGTTGACCATCGCGCAGGCACCGCGGCAGCCGTTCACGCTCACCATCGAGACCGAAATCAACCCGACGGCCAACACCAAGCTCATGGGCCTCTACCGGTCGAGCGGCAATTACTGCACGCAATGCGAGGCCGAAGGCTTCAGGCGCATCACCTATTTCCTGGACCGGCCCGACATCATGGCCGTCTACACCACCCGGATCGAGGCGGATCGCGAGGACGCTCCGGTTCTCCTGGGCAACGGCAACCCGGTCGAGAGCGGGACCGTCGACGGCTCCGACAGGCATTTTGCTGTCTGGCACGACCCGCATCCGAAGCCGTCCTACCTGTTCGCCCTCGTGGGCGGACGCCTCGGCCGGGTCTCCAAGACCTTCACGACCATGAGCGGACGGGCGGTGGACCTCGCGATCTACGTGGAGCCCGGCAAGGAGAGCCGCGCCGATTACGCCCTCGACGCGCTCGAGCGCTCCATGCGCTGGGACGAGAAGGTGTTCGGCCGCGAATACGATCTCGACGTGTTCAACATCGTGGCCGTGTCCGATTTCAACATGGGCGCGATGGAGAACAAAGGCCTCAACATCTTCAACGACAAGTACGTCCTGGCGAGCCCCGAGACCGCGACCGACATGGACTACGCCCATATCGAGGCGATCATCGCGCACGAGTACTTCCATAACTGGACCGGGAACCGCGTGACCTGCCGCGACTGGTTCCAGCTCTGCCTGAAGGAGGGCCTGACGGTCTTCCGCGATCAGGAATTCTCCTCGGACGAGCGCTCCCGCCCGGTGCATCGCATCGCCGAGGTGAAGACCCTGAGGGCGCGGCAGTTCCTGGAGGATTCGAGCCCCCTCGCCCATCCGGTGCGCCCGACCCAGTATCGCGAGATCAACAACTTCTACACGGCGACCGTGTACGAGAAGGGCGCCGAGATCGTCCGCATGCTCAAGACGATCATCGGCGAGGCCGATTTCCGGCGCGGCATGGATCTCTATTTCGAGCGCTGCGACGGCACGGCCGCCACGGTCGAGGATTTCCTGGGCGCCTTCGCGGACGTGACGGGCCGGGATCTGTCCCACTTCGCCCGCTGGTACGAGCAGTCGGGTACGCCCAGGGTCACGGTAAAGGGGCATCACGATCCTGACGCGAAGACGTTCCGCCTCGATTTCGAGCAAGGCACGCCCCCGACGCCTGGTCAGCCGAAGAAGGACGCGATGGCGATCCCGGTGGCGCTCGGCCTCGTCGCCCAGGACGGCACATTGGCGAACACCGCCTGCGAGCGCCTGGATTCCCGCGGCGTATTCCTGTTCGACAAGCTTACGGACAGCATCACGTTCACGGACGTGACGTCCCGGCCTGTTCCGTCGCTCTTCCGGGGTTTCTCGGCCCCGGTGAAGCTGTCGCTCGATCTACCGAATGAGGAGCTGCTGGTTCTCCTCCGGCACGATACGGACGCCTTCAACCGCTGGCAGGCTGCCCAGACCATGGCCATGCGCCTGCTCACCGCCCTGGCGAAGGGCATTCACGCGGACGACCGGGATATCGATGCCCTGGCCGGGGCGCTCTGCTCCTTCATGGCCAGGGATGCGCTCGACGACCCGGCCTTCGCGGCGCTCGTCGTCACGCTTCCCAGCGAGGCGGACGTCGCGCAGGAGATCGGGCAGGACGTGGACCCCGACGCCATCCACCGGGCGCGCTCGCAGATGCGGCACCGGATCGGCCGGAGCTGCGCGGAGCCCCTGCAGCGCTTCTACGACACCTTGAGCGATTCCGGCCCCTACAGCCCGGACGCGGCCAGTGCCGGACGGCGCTCCCTGCGCAACGCGTGCCTCGACCTTCTCGCCGCGGCCGACCCCGGCACCGGCGAGGCGCTCGCCGTGCGGCAGCTCGAATCGGCGAGCAACATGACCGATCGCCTCGCATCGCTGAGCGTGCTGACCACCCTGCCCGGCTCGGTACGCGAGGAGGCCATCGCCCGGTTCGGGGACCGCTACCGCAACGAGCCGCTCGTGCTCGACAAGTGGTTCACCCTGCAGGCGGCGATCCCGGAGGACGGCACCCTGGAGCGCGTGACCGGGTTGATGCAGCACCCGGCCTTCTCCATCTCCAACCCCAATCGCGTGCGCTCGCTCATCGGCAGCTTCGCCATGCTGAACCAGGTCCAGTTCAACCGCGCCGACGGAGCAGGCTATCGGTTTCTGGCCTCGATCGTGCTGCGCGTGGACGAGCTGAACCCACAGCTTGCGGCCCGTCTTCTGACCGCTTTCAGCACCTGGCGGATGATGGAAAGCACCCGCCGATCGCAGGCCGAACAGGCCCTCCGATCCATCGCGCAAAAGCCCAATCTTTCCCGCGATGTAGGGGATATCGTGAGCCGTTCCCTGGAAGAAGAGCAGACGAAATAACCTGTTTGTTTCAATAGGTTACGGGGTTGTCCCAGATTTCCCCAGGGGAATGCGGGATGGGAAATTTTTTATTAACCTTCGGGTTCTACTAACTAGACAAATCACCCGCCCAAGATTCTATTGATAGTGATTCGGAGAGATGCGGCACGTCCTCCGAAACAGGACGAAAATGGTTCCGGAGGAAACATCGCATGGCGGGGGCGGTGACCGCATGCGTACCCGCACGCGCGGGTACGATTCTAGGGGTGACGCGATCAGACGCGAACCCGGCCTATCGACGGCTCGAGCAATATGAGCCTCTGCTGAGGCTCGCCGTTCCCGCACTCCTGATCCTGTTCCTCGTCACCCTTGCCGGCAGCGCCTGGATCCAGATCCGCGACGGCCGCAAGGACACGCTGTTCGACGCCATCAACGACATCGACATCATCGCGTCGCTTTCGGCCGCGAAGCTCGGCGCCGTCCGCGCCCCGGCCGACCGCGCGCAGGCCGCCGCTCAGCTCGAGCGGCTCGCGAAGGACATGCCGCCGAGCGCCCTGACGCAGAACCGCTCGCTCATGCTCGTCGATCAGGCCGGCACCGTTCTGGCCGTACACCCACCCATGGAAGAGGCCCCGGCCAAGCTGACGGACGTCCTCGGCGAAGCCCAGCCCCTGATGCTGTTCGCCGACCGCGCCGGCGTCATGACGATCAAGCTTCCCGGCGGCTCGGAGGGCATGGCCACGGTGCGCGCGCTGCAGGCCTCCTCGGGCCAGATCGCCCTGGTCCAGCCGATGCCGCACATTCTGTCCGGCTGGTGGACGCGCACGATCGGGCACGTGTCGCTGCTCGGCGCCACGATCATGGTCCTGCTCGGCATCGGCGTGGCCTATGTGATGCAGGCCAACCGCGCCCGCGCGGCCGACGAGGTCTGCGAGAAGGTGCGCGATCGGATCGATTCCGCGCTCAACCGCGGGCGTTGCGGCCTGTGGGACTGGGATATCGGCCGCGGCCGCATCTACTGGTCCGACTCCATGTACGAGCTCCTCGGCTACGAGCGCCAGGACGAGTTCCTGTCCTTCGGCGAAGTGAACACGATGATCCATCCCGATGATCAGGATCTCTTCACGCTGGCCGAGCAACTCGCCTCCGCCAGCACCTCGCTGGTCGACTACGAGTTCCGCATCCGCAGCATCTCGGGCGATTGGGTGTGGCTGCGCGCCCGCGCCGAGCTGATGAACGATCCGGACGATGCGGCAAGCCATCTGGTCGGCATCGCGGTCGACGTGACCGAGCAGCGCGGCCTGGAGGAGAAGACCGCCAAGGCCGACGCCCGCCTGCACGATGCCATCGAGGCGATCTCCGAAGCCTTCGTGCTCTGGGACGCCAACAACAATCTCGTTCTGTGCAACTCGAAGTTCCAGAAGCTCCACGAGCTGCCCGCCGACGCCAACCTCCAGGGCAAGTCCTATGCCGAAGTGATGGCGCTTGGCCGTCCGCCGGAGGTGCAGCACCAGTTCCTGCGCCGCGAGCAGCAGGATGTCGGCGCGCGCACCTTCGAGGCCCGCCTGCAGGACGGCCGCTGGCTTCAGATCAACGAACGCCGCACCAAGGACGGCGGCTACGTGTCGGTCGGCACGGACATCACGGCGCTCAAGCGCCACGAGCACCGCCTCGTCGAGTCCGAGAAGGAACTCATCGCCACCGTTCTCGATCTCAAGCAGTCGCGCCAGAAGCTCGAGGCGCAGACTCATCAGCTCGCCGACCTCGCCGAGCGCTATCTCGATCAAAAGGCGCAGGCCGAGAGCGCCAACCGGGCGAAATCGGAATTCCTCGCCAACATGAGCCACGAGCTGCGCACGCCGCTCAACGCCATCATCGGGTTCGCGGAAGTGATGCAGAGCGGCATCTTCGGATCGCTCGGCTCGGAGAAATACGAGGAGTACTGCTCCGACATCCGCTCGAGCGGCGAATATCTCCTGTCGGTGATCAACGACATCCTCGACATGTCGCGCATCGAGGCCGGCCGTACGTCTCTCACGAAGCAGCCGATCGAGGTGCATTCATCGATCCAGCGCGCCCTCAAGCTCGTGGGCGAGCAGACCAAGGCCAAGAACCTCTCCGTCACGGTGGACGTGAACCCCGACGACATCATCGTGCCGGCCGACGAACGGGCCCTGCACCAGATCCTGGTCAACCTGCTCCAGAACGCCACGAAGTTCACCAGCGACGGCGGCTGCATCACGGTGCGCACGCGCCAGGCCGGCAACGCCGTCAACATCTACGTGGAAGACAACGGCATCGGCATTCCCGATCACGCCCTGCACAAGCTCGGCCAGCCCTTCGAGCAGGTCGAGACCGAATTCTCGAAGAGCTACAAGGGCTCGGGGCTGGGCCTCGCCATCGCCCGCTCCCTCGCGGAGCTCCACGGCGGCAGCCTGCGCATCAGAAGCCAGGAAGGCGTCGGCACCATCGTGCTCGTCCACCTGCCGCTGACCGAGGCCACCAACGCGGACATCGCCCTCGCGGACGCGGCTGCCTGATCGCACGCCGAAAACGCCGGAAACTCGCACATCATCGTCGGGGCCGTGCCTTCCTGTCCGGCAGGAGGCCTGTCGTTTCGGCCCACGGGCCGAAGCATGGGTGCGCTCCCTGCACGAGCGCACCACACGAGCCGCCGGTGGTCGGACCGACGACGATGGTCTCGCTCGAAAAGGAAGGGCGCAGCCTCCGCCGCGCCCCATGTGATCCATTGTCGAGCGGCGGAAGCGAGCCTGCCGCCCGGCCGCCTAGAAGAATCTCACAAGATGGAGAAGCTGGCTGCGCTGAGCGACGCATGATTGGCGATCACGGCAAACTTGACCTGCGCCGCGGCGCCCGAGCCGTCGGCATCGTAGAACAGTTCGCCGGTCGTCTGGTTGTAGACGATGCGATGCTCCGCCGCCGTTGCCGCAGCCCCCAGCTTGAATGCCGCACCGGACAGATACTGATACCCCGCGCTCGCGAACACGCTCCGGCTGAGCACGATCCGGTCGCCCTCCGCGGCCGAGAAGTCCTGCAGCGTGTCGACGTTGCCCGCGCCGGGGCCCGTGCTGAACCGGAAGGTGTCCGCCCCTGCCCCGCCGCTGAGCACGTCGCAGCCGAAGCCGCCGTCGAGCCAGTCGCCGCCTGAGCCCCCGAACAGGTAGTCGCCCCCCGCCTTGCCGGTGAGCGTGTCGTTGCCGCCCTCGCCGTAGAGCTGCGCCCCCGAGCCGCCGCCGCGATCAACACTCGTGAGCGTGTCGGCGTAGTTCGAGCCCTGCAGCACCTCGATGTTCGAGACCTGATCCCCCGCCGCCGCGCCGCCGTTCTGGTTGGTGGTCAGGTCGACCACCACGCCGCCGGTGGCGCTCTGGTAGGAGAGCACGTCCCAGCCGGCGCCGCCGTCGAGGAGGTCGCCGCCCGGGCCGCCGTCGAGCCAGTCGTTGCCGGCGCCGCCGAACAGGGCATCACCGCCGGCCCGGCCGGTGAGCCCGTCGTCGCCGCCTTCGCCGTAGAGCTGGACGCCGTTGCCATTGCCGCGGTCGAGGCCGGTGAGCCGGTCGGCGTGGTTCGAGCCCTGCAGCACCTCGACGTTCAGGATCGTGTCGCCGGCAGCCGCGCCGCTGTTGGCGTTGCTGGTGAGGTCGACCGTGATGCCGCTCGTGGCGCTCTGGTACGAGGCCACGTCCCAGCCGTCGCCGCCATCCATCAGGTCAGCCCCGGTTCCGCCGTCGAGCCAATCGTGGCCGGTGCCGCCGTCGAGCGTATCGTTGCCCGTCGCGCCAGTCAGGCCGTCATTGCCCTCGTGCCCCAGGAGAAGCCCGCTTCCCTTGAACGTGTCACTGCCGGGCGTTCCGAAATAAACATCGAAGCGAACGAGCGGGCCACCTTTGTCACTACCGAAAATGGCTTCGCGCCTGACCACCCAATCAATCTTGGAACTCGGCACTCCGGATGATGGCTGCTCATCGAGAACATCGGACAGCGGGCGACCATCATTCGGTCCCCCGACAATAGTAGGCTCTTCGAAAATGACCGTCAGCGGGCGATCGGTGACCGACCCTCCAACGATAGTGGGCTCCTCGAAGGTGACGGCCAGCGAGCCATCCGCGGTGTAGTGTGTCTCGATTCCATTCTCTATGATGGTATAGTCTTCGAACTCCAGGGTGAGTTCCTTTCGCAGTGTCAGGACCAAGTCTTCCCCGACCACAAAAATGGGCGTTCCGTCCGGCGTCTCGACGCTCCGGAGAAGACCATGATCGTAAGTATCGATACGGCCCGTCACCGGGTTGTAGACGACCGTAACGCCCGCGTAAGGATCGTTCGATCCGGAGCCTTGCGTTTGACCTGTGCTGCCTGAGGAATAAGAGGAGCCCGTTCCGGCTCCGCCTGTCTGATTGCCGGTGATGGTTCCGGTTTGGCCAGTCCCTCCCCAGGCAATTCCGCCGCCGCCCGTGTTGCTGAACACGCGCTGCATATCAAGCTCAAGAATAGTCGCGGCTGTAGCCATGCTGTGCCCCCTTCAGCCGGCGAGGTCGTTGTGAACGGATCCGCTGCGCCCGGCGAGAGCCGACCGCGGGCAGGACTGCATTCAAAAGGCCAACCGACATTGTTCACCCATGAACAATTGAAACAATATATCGGTGGAACTTGATGGCAAGTGCTTTTACACACGTCAAACAGTCAACGTATATTTCAACCCCAGGTTTTGAATGTCGATTCGAGTATTATCGGATGACTTTATATAACAATCGACGAATAGCGCCGGAAATAAATCAATATTATCATATAATTACTTTGATTAAACCAAACCATATAGTTCAATTTGAAATTAAACTGGTAGTATTTCTACGGATATTGATTAATTGCCGAAATCAGAAACATCGCCCCTTATTCCACCTCTGCGGTAGGCCAAAAGCTATGCTTCATCGCCGCCGCATCGACCGCTCGGTTCAGGGGCAGCAGGGTCGATCCGTCAGGTTCGCCGCCCTGTGGATTCCCGGCCCTCTGCAACCTTCAGTATCCGGTCGTAAAGGCCGGCCACCTGGCTCTGCGTCTCCTTCAGGTGGTGCAGGAGCACTTTCGGGTTCGGTAATCCCGCGATGGCGGCGAGGCGCTTCAGGATGGCGGGCGAGACGGATGAGGGGTCGAAGCGCCCCTCGATGGTGAGGCGCTGCCATTGGAAGATCGCATGGAACAGGCGATGCGCCTCCACGAGACTGCGCGCCTCCTCCCCGTCGATCAGCCCGACCCGGCTCGCCTCCGCGAACGTCTCCTCCGATGCATGGCCGATGAGGTCCGGATGGGCGGCGCCGTGCGCCAGCACGAGGGCCTGCGCGATGAAGTCCAGATCCGTGAGACCGCCCCGAACGAGCTTGAGATCCCACGGATCGTCGTCGCCCTTTTCCTGCGCGATGAGATCGCGCATGGAACGGACCTCGGCGAAGACCTTTGCCGCTTCCCGCCGGTCTCCCACGATCCGCCGCACCGCCGCCTGCACCTTCGCGCCGAAGCCGTCGTCTCCCGCCAGCACGCGGGCTCGCGTGAGGGCCATGTGCTCCCAGAGATCCGCCTCCGTCGTCTGATAGGCCACGAAGCCCTTGAACTGCGACGCCACGGGCCCCTTGCCGCCCTGCGGGCGCAGGCGCAGGTCGACCTCGTAGAGCAGGCCCCGGCGCGTCGGCACCGTGAGCGCCGCCACGAGACGCTGCGTCAGGCGCGTGAAGTAGACCACCACGTCGAGGGGGCGCGGTCCCGTGCTGTCGCGCCGCTCCTCGTCGAAATCGTAGATGACCACGAGATCGAGGTCGGACCCGGCCGTCAGCTCTTTCGTGCCGAGGCGGCCGAGACCCAGGATCGCGATGCTCGCCCCCGGCACAATGCCATGTTCGGGCTCGAACTCCTCGCGAACCCGTTCGAAGGACGCCCGCACGATGGCGGTCGCGACGGCCGCATAGGCCTCGCCGGCCTGCGCGGGCGAGATGATGTCGGAAAGGAGCCGCGCGCCGGTGATGAAGCGCATCTGCCGGGCGGCGTCGCGGGCACGGTCGAGGAAGTCCTCGTAGCTCTCCGGATGGCCGATGATCTGGCGCACCTGCTCTTCGATCGCGGTCTCGTCGACGAGCGGCGTGTTGAAGGCGGGATCGATCAGCACGTCGAGCACGTGCGGGGATTGCGCAACCGTGTTGGCAAGCCGCGGCGCGGTGCCGAGGAGATCCGCAAATCGCAGGCGCAGCCTGTCATGGGATTGCAGGATGGTGAGGAGTTCGACGGCGGCGGGCATGCGGCCGAAGGCGCTGTCGAGGGCCGCGAGCGCACCATCGGGCTCGGCGGTGCCGCCGAGCGCCAGGAGCAGCGCCGGCGTGAGTTCCGTAAGGACCTCGCGGGCCCGCGCGCTCTGAATTGCGGGGCGGCGCCCGAAATGCCAGCCGCGGACCGTCTCGGCCACACGCTCCGGTTCGCGAAAGCCGAGGCGCTGGAGGGTAGCCAGGGTCTCCGGATCGTCGCCGGTGCCGGTGAAGACGAGGCTCCCGGCATCGGACGCAAGCTCCGGCCCCTCCTCGAAGAGAAGCGCGTAATGGCCCTGCACGATCTTGGCCTGATCGGTCAGGGCCCTGGCGAAAGCCTTGATGGTGGGATAGCCGCAGAACCTGGCGAAGCGCTTGAGCGTGTCCTCGTCGGCAGGCAGACGCTGCGTCTGCTCGTCTGCGACCATCTGCAGCCGGTGCTCGATGGTGCGCAGGAAGCGATAGGCGTCGGAGAGTTCATCGCGCGCCGTGGCCGTGATCCAGCCCTCGTCGTGGAGCGCCTTGAGCATGTCGAGGGTCCGCCGCCCGCGCAGGGCGGGCCGGCGCCCGCCGAAGACGAGCTGCTGCGTCTGCACGAAGAACTCGATCTCGCGGATGCCGCCGCGTCCGAGCTTGATGTCATGGCCCGCGACAGCGATCTCGTCATGACCGCGCACCGCATGGATCTGCCGTTTCATGGCATGCACGTCGGCAATCGACGCGAAGTCGAAATACTTGCGCCAGATGAACGGACGAAGCTCCGTCAGAAAAGTCTCGCCGAGGACGAGATCACCCGCCACGGGGCGCGCCTTGATGAAGGCGGCCCGCTCCCAGTTCTGCCCGACGGTCTCGTAATAGACATAGGCCGACGACAGCGACATGGCGGTCGGCGTCGAGCCCGGATCGGGCCGCAGGCGATAATCGACACGATGCACGTAGCCGTCCGCGGTGCGCTCCTGCAGGAGCTTGGCGAGTTGCTGGGCGATGCGCGTATAGATCGTGGCCGCCTCGGACGGATCCTTCAGGGCGGTGGTGTCGGGGTCGAAGAAGATGACGAGATCGATGTCGCTCGAATAGTTGAGTTCGCCCGCGCCGTGCTTGCCGAGCGCCAGGACCGTGAAGCCGGAGCCCTCGCCGGGAGAATCGGGATTTGCGAGGTGGATGCGTCCGAGATCGGCCGCCTCGGTCAGCACCAGGTTCACGCCGCCGGTCACGGAGGCGTCGGCAAAGTCGGACAGGGCCTGCGTGACCTGCTCCGTGCCCCAGAGTCCGCCGATATCGGCCAGCGCCACGAGCAGCGCATGGGCGTTGCGGTTCTGCCGGAACACCCGTACGGCATCATGGCGCGTCATCGCGCCGGCCCGCACCTCGCGGAACAGATGGGTCTGGCTGTCAATGATGGCGCGGTGCGCCTCTTCCGGCGGCGTGAAGGCGAGGCGTGCCATCCGGACCGGATCGTTGACCACGAGCTGCCAGAGGAAGGGCGAGTGATCGGCGAGCGCCAGAAGAAGGTCGCGCGGCAGACCGGTCGCGAGACGGCCCGCGAGCGCCTCCGCCTCGGGCTCTTCGCGGACGCGCCCGAGGAAGTCCGCCAGCTGCGCCTTGGCGCGCCTCGCATCCGAAACCAGCGGGGCCTTCGTCAGGCGTTCGAGCAAGGAGTTCGTCGGGTCCGGCACGGCCAATCCATCGGGTGTCTGCGGGGTCCCTGAGTGTTCACGCCGGAGCCGAGGAGGCAATCGAAATCTTGCCCGGCGGGTTTGCATCGCTCGGGAATGAACCCGACCCCGTCATGGCCGTCCCTGGGCTTGATCCGGGAATCAGTCCCGGCCATCCCGCTCCCGTCCTGACACCCTCTCTCGTCATGGCCGGCCTTGTGCCGGCCATCCCAACACGGAAAACCGCGGCGTTCCAAGCAGTCGGGATTACCGGGACAAGCCCGGTGATGACGTGGAAACCGCAGCGATGTCCTTCACCGTCACGCGGCCGATTGCAGGGGCGCCTGCGGCAGTTCGACGGCCTTGAGAGGCATGGCCAGGATCACCCGCAAGCCGGGCTCGTTATCCTCCAGCAGCAGGGCTCCGCCGTGCAGCCTCGCGACGGCGGCCGCCAGGCTGAGGCCGAGGCCGAATCCCGGGCGGGAGCGCGCCGTCTCGAGACGGACGAACCGCTCGAGCACGCGGCCGCGTTCGGAGGCCGGGATGCCGGGGCCGTGATCGGCCACCGCGATCCGCACCTCGCCGTCGCGGCGATGCGCCGACACGCTGATCGTCTGAGGCACGCCGCCGGCCGCGGAACCGTATTTCAGCGCGTTGTCGAGGAGGTTCGCCATGGCCTGGCCCAGGAGCTCGCGGCTGCCATGGACAGGCAGGTCGTCCTCCACGGACACGGCGAGCGACACGCCCGCCTCCTCGGCCAGCGCCTCGTAGAGCTCGGCCACATCCCGCACCGCCTCGGCGGCGTCGAAATCCGCCAGCCCCTCGCGGGCGTTGCCGGCCTCCAGGCGGGCGATCATGAGCAGCGCGTTGAAGATGCGGATGAGGTTGTCGCTCTCCTCGATGGTGGCCTCGAGGGCGGATCTCAGCTCGTCGGGCGTGCTCGCGGTACGCAGGGCCTCGTCGGCCTTGTTGCGCAGGCGCGTCAGCGGCGTCTTCAGGTCGTGGGCGATGTTGTCCGAGACCTCCTGCATGCCGCGCATCAGCTCGCCGATGCGGTCGAGCATGTCGTTGAGGTTCTGAGCCAGGCGGTCGAGCTCGTCGCCGGTTCCGGCGATCTTGAGGCGCCCGCCCAGATCTCCGGTCATGATGTGGCGCGTGATCTCGGTCATGTCGTCGACGCGCTTGAGCACGCGCCGCGTGATGAACCAGCCGCCGACGCAGCCGAGCACGACGATGAAGAGCAGCGAATAGCCGAAGGCGCGGTAGATCACCTCCTGAAGGCGCCGGCGTTCCTCGATGTCCCGCCCGACCAGCAGCCTGAACCCGCCGGGCAGGAGATAGACCCGCACGATCGCCATGTCGGGCCGCGCCTCCGTCTCGTCGGTGCGGTTGTAGAGCGTCTCGAACTGGCCCGTGCGGCCGATCACGCCTGGCGGCAGGGCGCCCACGTTGCCCGCGACCCGCTCGCCCGTTTCCGTGGTGACGAGGTAGAGCATGGCGCCCGGCGCGCGCGAGCGTCGCTCGACGATGTTCACGAGGCGGCGCAGGCCGCCGAACCGGTACTGGTCCGACAGGCTGTTGATCTCGCTCTCGATGGTCGACACGAACTGGTCGGTGAGCAGCCGCTGGGCGTTCCAGGCCACGTAGCCCAGGCCCACGAAGGCGAAGATGGTGAAGATGAGGAGATACGCGAAGGACAGCTTGAACGCCGTCGTCCGGACGAGCTTGCCGAGGGCGCTCATGGAAGCGTTCATCGCGGCACGCTCATTCCTCGTCGCCCTCCTGGCCGACGCGCACCATGTAGCCCGCCCCGCGGATGGTGTGGATCAGGGGCTTGTCGAAGCCCTTGTCGATCTTGGCGCGCAGGCGCGAGACGTGCACGTCGATGACGTTCGTCTGCGGGTCGAAGTGATAGTCCCACACGTGCTCCAGCAGCATGGTGCGGGTGACCACCTGGTTGGCGTTCTTCATGAGATATTCGAGCAGCCTGAACTCGCGCGGCTGCAGCACGATCTCCTGGCCGGAGCGCGTCACCCGATGGGACAGGCGGTCGAGCTCGAGATCGGCGACGCGATAGACCGTAGGCTCGGTGCTGGGGGCCGCGCTGCGGCGGCGCGAGAGAACCTCGACGCGGGCCAGAAGCTCGGAGAAGGCATAGGGCTTGGGCAGGTAATCGTCGCCGCCGGCGCGCAGGCCCTTCACCCGGTCGTCGACCTGGCCCAGGGCGGACAGGATGAGGACCGGCGTCTCGACCCGCTGCTCGCGCAGGGACCGGATCAGGGACAGGCCGTCGAGCTTGGGCAGCATGCGGTCGACCACGAGCACGTCGTAATCGCCCTCCTCGGCCATCGCGTAGCCGTCGAGCCCGTCGGCGGCGTGATCCGCCACGTGGCCCGCTTCCCGGAACGCCTTGACCAGGTAGGACGCCGCCTCTTTGTCGTCCTCGATGATGAGAATCCGCATAAGCCCACGTGTGACGCGATGAAGAAAACCCGACGGCAGGCCGGCCTTGGAGGGGGATGAGGCCGGCCTGCCGTGGGCAGAAGACACCAGGTGTCAGGGGCAATCAACTCAAAACCCCGGTGTCCTACTACCTTGTGTGGATCATGCGCCCTTCGGCTGAGCCCCGACCTCGAGGGTCACGGTCCGCTCCTTGCCCTCACGCCAGAGGGTGAGCGACAGGGACTTTCCGGGAGCGACGCCCGCCACCTTGCGGGACAGATCCTTCGCTTCCTTGATCGGCTCGCCGTCGACGGCCACGATCGTGTCGCCGGTCCGGATGCCGGCCTTGGCGGCGGGGCTGTCCTTCAGGGCCTCGGCCACGAGAGCGCCCTTGGGCTCCTTGAGGCCGATCGCCTCGGCGATCTCCTTGGTCACCGGCTGCATCTGCACGCCGATGAATCCGCGGGTCACGGAGCCCTTGTCCTTCAGTGACGACACCACGCTCTCGACCGTGCTCGCCGGGATCGCGAAAGCGATGCCCACATTGCCGCCCGACGGCGAGAAGATCGCCGTGTTCACGCCGACCACCTCGCCGGCCAGGTTGAAGGTCGGGCCACCCGAGTTGCCCTTGTTCACCGAGGCGTCGATCTGGATGTAGTCGTCGTACGGGCCCGAGCCGATGTCGCGGTGCTGGGCCGACACGATGCCGGCCGTCACCGTGCCGCCGAGGCCGAACGGGTTGCCGATCGCCATCACCCAGTCGCCGATCCGGGCCTTCTGGGGCGCCAGGCGGACATAGGGAAAGTCGTTGCCTTCGACCTTCAGCAGGGCGAGGTCGGTCTTCGGGTCGGTGCCGATCACCTTGGCGTCGAGGGTCTTGCCGTCGTCCATGGTGATCTCGACCGCGGAGCCGTTCTCGACCACGTGGTTGTTCGTCACCACATAGCCGTCGCCCGAGATGAAGAAGCCGGAGCCGAGAGCCTGGCCGAAGTGGCGCGGACGCTCCTGGCGCGGACCACGATCGCCGCGGCCGGGCATCTGATCGCGGAACTGGCGGAAGAAGCGCTCCATCGGATGGCCCGGGGGCAGGTCGGGCATCGAGAACTGCTGGCCGTCCTCGTCGTCGTCGTTGTTGTTGCGGTCGGCGACGTTCTGCACCTTGACCTTCACGGCCACGACGGCAGGCTTGACCCGGTCGATCACGTCGGCGAAGGACGGGACGCTCTGGACCGGCTGCGCCATCGAGCGCAGTTCGGCATGGGCGGGCGTGGGAGCAACCAGACCGCTCTCGACGGCGCCGCCCGCGATGATCGCGGCCACGGCCGCTGCGCCGAGCCACTTTGCGGTGCGCTTGCGGGCGGGGGTGGAAACCTTGTCCAACATCTCTTGTCTCTCCTCGAAGAATCTTCGGCGGAACCCTCTCGGGTTCGTCATGGGAGCAAGATGGGGGGTCGCGCCTTACGGCACCCTCACCCGGAGATGAATTGTTGGTAAGGTTTGAGGATGGGCGGCCTCGGCCTCCCCTCCCTCGTCATCACCGGCCTTGTGCCGGTGATCTCGCTTGTTTGAGGTGCCGCGCCTCACCGGACCGGGATGGCCGGGATAAGCCCGGCCATAACAGCCCGAGTGTCTTGAAACAGCCCGAGTGTGTTGAAGCGGCCACGACGTGGGAGACGTTACCGCCCCCGGCGGGACGAGACCCTGACCTTCCGGCCCTTGGACTTCGCCGCTTTGGCCGGCCTCGCCGAAGCGATCTTCGTCCTCTCGCGGTTCGCACGCCCAACCTTGCGGCTCGGCGCGTCCCGGCCAGGCAGGACCGCGTCCGGCCGCCCGTCGGCGTCGTCGAGCACCCGCTGCGGCGGCAGCGGCGCGCTGCTGCGGGCCACCACGGTGCTGCTGATGCACTGGGTCACGTAGGCCGCGCGCCGCTCCACGATGCGCCGGTAATCGTCGACCTGGATCTTGCGCTTGGGCACGATCCGGCTTCGCGCCTCGATGCGGCAGGACTCGCGCTTGGCGACGAGATCCTCGGCCACGAGATCCTCGCCCGCGCGGGCGGTGAAAGGAAGGGCGAGAAGGAACAGACACAATCCACGGGCCGCAAGCTTCACGACCGGACCTTTCGCAGGGGAAATATCGGGAGATGTGAGTGTCGGATATCAGCCGATCCTCAGCTTGGCGCCGCGACAAAATGGCTTGCTCAACAGAAAGGCGGGAACGTGCTTAACGCGCGCCGCGCCGCCGTTCGAGAGACCGGCCCGGATCGCCCGTCCCGCGGACCCGGCCGCGGGCCGTCAGGCCCCCTGATCGCGCTTGAGCAGGTCCTCGAGCGCCTTCTGCTCCTGCGCGTCGAGTGCGGCGGCGGGCCGCGGGCGGCGTTTCATGGCCGCGTAGGCCCCGATGCCGCCGAGGACCAGAACGAGCGCAGGCGTCAGCCAGAGCAGCAGGGTGTGCCCTCGGAACGTGGGCTTGAGCAGCACGAACTCGCCGTAGCGCTGCACCAGGAAGTCGCGCACCTGGGCGTCCGTGTCGCCCGCCACCAGGCGCTCTCGCACCAGGAGCCGCAGATCCTTGGCGAGCTGCGCGTCGGAATCGTCGATGGACTGGTTCTGGCAGACGAGGCAGCGCAAGCCCGCTGAAATGTCGCGCGCCCGCTTCTCCAGGGCCTGATCCTTCAGCACCTCGTCCGGCTGCACGGCGAGGACCGGACCGGCGAGCGCGAGAGCCGCGAGGAGAGCGAGCACGAAACGCATGGCCTACTCCGCCGGGACCGCAGCCGGCGGCGCGATCTTCGCACGCGCCGGAGCCCCGATGCGCAGCCGCCGGTCCGTCAGGGACAGCGCGCCGCCGGCCGCCATTACGAGGGAGCCAATCCAGATCAGCAGGACGAGCGGCTTGTGGTAGAGCCTCATGCCGATCGACCCGTCCGCCTGCACCTCGCCGATGCTGGCATAGACTTGACCGAGGCCCGTGGTCAGGATGCCGGCCTCCGTGGTCGGCATGCCGCGCGTCACGTAGAGCCGCTTCATGGTCTCGATCGTGCCGAGCTCCCGGCCCGCCCCCATGACCGTCAGGATGGCGACGTCCTCCCGGTAGTTCGCCTCGACGCGCGGAATGATGCGTTCGAGGCGCACCTCGTAATCGCCCGCCCTGAGCCGCTCGCCGACCCGCAGGCTGCCGATGGCTTCCACGCCCCAGGCCGTCGCGGCGATGCCGATGACCGTCAGGCCGACGCCCGCATGCGCGATCGCCGTGCCCCAGGCGGAGCGCGGCAGGCCGGAGGCCTTGCGCCAGGCGACGGCAAGCGGCGTGCCCCGGGACCAGGACCGCGTGAGGATTTCGTTGAGGGAGCCGAGAACCAGGTAGACGCCGAGCCCGACCCCGAGCGGCGCGGCCACCGGCCCGCCGTGCTGGAGCGCGAACAGGGCGACTGTCGCCACCAGCGAGACGCCGAACACCGCATAAAGGCGCTGGGCCGTGCCGAGGAAGTTGCCGCGCTTCCAGGCCAGCGTCTGGCCGAGCGGCAGCAGCAGCAGCAGCGGCACGATCAGCGGCAGGAAGGTGAAGTTGAAGAACGGCGCCCCGACCGAGATCTTCTCGCCGGTCAGCACTTCGAGCGCGAGCGGGTAGAGCGTGCCGATGAACACGGTCGCGCAGGCGGTGGCGAGGAAGAGGTTGTTGAGGACGAGCGCGCCCTCCCGCGACACGGGCGCGAACAGGCCGCCCTGCCGGAGCATGGGCGCGCGCCAGGCGAAGAGCGCCAGCGAGCCGCCGATGAACAAGATCAGGATCCCGAGGATGAACGTGCCGCGCTCCGGATCGACCGCGAAGGAATGCACCGAAGTGAGCACGCCCGAGCGGACCAGGAAGGTGCCGAGCAGCGACAGGGAGAAGGTCAGGATCGCGAGCAGGATGGTCCAGACCTTGAGCGCGTCGCGCTTCTCCATCACGACGGTGGAATGCAGGAGCGCGGTGCCGGCGAGCCACGGCATGAGCGAGGCATTCTCCACCGGGTCCCAGAACCACCAGCCGCCCCAGCCGAGTTCGTAATAGGCCCAGTACGACCCCATGGCGATGCCCAGCGTCAGGAACGCCCAGGCGCCGAGCGTCCAGGGACGCACGATCCTGGCCCAGACCGCATCGATGCGACCGTCGATCAGGGCCGCGCACGCGAACGCGAAGGAGATCGAGAAGCCCACATAGCCGATGTAGAGCAGCGGCGGATGAATCGCGAGGCCCGGATCCTGCAGCAGCGGGTTGAGATCCTGCCCCTCGGGGGCCGCCGGGAAGACGCGGGCGAACGGATTGGACGTGGTGAGGATGAACAGCAGGAACGCGATGGTGATCAGGGCCTGAACGGCGAGCGTGTTCGCCTGCAGCCGCATCGGGACGTTTCGTGCAACCGCCACCACGGCGCCGAACAGGGACAGGATCAGCACCCAGAGCAGCATGGAGCCCTCATGGTTCCCCCACACGCCGGAGATCTTGTAGATCAGCGGCTTCGCCGAATGGGAGTTCTGGACCACGTTGAGCACCGAGAAGTCGGAGTTCACGTAGGCCAGGGTCAGGGCCAGGAACGAGAACGCGATACAGGCGAGCACGGCGAGCGCGCCCGCCGGCGCCACGGCCATGAGCACGGGATCGTTGGCGCGCGCGCCCCAGAGCGGCACGACGAACTGGATCAGGGACAGCCCAAGCGCCAGCGCGAGTGCGAAATGTCCGGCCTCGACCAACACGAAGGCTCTCCCTTGCTACTGCGTCACGTTACTGCGTCTTGGGCGCGGCATTGGCCTCGCCCATCCAGTGCCCCTGCTTCTTCAGGGTATCGGCCACCTCGCGGGGCATGTAGTTCTCGTCGTGCTTGGCGAGCACGGAATCGGCCCGGAAGGCGCCTGGGCCGACGAGCACGCCCTCGGCCACGACGCCTTGTCCCTCGCGGAACAGGTCGGGCAGCAGGCCCTTGTAGCTCACCTGGATGGCCGCCTGCGCGTCCATGACCTCGAAGGTGATCTGCTGGTCGGAGCCGCGCTGCACGGAGCCCTCCTTGACGAGGCCGCCGAGGCGGATGCGCGTCCCGGGCTGCACGTTCTTCGCCTGGATGTCGGCCGGCGAATTGAAGAACACGATCGTGTCGTTCATGGCGTAGAGCACGAGGCCGAGCGCGATCGCCAGGACGCATCCTGCGACACCGATGAGAGTGAGGCGGCGTTGTTTTCGCGTCATGGCTGAGCGTCGGTCAGTTTCAGTTCCTGGGCCATCGTGTCGATGGTCTTCAAGCCGGCGTTGTCCTGCGCCAGCGCCTCCCGGGCCCGTCGTGCGGCCGCCAGGGCTTTATCACGCTGGCCCAGGACCGTATAGGAGCGCATCAGTCGCGCCCATTCCTCGGCCGAGCCGCCTTGCGCCTCCAGGCGGCTCGCGAGGCCCGCCACCATGCCGGCGATCGCCTCCGGGCCGATCCGGTTGTCCGCCGCCTGGCCGGCCGGCGCGTCGAGGGATGCCAGTTCCTGCCTCACGGCCTCGACCCAGGGCGCGTCCGCGGGCGAGGATGCGAGCAGTTCCGCATAGGCGGCCTTGGCCTTCGCGGTCTGCCCGTCCTGCGCCGCCGCGCGGGCCAGGTAGAAGCGGGCCTTGGGCGAAGCCGCATCGAGCTTGACGGCCTGTTCGAAGGCCGCCTGGGCATCGGCCGACACGAGCCCGTCCTTGGACATGACCAGGACCTCGCCGTAATTGGCGAACCGGTCGGCATCCGGCGGCAGGGAGCGGACCGCCGCCTCGTAGGCCTTCACGGCATCGTCCATGCGGCCCATGCGGAGGTAGACCGGCGCGATGACCTCCCAGCCGCGGCCGTCCTGGGGGTTGTTCGCCAGATGGGTCTCGATCTGGGCCACCGCCTGCATGAGATCGACGTTGCCGGCCGGCTGGGCCGTTGCAGCCGTCGGTACCTGGGCGGGCGCCTGGGGCGACCCGTAGATTTCATAGGTGGCGAGCGCCAGGATCGGGATGATCGACAGGGCCAGGGTCGAGGCCGCCCGACGGCGGCGCAGGGCCGGCTCGCCGACCGCCGCCTGATCCTGGCCGTGCAGGCCGGTCGCCCGCAGGAGGCGCCGTCCGGCCTCGGCCTTGGCGGCGTCGGCCTCGCTCGGCATCAGCACGCCGCGCGCCTGATCCCGCTCGATCTCGGCGATCTGCTCGCGGTAGAACTGCGTGTCCGGATCCGCCTGCCGCGTGACGGCGTAATGACGCGACAGCGGCCAAAGCACCGCCATCACGGCCGCCGCCGTCATCGCCAGGAGAATGATCCAGATCACCATAAAGTCCTATTTACTGCGTGTTCCCCTGAAGCACGACGGTGGCACGGTGTCACGCGTAAATGTCCTTAAGGCGCGCTCCTATCCCCTGGCAGTTCGAGGATGGCGCGCAGGCCCCCCATGGGCGACGCGTCGAGTCGGAGCGAGCCGCGGTAGAGCGCCGCCAGATCGCTGACGATCGAGAGCCCGAGGCCCGATCCGGGCTTGGTCTCGTCGAGACGGCGGCCGCGCTTGAGGACCTCCGCGCGGGCGGCCTCCGGCAGGCCCGGGCCGTCGTCGTCGATGAGCAGGCGGAAGCGGGGCCGGTCGTCCTCGCGCACGATCTCGACCGACACCTCGACCTTGCCGGCGGCCCATTTGGCCGCGTTGTCGATGAGATTGCCGGCCATCTCCTCCAGGTCCTGCCTCTCGCCGCGGAAGCGCAGGTCCGGCGGGACCGCCAGCGCCACCTCCAGGTCCTTGTCGCGGTAGATTTTCGCGAAGGTGCGCGCGAGGCCCGCGATGACGGGCTCGGCCTCGGTGAGCGTGCCGAGGGTTCCCGCGAGCGCCGCCGCGCGTGCCCGGTCGAGATAGTAATTGACCTGGTCGCGCATGGTCGTGGCCTGCTCGCGGACCCGGGCGGCCACGTCGTCGGGTGCGTTCTCGGCCTCGTTCATGATGATGCTGAGCGGCGTCTTGAGCGCGTGGGCCAGATTGCCGACCTGCGTGCGGGCGCGCTCCAGGATCTCCCGGTTGGTGTCGAGCAGAAGGTTCAGCTCGCCTGCCAGCGGAGAGATGTCGCGCGGGTATTCGCCGACGATCCGCTCCGCCTCCCCGCGCCGGATCGCCCCGAGAGCGCTGCGCAGATTGGCGAGCGGCCGCAGGCCGAAGCGGATCTGCAGGAGCGTGGTGAAGCCGAGGCCGATGCCGAGGAGCGCGAAGGTGACGGTCAGGGCGAAGATGAAGTCCCGCACGGCCACGTCGATCTCGTCGGCCGGGCCGGCGACCCGGATGATGTAGCGTCCGTCCTCGCCGAGATCGATGTCGCGCTCGATGATGCGCAGGTTGCGCTCGTCCGGCGCCCGGCCGTAGCCGCGGCGGATCTGGCCGAAGCGGTTGTCCCCGGTGGCGAGGCTCGGCAATTGCCCGCCGAACAGGGATTTCGACGAGCGGATCTCGCCCGCCGCCGCATTGGGCCGCGCCACCTGCCAGTACCAGCCCGACAGGGGCAGCTCGAACCGGGGATCGCCAATGGGGCCGAGATCCCGGTCCGGATCGCCCGGCCCGACGAGGTTGGACGCGAGCGTGTTGGCGTAGACGAGGAGCCGCTGGTCGAAGGCGCGTTCCGTGTTGTCGCGGTAGAGCGTCGACAGGATGAGCCCGGCGATCAGCAGGATCACGAAGCTCCAGAAGACGGACGAGACCGCGAGACGGACCGCGATGGGCCGGCCCGCAAACCGTTTGACGAGCGGCGACAGGCCGGTCACGTCTTGGTCTGGCTCGCGTCGAGGAGATAGCCCAGTCCCCGCACCGTCTGGATGATGTCGACCCCGAGCTTCTTGCGCAGGCGGCCGATGAAGACCTCGATCGTGTTCGAATCCCGGTCGAAATCCTGATCGTAGAGATGCTCGGTCAGCTCGCCGCGCGAAACGATGCGGCCGGTATGGTGCATGAGGTAGGACAGGAGCCGGTACTCGTGCGAGGTGAGCTTCACCGGGTTGCCGTCGACGGCGACCCGGCCCGAGCGGGTGTCGAGCTTCACGGGCCCGCAGGCGATCTCGCTCGTGGCGTGGCCGGCGGAGCGGCGCAGCAGCGCGCGGACGCGGGCGAGAAGCTCCTCCATGTGGAAAGGCTTGGTCACGTAGTCGTCGGCGCCGGCGTCGAAGCCCTGGACCTTGTCGCTCCAGCGGTCGCGTGCGGTCAGGATGATCACCGGGGTCTTGTGCCCCTCGCGGCGCCAGGCGGTCAGGACCGACACCCCGTCCACCTTCGGCAGGCCGAGATCGAGGATGATGGCGTCGTAGGGCTCGGTTTCGCCGAGGAACTGCCCTTCCTCGCCGTCCATGGCGGCATCCACCGCGTAGCCCGCCTGCTCAAGGGCGGTCACGATCTGCTGATTGAGGGTTCTGTCATCCTCGACAACGAGTAGGCGCACGGTTCGAGCTTCCCTTAATGGACCGACTTCACGCGACCGGAGGGTCCGTCGATCGTCACCTGGACGATGCGACCGTCCTTTTGCAGGACCGAGATCACATAGACAAGGTCGTCGCTGTTGCGGCAGAGGCTGGCCCGGACCACGTCGGCGCCCGGGATCTGGCGCCGTGCCGTCATCACGGCGGATGCCGGAGCGACGACGCCCTTGGCCGCCACCGCCTCCTGCATCTCGCGGGGAGGCAGGCAGTTCTTGAGGGCCGCGGCCGCGCTCTGCGCCGACGCCGCCCCCCCCATGCCCCACAACGCTATCAACACCCAGACCAGACGCATGAGACGACCATGCCTTTGCCGCACTGAACGAATTCTGAATGCGATCGGGCCGGCCTCCGTGCCGACGACCGGCCCCATCTCCCTGAAAATGCTTCTAATTCAGAATCTGTTTCGTGGCCAGGATCCGGAACATCGTCGAGGCGATGAAGCTCGCCGCCGCGACGAGCTGGACGAGCGTCTCCTCGAAGGCGCCGGTGGCCAGGGCCGACCCGTCGAAGCCGAGGAGCCCGAGGACGAGCGCCGCGAGGCCGACGAGGTTGGCCCAGACGGTGCGGCTGGCGAGAATGGTCTTGGTATCGAGCATGTCAGACGTTCCTTGAGGACGAGGGTGGAAGGGATGAGAGCCGGAGGGCCTCCCGCTCGACGGCTAGGACGCGCCGGCGCCAGCCGATGCCGAAGACCGGCCAGGCGGCGAGGCGTCCGAGCAAGCCGAGGCGCGCCTTCGTGAGGCGGCGGATCGTCTCCGGGATGTCGGCCGCGCGGGCCGCCTCGAGCGTGACCGGTCCGACGATGCCGTCGGCCGGGACGCCGAGGATCTCCTGCAGCATGCCGGCGGCCCGCGCGGGGCCGGAATTGACCGCGAGGTCGAACACCGCGAGATCGAGCCCGGGCGGCAGCTCGTCGGCCCGCACGGCGTTCCAGAACAGCCGCCGGTAGATGGCGACCGCCTCGCGGCGGGTGAGGCGCCGCACGTCGGCCGCGGAGGCCGGACGGCCGCGCGCCCGGGCGAGGGTCTCGCGGGTGATGCCGAACTTGGTCGCGCCGCCCGGATCGCGGGGATGCTGCACGAAGCCGCCTTCGTGCCGGAGCGTCTGTTCGACGGCGGTCTCGAAGCGTGACGAAGAACCAGTCATCCGCGTCTCCTCACAGTTCCGCCTGCAGGGCGAAGAAGGCCAGGTTACCCAGATAGAGGTTACCGACCGCGCCAACCGATCCGCTGAACGCGGTGCCGGCCTGCAGCCGAAGGACGAGGCCGGCCGCACCGGCCGCCGCCAGCGTCGTGACGGTCAGCGCTCCGGTGATCAGCGTCCAGGACGCGCCAGAATTGTTGTAGAAGCCGATCTGGTTGCCCGACGGGGCTCCGTTGAACCAGCCGGGCCCGCTGGTCGTCAGCACCGGGTCGGCCCGCATCGGCACCGGCAGGGTGCAGGGACAATCGATGACGTTGTTGCCGACGCGCTGCCCGAGGGCGCCGAGGATGGCAGGCGTTCCGCCGCTGGCGGCAAGGCGCTGGTAGTAGCGGCGGCAGCGCAGCTCCTCGATGTCGGCCGGCACGCCCGCCCAGGGCGTCGCCTGCGCGCCGAGCTCCAGCTTGACCCGCCTGAAGGAGCATGGGGCCGACGGCTGGAGCCGCACCGTGACGGGCCAGGTCTCGGACCCGTCGAGCGTGACGCTCGCCCAGCGCCGTCCGGGACCGGCCGGGATCGTGGCGGTCTTCGTCCCGACGGCGACCGGCAGAGGATCCGACGGATCCTCGACCGAGAGCGTCAGGGTCGCGCCGGCGAAGCTCGCCGCGCCGGTCTCGGCCGCCTGAGCGAAGTCGACCACCTGATCGAGCGCCCCGGACAGCGATACCGTGCCGTCCGCCGCGACGCCGAGGGTGCAGCCGCCCGGTCCGGCCTTCCAGCGGTCGAAGCCGTAGACGCCGGCGGCGAGCGCCCCGCCGGCGAACCGGCGCTGGTTCACCCGGAAGGCCGCGTTGATCAGGAGGTTCGCACCCGGCACGTTCGCGAGGCCGCAGGGAAACGACGCGACGCCGGTCCGGCGGTCCACGAGCAGCGCGTCGCGCCACAGGGTTCCGTCGGCGGACACGCGGATGCAGAAATCGTCGCTGCCGATCAGGCCGGTCTCCGCGCGCCCGCTGTATCCGCGCTGGTAGAGCTGCGACAGCACCCCGGCCTCCGTGCTCTTGTCGAGCACGACGCGCAGATCGCCCGTGCCGCCCTCCTCGGCGGACAGCGCCGAGAACAACGCCGCGTTGAGCTTCGCCGACAGGCGGTTGGTCCCGTCGGCCGCCGTGCCGATCCCGAGCCGATCCAGATTGTCGAGCGCGTCCGGAACCGCCCCGACGGGAGTCCAGGCGGCGCCGTCGAACAGGACGAGCAGATCCTCGGCCTCCACATAGGCGCGCCATCCGGGGCGCGGCGTGAGGAAGCGCCAGCTCGCGAGGTCGAACAGCGCGACGGCGCCCTCATGGCCCGCGAAGGCGCCCGTGGCGCCCGCGCCGACGAGGAAGCGGTCGCCGTCCTCGGGCGAGGCCGGCGGCGCGGTGCGGCCGCGTTCCTTGACGGCGAGCTGCACGAGCGCGTCAAGCGATGCGAGCGCCTCGTTGTGGGTGACGTGCTTTTGCGCCTGCGCGGCAGCGAGCAGCGGCAGGGAGAGATGAGGCGTGGAGGACATGAGGTGATGGGCTCTGATGGAGACAGGGAAATGGGGCCACCCGCCACGTCATCACCGGCCTTGTGCCGGTGATCCCGATACGAAAAGCGCGGCGCTTCAAGCAATCGGGATGACCGGGACAAGCCCGGCCATGACGGTGGAGGGTATCGTGCCCGGCGCGCCGGCGCGGCCGAAAAGCACGCGGTCGGTCAGCGCACGGCGACCGTCGCGTGCCGCTCGATGCCGCGCCCGGCCACGGCGCTCCATTGCGCGATGCGGACGGCGAGCGCGGATTGAGGCGCGCCGAAATCGGCCGCCTCGTCGGCATGGGCGTAAAGGACGGAGGCCTGTGGGCTGGCGAGCGTGCGCACGACCCCGTTGTCCTTGAGGATGTCGATCGCGTAGCGCTCCGCATCCTCGGCCAGCGGCACGTCGAGCGGCTCCCAGCCGTCGCCGCCCTGGCGCGTGCGGCGCGTCCATGCGAGGCGGACGCCGCCGGCCTCGTGGGTGGCCGTGACATGCACCGGGCTCAAGGGCCTGAGTGCATCCGCCCCCGCCGTCGCGATCGTTTCGGCAACCGCCGGATCCCCATGGTCCCGGCCCGAGGGACCGACGCGGTAGCGCCAGGTCCGGCCGAGATCCTGCAGGCCCGTGGCGAGCGGTACGACAGCCTCGTCGAGTTTGACCAGAAGGGCTCCCGCCGGCACCGTGCGGCCGGCCTCGGGCTCGGACCCGGCGAGGCCGCGCAGGAAGCGCGAGAGCCGATAGCTGCGCTCGCCGATCATCTCGGCGCGCGCGGCGGCGACGATCTCCCAGCGGCCGTCCGGACCCTGCAGGGCAAAGAGGTTGCGGCCGCCGAGCACGGCCTCGTCGTCGAGGCTGCTCAGGGCTCCCGAGGAGATCTCCACGTCGAGCGTGGCGCGCGGGTCCCAGCGCCAGAGCGGACCCGGCGGGAGCGCCGTCCCGGTCCGTCCGATCACGGCCGGCAGGCCGATCACCCGGACGGGCGCGAAGCTGGCGGCATCGCCGGAACGCCAGATCGTCATGGCGCCGGGCCAGGGATCGGCCGCGACCGCCACGTATTGCAGGGGCGCCGGATCGCCGAAGGCCGCCGGCAGGTCGAGCACCACGACCTGCGGCTTGCCGGGAACCGGCGGCGGACGCCTCACCGGTTTCTCGGCGGATGCGCCCGGCCGCTCGAACACGGCGGGTTCGACCGCGCGCGTGCTGACCTTGCGCGTCGCCCCGTCGGCGATGCGCGTGATGCGATGCAGTTTGGGACCCGCATCGGTGGGAAGCGCGATCACGTCGCCCGGCTCCAGGTCGAGCCGCCGCGGCGACAGCTCGAACTCGGCGCCCTCGCGCCCGGCCCACAGGTCCTGAAGCCAGGTCTCGGCGAGGCGCTGCGCCTCCGCCCGGCGGGTGACGACGGCGCTGTCCGCCCTCGCCTCCCGGCGGCTCGCACCGGACAGGCGCCGCGACGCCACGGAGGCGCGGCGATAGTCGGTGTCGCCTTCGATGAATCCGATCTCCACCTGCTGCGGCAGCTCGGTTTCCTGGGCGCGGGTGAGCGTGAGCGACGGCCCCCGTTCGCCGAGCACGAGATCGTCCTTGGTCAGTTGGACGACGGCCCGGCCGCCGCGCCCCTGCCACGCGACGGCACCGCCGCGCGCCACGGCATCGACGCCGAAGAGACGCAGCAGCGGCTCGAGCGCGCCGCGCACGGACATGGGCCGGTCGATCACGTAGCCGTCGACGAAACCGTCGACGGGAATGGTGCCCGGAGCGGCAAACCCGTAATCGCGCAGGATGCGCGCGATGAGGCGGTCGAGAGTCGCGCCCTCGATCCGTCCGGTGATCCAGTGACCCGTCTCCCAGTTTCGGCCGTCCGACCACACGGTGTCGAAATCGGGAAAGGCCGGATAGGGCCGCGCATCCCAGGCCCAGACGAAAACGCTGTCCGGATCGACCATGCGCCCGCCATAGAACGGGGACGTCGGATTGTACTCCGGTGAGAAGCCCCTCTGGGCCGGATCGAAGCGCGAGAGAATGGCCTCGAGCGTACGCGCCTGAGCGAGATCGTCGCGCACGCCGCGGGAGAACGGCGGATAGGCGGATTCCGAGGATTTCGGATCGGGAAACACGTTGGGGCCGTTCGGCCCCTTGTCCACCGCGGGCACGCCGATCTCGGTGAGCCAGATCGGCTTCGCGTGCGGCTGCCACGGGGTCGCGCCGGTCTCGACGCCGTTCACGCGCTCCACGTGCCGGTTCGACCACCACGAGACGAGATCCTTGGCGCGGAAGACCCACGGCTTGCCGTGCGCGCCGTCCGTGATGGGCCGGCGGACCTGCGCGGCCCGCTCGGACGCATCGGCATAGTACCAGTCGAACGCTTCGCCGCCGCCGAGGCGCGCGCGCAGGTAATCGACGTCGTAGACGCTGCGGGCGGCGGAGAGATCCGCGTGACCCGGACCGTCGCGCCAGTCCGCAATCGGCGGGTAGTAGTCGATGCCGACCGCATCGATGGCGGAGCTGGCGAAGAGCGGGTCGAGGGGAAAGCGCACCTCGTCGCCGCCGTCGAGAACATGCGCGCCGTATTCCGTCCAGTCGGCCGCATAGACGATCTTCGTGGAGGCGCGCAGGACATCGCGCGCCTGCCCGGCCAGCGCCTTGAGCCGCGCCACGGCCGGATAGATGCCCGATGCGGAGCGCACGCGGGTCAGGCCCACGAGCTCGCTGCCGAGGATGAAGCCGTGAACGCCGCCGGCTTCTTCGGCCAGGTTCGCGTAATGAAGCACCATGCGGTTGAAGCCCGCCGAGCGGGTGAACCAGCTGTCGACCTGCACGGCGGCGGCGGCCGTGCCGTCGGGCGAGCCGCCGCGGCCCGGCGCGGGATGGCAGGTGATGCGACCGCGCCAGGGATAGGGTGCCTGCCCGGTGCCGCCGTAAGGGTCGGGCAGGTCATTGTCCTTGGGCACGTCCATCATCACGAAGGGATAGAGCACCACTTCGAGACCGCGCGCCTTCAGGTTGCGGATCAGGCGCATCACCGTCTCGTCGGACGGGGTGCCGCCATAGGCGGGAGACCCGCCGGCGAGCGACACCGCCTTCGCGGCCTCGCGCGTCACGCCCGCGACCGACCAGGCGGCGCCGTCGGTCGTCTTGGTCTTCACGTCGACGCGCGGCTCGATCAGGCACGACCCGGCGCGAAGATCGTCGCCGAACCAGCTCACCACCAGCGACACGCGCTTCAGGTTGGGGCACAAAGCCTCGAGCGAATCGAGGGAGGCGGCCACGTCGGTGTCGCGCCGCATCTGGTGGCGGTTCTCCGGCCGGGTCTTGCCGAGATCGAGCACCCGCATGACGGGCAGCGTGTCGTAGCCGAACTCGCTCGCCCCGGGGATCAGGCAGACGGCCCGCACCATGCGGTTGAGGCCGTCCACCGGCCGCACCACCTCGAAGGAGAATTGCGGCACGCGGTTGCCGAAATCGGCCAGCGGCAGACGCTCGAACACCACATAGGCGAGGCCGCGATAGGCGGGCGCGTTCTGCGCGCCCTCCTTGGCGACGATCAGCGGATCGGCGCTCTGCGTCTCGCTGCCCGCATGCACGCGCATGGTGAGGGTGCTCAGATCGATCTCGCGCCCGTCGGCCCAGACGCGGCGGATGAAGGCGATGCGCCCCTCGCACAGGCCGACCGCGAGATTGGCGAAGTAGGAATAGGTGGTGGTGACGGTCTTCGGCCCGCTCATGCCCTTGCCGCCCTGGGATCCCCGGTCGACATCGGTGTTCACCGCCTCCTCGAGGCGCGTCGCCCAGATGAGCTGGCCGCCGATGCGCGCGCGGCCGTAGACCCGCGGGATCGGAGCGCCCTCCGTCGAGGTGAGCCCGTCGATGTCCTTGAGGCGCGGGCCCTCCACATGCTTGGTGGTGTCGCCCCCGAACAGCGCGTTGTCGATGGCCGCTCCCGCGAGCCCGCCGAGCGCGCGCCCGGCCATGGCCCCGAGGGGTCCGGCGATCATGCCGCCGACCGCGGCGCCGACGGTTTGCAGAACGATTGTGGCCATCAGTTCGTATCCGGAAAGCGAAAGGCATGGGCGAGGTGTCGCCGCCACCAGGGATGGAACGTCACCTCGGCGACCGACGCGCCGTCATGGGCGTGGATCATCGTGTCGCGTGAAGCGGCAATGGCGCAGTGCTTGGCCGGCATAGCGGCGCGCCAGCGGAACAGCAGCACGTCGCCGGCCGCGAGGGCGTCGCGGTCGATCTCGACGAGGTGTCGTCGCGCGGCGGCAAGCAGCGTGTCGGCGCCCGCCTCCGCCCAGTCGGGCGAATACGGCGGCGGCATTTCGGGCTCGCGGCCCATGACGCCGCGCCAGACGCCGCGCAGCAGGCCGAGGCAGTCGCAGCCCACGCCCTTGAGCGAGGCCTGGTGGCGGTACGGCGTGCCGATCCACGAGCGGGCCTCGGCGAGGATGAGATGGGGTTGGGGCATCGTGATATTCGCAACAGCTGTTCGAACGAACGAAGAAGGATGCGCTGATTCAGGTCGCCGCCAACGACGCCCTCGCGTCATCACCGGCCCTGAACCCTCGACGTCATCACCGGGCTTGTCCCGGTGATCCCGATTGCTTGAGGCGCCGCGCCCCTCCGTATCGAGATGGCCGGCACGAGGCCGGCCATGACGGGCAGGTTGCGACCCGGCGACGCCCCTCACCGGAAGAAGCTGCCGCCGTCCAGGCCGGGCTCGCCCTGCTGCGGCATGCGGATGATGAAGTCGTTGCCGGGCATGTGCGGAAAGCCGCGGAAGTTCACCGCGTTCCGGAACTTCGCCCGGCATGTCCCATGGGT
Organism: Microvirga terrae; assembly: GCF_013307435.2. Classification (NCBI taxonomy): domain Bacteria; kingdom Pseudomonadati; phylum Pseudomonadota; class Alphaproteobacteria; order Hyphomicrobiales; family Methylobacteriaceae; genus Microvirga; species Microvirga terrae. The sequence continues at coordinate 3,651,913 of NZ_CP102845.1, forward strand.
CTTGTCGCAGCCGGCCGTGACCCGGAACGTGTCGCCGATCCTGATGGGCTGTGGGGCGCGCTGCCACAGGTCGAATGTATCTGTCCCGCCCGTGGCGCGATGGACCTTGATCTCGACCGACAGACCGGCATTGTCGCCGCTCGTCCACGTGAGCTGGCCCGCCGTGCACCATCCGTCGGCGAAACCGATGCCGGAGGCCGCGAGGGTCAGGGCCCCGTCGGTCGCCGCGACGGCGCCGGTCGCGGAATGGCGCGACGACGACAGATCGATCCCGCACCGCGCATCGCCGAGATCGGCCGCGCAGGTGGCGCGGAACAGGCGCCCGCGCTCTTCGTCGAACCGGTGCATGAGGCCCCTCACCTCGGCCACGAAGCCGCCATCGGCGCGGCGGATCTCGCCGATGGAGCCGACGTCGAGGAGCAGGCGCTCGTCCACGTTGCTCCAGTTGACGAGCCAGGTCTCGACGCCGGCATCGTCGTAGAGGCCCGACGCGATGTCGTCCTCGGTGAGCCCGGCCGACACGAGCGCGCCCGACACCTCGCCGCCGCCGACCGCGAAGCCGAGCTCCGCCGTCACCTCGGCGGCCTCGAGCCCGGTGCGGGCCGCGTAGATCGTCCCGCCGAAGGCGAGGTCGCGGTCGTGATCGGTGAAGCCGAAGGCCGCGCCGTCGCGCCGCACGAGCCTCCAGCAATGGCACAGATTCGTGGCCCCGCCGGCCAGATGGGCGGAGAGGTTTTGGGAAATGGGACGCATGGGGATTCTGATCTTTATTGGGGCGATGTCCGCGATCTCAGCACGTCATGGCCGGCCTTGTGCCGGCCATCCCGATCGATTGAAACGCCGCACCCATCGGGATCGGGATCACCGGCACAGGGCCGGTGATGACGTGGAGGGTGTCTAAGGCACGATCTCGACCAGCGGGATCTGCGGGATGTCGCCGGCCTCGAAGGCCGAGAGGTCGATGTCGAGCTCGTCCGTGTCGAACCGCACCGGCACGTCGAAGGTGAAGCCGGCCGTCACGATGGCGCCGGCGCGCGGCGGCGCCGTGAAGGTCACGAGACCTGTGGTCGGATCGCAGTTGAAGCCCGACCCGACGGCCTGCTCGATCCCGTCGAGCGCCACCCGGACGGTGCCGCCGACCGGCTTGGCGATGGGGCGGCTGTAGGGCGCAAACGACGCCCCGTAGATTTTCACCAGCGGGAAGCCGGCGGTCTGCCCGTCGCCGGTGCCGATGCGCTGGTCGAGGGGCGTCGGCTCCTTGGAGGGCGGGCCGGAGCGCCAGTCGGTGCGGTCGCGGAAGCGGAACCCATAGAGCCGGCCGCGCCGCTCCTCGAAGAAGGCGATCACCGCGTGCAGCGCGTCGACGGTCCGGACGCCGAGACCCGCATCGTAGCGGCGCCGGGACCCGGCCCAGCGGCTGTTGCGGTGCTCGCGGCCGGACGCGAGCGTGACGATGTCGGTCCGCCGCACCGGCCCGCCGCGGCCGCCGAGGCCCACGTCGAGGGGAAAGCGGACCTCGTGGAAGTCTGAGGCCATGGTCGGTCCTGCTGCAATGTGAAACGAAAGAACCGGGGTGGCGTTGACGGTGCGAACCCCGAACGGCACGGAGGCCACTGGCGATGAGCAACGCTCCCAACGACCTCGCGGAGGATTTCCCCGACAAGCGCGAGCGGATCCACCAGCTCAAGACGAGCGACAACCACTTCGCGCGGCTCTACGACGAGTACGATGAGCTCAACCGCACCATCCACCGGATCGAGACCCGGGTGGAGCCCCAGTCCGAGGACGCCGAGGAGGAGCTCAAGCGCCGCCGCCTGAAGATCAAGGACGAGATCATGGCGATGCTCGACGGCGCGGGCGGGTGAGCCCGACACTCTTCAGCGCGGCGCTTTCCTGATCGGGATGGCCGGGACAGGACCGAGCATGACGGGCGGAGGCCCCGAGAGCCCCTACATGCCGCGCTGGCCGCGGGCCACGGCCCGGGCGAGCGCCGCCGAGACCTGGGCCTCGGAGCGGCGGAAGCTGTCCGCGTCGGGGGTCGAGACGTTGACCGTCACGGAGACCGGCCGCCCGCCGCTCCCGCCCGCGCGCACGCCGAGCCGCCCGTCGGGCCCGCGCGCCAGCGGCATCACCGCCTCGGCGCCGCGCTCGCCCATGAGGCCGAGACCGCGTCCCATTGGGAAATAGGTCGGCGCGCCGACCACGCCGCCTTGCGCGAACGGCATCACCAGGCCGCGCGAGACCACGCCGCCCTGCGCGAAGGCCGGGCCGCCGCCGAAGAGCGAGCCCAGGATCGAGCCCAGCCCCTTGGTGAGACCGCCGATGAGCCCGCCCCCGTCGAGGGGCAGCGAGCTCCCGAGCGCCCCCGTCATCATGCCCTTCACGCTCTGGCTCAGGGCCGTCTGCAGGGGCGCGAGCGCCAGGCGCAACCCCGTTTCCACAAGGGATTGGCGCACGGACTTGAGAACGTTATCAAATTTCTTGCCTTCCGCGACATTCTTGGCGAAAGCATTGGACAGGGAATCGCCGAATTTGTCGGAGAGGCCTATGAGAGTGGTGAGCTGGCGCTTGCGGTCGTCCTCTACGCTATTGTTGGCCGCGATGGGGCTTTTGGCAGGGTTGTCGCTCAAACGAGCCTCCTTGATCTTCCTCTGCGCAGGTCTGACGCTCACTGCACCAGCCTGTGTGCCGAGCCGTCCACCTGACGATGTCTTCGACATCGGAAGCATCAGCGCCGCGCAATGGTCGAAGATGCAGAACGAATGCGACTACGAAGCGACAAAGGCCGTCGCATCGCAGAAGCCAGGTCCGGTCCGCCATTTGGATTGGCGGAACGTCTTCTTCAAATGCTTGGCGCTGAGAGGTGCAAAGCACCTCGGAACGACAAACGATTTCCCGGATGCATGACGATCCGCGACACTATCGGAAAGGCCGATGAGCGCAGTGAGCTGGCGTGCACGGTTTTTCACGATGATGTCGTCTGGCGCGGAAGGGACTCCCTGTCCCTGATCGCGTCGCCATCCGGAAACGCCTCCATCAGGCGTCCGAGATCGCCCCGCGAGGCGGGCTCCGTCCGCCGTGCGCCGTGCAGCCCCTCCCAGGCGGCCGCGAGCTCGCGCGGCGTCGCGCGCCAGAACCCATCCGGGCTCCAGCGCAGCAGGCTCAGACCCAGGGCCATCGCGTCGTCCCAGGGGAAGGCGCGCGGCGCGCATCCTGCGGGAGCGTCCGGACGGGCAGCGGACGAGCCGGTGCTCGTGTCTTCGACAAGCGCATCGTCCGCGACCGGGCGATGCGCTAGGGAGGGTTTGGCGTTTCCTCGCCTCCCCCGAAGGTCACGAGCAGAAGATCGGCGAGCGCCGCGGCGACCGGCGCGATGCCGCCGTCGAGCGGCAGCCGCGCCACCTCCTGGTCGCTCATCGCGTGACCGCCGCCGCGCAGCGCGACCGCGAGCAGGGTGACGAGATCGCGGCTCGCCAGGCGTCCGGCGCCGAAGCGTTCGGCCAGCGCCGTGAGGTCCTGGACGCCGAACGCGTCCTCGAGCTCCGCGAGCGCGCCGAGCGTCAGGCAGAGGGTGTAGCACGTGTCGCCGATCTGCAGCGCCACCTCGCCCCGTCGTCTGTTGGGCATCGTGTGTTCCTTGGTGTGGATTATCGTCCCTGTCAGGTCATGGCCGGTGATGACGTCGGTAGCGAGATGCATGCGGAGGGTCCGCCCGCTCACAGCGCCACGAACGCGAGCGCGCCGGCGGATTCGATGCCCATCTCGAACGTCACCTCGCCGGCATGGTCGCCGCGATATTCCAGGCTCGTGACCTGGAACGGCCCCTCGATGCGGCCGAAATCCGGGATGACGATCTGATAGATCAGAATGTCCCTGTCGAAGAAGACCTGGCGCATGCGCGTGTCGGACGCCTCGTCCTTGAACACGCCGGAGCCGGAGATGGACGCGCGGCGCACGCCGGCGCCGGCGAGCAGCTCGCGCCAGCGCCCGGCGGATTCCGCATGGGTGACGTCCACGGTCTCGGCGTTGAAGGCGATCTGGCGCGTGCGCAGCCCCGCCACGGTGACGAAGCCGCTGCTGCCGTCGCCGATCTTGATGAGCAGGTCCTTGCCCTTCTGAGCAGGCATGGGATGTCCTTTGTCGAATGAGGAAAGAGGCCCTTTGCAGGCGGGAACGACACCCCCACGTCATCACCGGCCTCGTGCCGGTGATCTCAGTTCTGTGAAGCGCGGCGCCTCACCGGATCGGGATGGCCGGGACAAGCCCGGCCATGACGTGGCGGGTGGTGACAGGGGAGACGCAGGGCCGGTCATGACGTGAGAGACCGGCACGATATGCGACACTGCCATGACGGGAGGAACGGACCCGGTCACGCCACCTCGGTGACCGCGCGCAGGCGCAGGGTGACGCGGGTGAGCCGCGTGTCCTTGTCGCGCTCGCCGGAAATCTCCGTGACGCGCAGGTTGACGAGGCGGTGCCCGTCGAGGGTCAGCGCCGCGTCATCGAGGATCGCGTCGAGGCGTTCGGCCACGGCGAGCGCCGTGCGGGCACCGCCGGGCTCGGACCACACGACGATGCCGAGGCTCTGCTCGTGCCCACGCTCGCGATCCGTCGACCAATCGGCGGCACGCACGTCCGAGAACAGCGCATAGACCGGAGCGGCGCCCCGCGGCGGCTCGTCGTAGAGGCGCAACGAGCCGCCCATGAGCGCGCACAGCTCCGCATCCGCGGCCGCCGCGTCGAGGATCGCGCCGCGCAAGGCCAAAACGGGACTCGTCATGGCCGCATCTCCTCGACCAGGCAGACGAGATCGCGCCGCGACCCGTCCGGGTCGGACGCCGCCCGGATCGCGAAGCGGCGCAAGCCCGCGCTCAGGCGCATGGCGCCGGTCACGCCCTCGCGGTAGCGCAGGGTGATGCGGTGGGTCAGGCTCTGCTCGGGCCGGTCGGCGCGCACGCGCTCGACGCCCGAGAGCATCTCGATGGCGCCCCAGAGCTGCGGCCCCGCCGTGTAGGTGCGGATGACGCCGCCGAATCCGTCGGGTCGTTCGAGCGGCAGTTCGAGCACGAACCGGCGCGCCCGCGCGCCGATGCGAATGGGTCTGGTTCTCATGGCAATGTCTTTGAGAGGGAATGCGAGGGTGAAAGAAGGGAACGGTTCCCGCCGGGTCATCACCGGCCCTGTGCCGACCACGACGTGGGCAGGGATCGGGCGTTCGCGCTTCCCGTCATCACCGGACTTGTCCCGGTGATCTCGATATGAAGAGCGCTGCGCTTCACAGCATCGGGATGGCCGGGACAAGCCCGGCCATGACGTCGAGAGTGACAGGACCGGACGGGTGATGACGCGAAGGCTGTAGAGGGTAGCAATGACCCCGGCCTATAACCGCGCCCGCTGGAACGGCGCCACGAGGGCGAGCGCTTCGGGCGGGAGGATCTGCGCGCCGGTCACGTCGCCCCGGTTCTCGAACCAATGCGCGACAAGGATGCGGACCGCGAGCTTCAGCGGACCCGGCACCGCCTCGGGCCCCGTGCCGAAGCCCGCCCGCACCGCGATGGAAATCCCGTGCCGCGCCCGGCCCGGCTCCGGCGCGCCCGTCACGGCGATGCGCGGCGGATCGCTCACCAGGTCCGCCTCGAAGGCGCTCGCCGGAACGCCGGACGGGTTGCCTGCGGCATCGGTCAGGGTGATGCCGTCCACCGCGATGAGCGGCGCGAGCGGCAGCAGGATCGTGCCGCCGGACGGCCATCGGTCCAGCACCACGCGCCAGCGCTGCTCGATCAGGATCCGCCGCGATGCCGCCTCGACCATGAGGCGTGCCGCCTTGACGAGGCCCGCGACCAGGTCGTCCTGCGTGCCGTCGTCGCCATCGACGCGGAGATAGGCTTTCATGTCGTCGAGCGTGACGGGCTCGACGGCGGGCCCGCTGATGAATATGGGAATCATCTCGAACAGGGATCCTTTGAAGTGATGCAACGTGTGGTTATGCTCGGTCTTGCCCTGTCGCTCGCCGCGACACGGGCGGATGCCATCGTGGGAGGCAGCGAGGATGCGGGCCCCCTCGCCCGTCGGAGCGTGATGGTGCTGAGCTCGAACGGCGGCGTGTGCAGCGCCGTTGTGCTGGCGCGCGACGTGGTGCTCACCGCGGCCCATTGCGTGACGGGCGCGGCCGAGCACCGAGTTCATTTCCGCGACGAGACCGGCGCGCCCGTGCTGATCGTCCCCGCCGCGAAGGCGGTGCATCCGGGCTACAATGCGAAGGCCATCGAGACCCGGCAGCGTTCCATCGATCTCGCCCTGCTGCGCATTCCCGAGGCCCTGCCGGCGCGGTTCGAGCGCGCGACCCTCGCGACCACGACAATCGCGGAGAACGATCCGGTCACCGTCGGCGGGTACGGGCTGGCGCGCGAAGGCGATGCCAAGACCTCGGGCACCTTCCGCACCGCGTCCCTGACCGCCGTCGAGCCGTTCGGTCCGAGCCGCATCCTGCTCTGGGCCGAGGGCTCCGGCACGGCCAGCGCCTGCCAGGGCGATTCCGGCGGCCCGATGGCGTCCGGAGAGACCATCGCGGCCATCACGAGCTGGTCGTCGCCGGCCAAGGGCCGGCAATGCGGAGGCGTCACGCAGGGCATTCTCGTCGGCCCGCAACGCGCGTGGATCGACCGCATCCTGAAAGGCTGGAGCCGCACGGCCCTATGGGCCGGCGAGTAGGGCTTCCCACCCTCCCCCGTCATGGCCGGGCCTGTCCCGGCCATCCCGATCGTGTGAAGCGCGGCGATCTTCGTATCGGGATCACCGGGACAAGCCCGGTGATGACGTGGAGGGTGGTATGAGCCGGTGATGACGCGCAGAGGAGACGCCCGGGAAATTCATAAACGTCCGGAACCATCGCGAGCGCCCAGATCTTGCCTTGAAAAAATCACCCCCCTCACGGCATCATCATCCCATGCGCGCTCTGCCAACCCTCGCCCTTGCGGTTCTCACCCTCATTGCCACTCCCGCCTGGGCCATCCTGCAGGGCTCCGCCTCGCGCGATCCGAACGGTTTGCGGCGGTCCGTGGTCTCCATCGAGAGCTCCACGGGCGAGCTCTGCTCGGGGGTGATCGTCGCACCGGATGTCGTGCTCACCGCGGCGCATTGCATGACGGACCGCGCCGCCTATCGGGTGACGGGGCTCAGCCGCGCCTTCCGGCAGCAGCGCTTCAACGTGGCGGCGCTCGCCATCCACCCGACCTTCGTGCCCGGCACGACGCCGCGCACGCAGCCCGGCATCGATCTCGCGCTTCTCAAGCTCAATCGGCCGGTCGGGCCCGAGTTCCTCGCCCTCGACCCGACGCAGGCCGGCCGGATCGACGTAGGCGACGGCGTGACGATCGCGGGCTTCGGCGTTCTGACCGAGCGGGCGAGAGGCACCGCCCGGACCCTGCGCCAGACCAACCTGGTGTCGCTCGGCCCCATCGAGGTCGCGAACCGGGTGCTGATCGTCGTGGATCGCGACCGGCTCGCCGAGACGGCGGGCGCAGGCGCGTGCCGGGGCGATTCCGGCGGGCCGATCCTGGCCGCCACGCAGACGGGCTATCTGCTCTACGGAATCACGAGCTGGTCGAGCGGGCCGTTGCGCAGCCGCCAGCCGAGCGCCTGCGGGGGCCTCACGGCCGTCACCCCGCTCGTCGAGCATCTCGGCTGGATCGCCTCGACCATGCGCGGCCTCAGCGGGCTGAACAGCGCCTGGTCGGGAAATTGAACGCCTGACGCGCGCTACCCTCCCCGTCATGGCCGGGCCTGTCCCGGCCATCCCGATCGTGTTGAGCGCGGGGCATCTCTTCATGGAGATCACCGGCACGAGGCCGCTGATGACGTGGGGAAGGTTCAGCCACGCACCGTCATGGCCGGCCTTGTGCCGGCCATCCCGATAAGGTGAGGCTCGGCGCCTTTCGCATCGGGATCACCGGGACAAGCCCGGTGATGACGTGGCGGGTGGAACGGATGCCGCTCTAAGCGGCGAACTTCAACAGCTTGATCGCCGTGTAGTCCTGCACGCCGCCGCCCACTCGCTTGGTGGTGTAGAACAGCACATAGGGCTTGGCGGAATACGGATCGCGCAGCACGCGCATGCCGGTGCGGTCGACCACGAGATAGCCGCGCCTGAAATCGCCGAAGGCCACCGCGCATGCATTCGCCGCGATGTCGGGCATGTCCTCGGCCTCCACCACGGGGAAGCCCATCAGGGTCGCGGTCTGGCCGAGGCTCGCGGGCGGCGCCCAGAGATACTGGCCGTTGTCGTCCTTGAACCGGCGGATCGCGCTCTGCGTCTTGCGGTTCATCACGAAGGAGGCGTTCTGGCGATAGCCGCTCTTGAGCGCATAGATCAGGTCGACCAGCACGTCTGACGGGTTCTCCGCCGGGAAGGCCGCGCCGCCGGTGCGCACCGTGCCGAGCTTGCCCCATTGCCAGATCTCCTCCTCGACCGTGTCGACGGTGAGAAAACCCTTCGGCTTGTTGAGGCCGTCGCCGCTCACGAAGGCGGCACCCTCCTGCTCGGCGAAAGCCGCCTCCACTTCTTCCGCGATCCAGCGGTCGACATCGACCACCGCGTCGTCGAGCAGGGTCTGGGTGGCGGCCGGCATGGCGTAGATCTCCATGGCCGGGAAGCTCATCTCGGCGAGCGTCGGGCTGGCGGTCTGCGGACGGGACGCGGTCTCGCCGACCCAGCCGGTCGCCGGACCGGTGGCCGAGACGGCGCGCTTGTACTGGCCGCCGGAGATCACCCGCACCGACGCGATGGCGCGGATCGGCGAGACGCTCGCGAGACGGCGCAGCACCTCGCTCTCGACCGCGTCGGGCACGAGATAGCCGCCGTCCGGCCCGGATGCGGCCGACAGGGCCTTCTCCTCGAGCCGCTTCAGCCCGGAGGCCTCGCCGGTCCGGATATAGGCGTGAAACGCGGCCTTGTGCTCGGCCTGCGCGGGATCGCGCGCGGTGTCATGACCGGCGGACAGCGGCGGGCGGGCGCGCTCGAGGGTGAGCCGGTCGATGCGGCGCTTGGCGTTGTCGAGCGCGCTGTCGATGCGGGTGAGCTTCTCGTCGGTCACCACGTCGGTCGAAAGCCTGGTCTCGATCTCGGCGAGGCGCGTGTCGTTGGCGTCCTTGAACGCCTCGAACGCACGGGCGAAATCCTCGAACGCCGAGGCGACGTCGTCGGATACGGCTTTGGTGTCTGGAGCGTGAATCATATCAATCAATCGATCTCGAAAAGGGCTTCAACGAAAAAGGCCCGCCGGAGGGCGGGCCCGTTTATTTCCCGTGAGGGAACGGTTTCGGCGGCGGGCGTCTCGAAGGACCGTCCGGAGCGCGCAGACGCCCGGCTCTGCGGGACGCGAGCGGGCTCGCTCCACAGGACGGCGCTTGGCGCGGCGGCCTTGTCTCGACGCGCCGCTTCAGCGACGGCGGGTGTTCTTCTGCACCGTGCGGGTCACGGTCGGTCCGGTGGCCGCCCCGATGGCGCCGCCCGCCACTGCGCCGACAGGACCGGCAACCGCACCCACGCCCGCTCCGACGGCCGCGCCGCCGACGCGCTCTTCCGTGGTGGTGCAGGCCGCGGCCGCCAGGCCGATCAGCGCGACGAAAGCAAGCTTCTTCATGACAACCTCCCAAGATACGCGGAGATCCGACGCCTTCCCGTCCAAGAAGGGCCCGCCGCTTCCGCATCCGCGGGGGCGTTCAACTAACGCGCGCCCATGGACAAGGTTCAGGACAATAGTCGCAGTGCCGCCCGGCGGATGCGCGCGGCAAGGTCCGGGCTTGCGTCCTTCACGGCTTCGACCCGCGCGTCGGGCAGCATCGGGAAGGTCACGACGGAAATCTCCCACAGGTCGAGCTTCTCCAGCCGGCGCAGGCCGGTGGGACGCTCGGCGCGGGCGCGCTCGACGCGAAACCCGATGGAGAGCCCGTCGACCGCGCCGTCGCGCATGAGCGCATGGATCTCGCGCGCCCGTTCGACCGCGAGGTTGAGCTTGCCGCGCACGCGCAGGCCGCGCCGGTCCTCGGCGATGCGGAGCCAGCGTCCGATGGGCTGGCCCGGATCGTGCTGCCAGAGCAGCCGCACGTCGCGGGCGCCGCGCCTGCGCAGGGACTCGGCGAAGGCGCCCGGCACGACCACGTCCTTGCCGAGATCGGGCTGTCCGAACAGGCTGGCATAGCCCTCGAACACCCCATCCTGATCGACCGCGCCCGGCGGCTCGGGGAGGAACTTGCGCTCATGGATCGTCGCGGTGCCGGGCTTCATCGCACGGCTCCGCGAAGGACCCTAGAAGGAGTCCCGGCTGTCGCATCGAGCTTCTCGAGCTGGCGCACGAAGTCGCGGAACACGAGCGCCGGGCGGCACTGCCCGTCCCGCGCCGCCTTCGGCGCGCGCGGCGTTCGGACCGTGGGGCGGACCATCGAGCGGATTGCGGGGCGGGTCATGAGAGGTCTCCCGAGTGACGGCGGTTGAAGAGGGACAATTCGCGCACGAACTCGTCGAACCGGCGGTTCGCCGCGAAGAGGTCGCGCAGGGTCATGGCCAGCAGGGCGGACGCCCCGCTCGCCCAGACGAAGAGGGCCAGATGGGCAAGATCCCCGCGCCGGATGACGGCCTCGGCGATCTGGTCGAACATGTTCATGATCTGTTCTCGCAAAAGAACTCCGTTGGATGGGCCGAGGGCCGGCGCGGTCCAGGCGGCGGGCCCGGGCGGCGGGCGCGGCGGTCCCCGCGTGTCGCTGCAAGAGATGGCGGGAGGTCGGCGACCGTTGCCGGTCACTCCACGACGTCATGGCCGGGTCTGTCCCGGCCATCTCGATCCGAAGAGCACCGCGTCTCACAGCATCGAGATCACCGGCACAAGGCCGGTGATGACGTGGAGGGTGCGTGAGGCGGTGATCACACCCTCCCACGCCATGGCCGGGCCTGTCCCGGCCATCCCGCTCGGAAAGGCACGGTGCCTCCGACGATCGGGATCACCGGGACGGGCCCGGTGACAACGGACGAGCGGGCGCCCTCTAGGGTTGCCGCTCCTGCCCCGAAGCCGCGCGCCCGTAGCCGACCGCCTCGCGCTTCTCGTCGTCCGACAGGAACGCCGCCGCCGAGACGCGGCGCCACAGGCTCTCGCGCTCGTCGGCGAGCGCTTCGATGGCGTCGAGGTCGGGTTCGAGCGCAAGCGCATCGCCGTAGGCCGGGCCGAGCCAGTGCGCCAGGGATTCCGCCGTGCGCTTGACGAGCGGGATCACCGTCTGGCGGTAGAAGGCGCGGTTGGCTTCCGCGTAGTTGGCATGCGTGCTGTCGCCCGGCAGGCCGAGCAGCAGCGGCGGCACCCCGAAGGCGAGCGCGATCTCGCGGGCGGCCGCCGCCTTCGCGTCGACGAAGTCCATGTCCTTCGGCGAGAGCGACAGGGGCCGCCAGTCGAGCCCGCCTTCGAGGAGCAGTGGACGGCCCGCATTGCCGGCGCCCTGGTAGTTCGCCTCGAGCTCCCCTTTCAGCCGGTCGAACTGCTGGTCCGTCAGGCTCGGGCCGCCGACCACGAGGGCGCCGGACGGCCGGGCCGCGTTGTCGAGGAGCGCCTTGTTCCAGGCGCCCGCCGCGTTGTGGATGTCGAGCGCGGTCGCGGCCGCCTCCATGGGCGAGAGGCCGTAATGGTCGTCCGCCGGATGGAACAGGCTGAGGTGCAGGATCGGCGACGGCGCCTCGTCGCCGCCGGTCGCGAAGCGGATCGTCTGTGCGCCGACCGCGTATTCGTAGGCGGCCGGCCAGCCATCCGCATCGGGCACCACGCGCATCCTATCGGGCCGCAGCGCGTGGAGCTCCTGCGGCGCCCCGTCGACGCTCACCGCCTCCACATAGGCGTTGCCGGACACCATGAGATGGCCGTAGACGCCCTCCAGGAATCGCTGCCCGCCCTCGCGGGCGTTGGGCCGCGCCAGCAGGGCGAGGAGAGGATGGGCGGCAAGCTCGCGGCCCTGGTCCTTGAGCACCAGGGGCAGCGCGGCCGCCGCCTCGCTCACGAGCCGCACGGCGCGATGCACCACGGCGTTCTTCTGGAACCCCTCGCGGGAGAGCGCCGCATAGTCGCGCGGCGTCCACACGGCGCGCCCCGCCCCATAGAGCGCGACGGCGCGCTGCACCCGCGACGCCTTGGCCTCGGACGGCGCCCGGGGCCTGCGGAAGAATCGATCGAACATGAAAAGCTCCTGCCCGGAATGGGGCATGCAGAGGTGGGACATGACATCAGCGCGACACGTCATGGCCGGGCTTGTCCCGGCCATCCCGATACGGTGAGGCACGGCGCTTCAAGGCATCGGGATCACCGGGACGAGCCCGGTGACGACGTCGAGGGTATGGTGGGTGATACGAAAATGCCTGCCGGTTCTCCACGCTGGCGACAACTTCCGCAGCGGATGCCGAAGAAGGCGGCAGTTTCCGCCCGGTTGTCATTGGACGGTCACAGACCCTGCGGTAATCTTTGACCGTTGCAGGGGCTTCCGGCGACATTCACGCGCCAGCCGAGCGGGTCCCCCTCCTCGGCTGGCGCGACCAACAGTTTCTCGGGCTCGGCCGTCCTTTCTCCTATTCGGGACGGCATGAGGCAGATGGCGGGGCGGAGCGGCACGGATGGACTGCCATCCGCCCCGGCCCTGCAGCCGGACCCGGGCGCCCGTCCGTTCCGGCGCCATGCTCCTTTGGAGACACGCTCGCCCGAAAGGCTCACCCCATCAGGAGACGTTGAGCATCGCCGCGCGCCGCTTACCTTAACGGCTGTGGCTCCATCTCTTGCCCCTACGGGAGTCACGGCGCCCCGGCCGATGCGTGCGTGAACACCGTCCTTCGGCTGGGGCGTTTTTTTCGAATGCTTCGGGCCGGCCATCGCACCCTTCCCACGTCATGGCCGGCCCTGTGCCGGCCATCCCGATTGATCGAAGCGCAACGCCCTTCGGATCGAGATCACCGGGACGAGCCCGGTGATGACGTGGAGGTTGATCGACGGGTTCGCGCGACAACCTCCCCCTCACAGCACGCGCACCCGCGGCTCGCGCCGCTCGCGCAGCATCAGCTCCGTCAGGGCCCAGACGAGCGCGTCGAGGCGGTCGGGTGAGCGGCCGGAGGTGAGGCCGCCGGGGCCGAAATCGCACATCTCGTCCTCGAGCTCCGGCAGCGCGCCCACGTGGCGCACGCGGTTCTGCGCGTAGAGCACCGAGACCGGCTCCGCGCGCAGATACTTTCCGCGCGTGGCGCGCACGCTCACCACCGGCACGGACGGATCGACCTCGCGGATCACGCCGGTCGCCATCTCGCCGCCCTGGTTCGTCTCGACCACGAGCGCATCGGCCTCGAGCCTGCGATAGAGCGCCACCGCCTTCGCGGCCCAGTCCGGCGGCTTCAGGCCCGACGCGGTCGCGTCCTCCAGCACATGGGCCGTGCCGGCATCGTCCACGCCCGCCGCGACGATCCCGCAGGCATCCGCCCGCTTCGACGACGAGGCTGGCGGATCGACCGCCACGACAATGCGCGCGAGCGGCGGTGCCGACGCAACGCGGTTGCCTTCGATCATGTCGCGCGTCCACAGGGCATCCGGGCGGTCCTCGATGATGTCGCCGTCGAGTTCCTGCCGGCCGAGACGCGTGCCCGCATAGCGGCGCATCACCGTGTCGAGGAAGACCGGCGCCAGGTTCTCCGCATTGTCGGCGGTGCGCATGCGCGACACCGCCACGGTCGGATCGGCGAGGAAGCGCTTGATGAGCGGGATCGGACGCGGCGTCGTGGTGACGATCTGGCGCGGATGCGCCCCGAGGCGCAGGCCGAACTGCAGCATGTCCCAGGTCTCCTCCACGTGCCGCCACTTGGCGAGTTCGTCCGCCCAGGCCGCATCGAATTGCGGGCCGCGCAGCGAATCCGGATCCTCGGCCGAGAACACCTGCGCGACCGCGCCGTTCGCCCATTCGAGCTTGCGCAAGGACGGCGACCACGCGGGGCGCTCATGGCGCGCGTGGACGGCGAGGATTCCGGCCGGCCCCTCGATCATCACGTTGCGGGCGTCGGAAAACGTCTCGCCGATCAGCGCGATGCGCCCGGACGCCTGATGGGCGAAATCGGGAGCCCCGAGGGCGATGCCGCGAACCCATTCGGCGCCGGTGCGGGTCTTGCCCGCGCCGCGCCCGCCGAGCATGAGCCAGACGGACCACGGAGCATGCGCGCGGGAGAGCCCCGGCAGGCGCTGCTCGGGCCGGCAGCGGACCGGCCAATGGCGCAGGACCTGGTCGAAATCGTCGTCAGACCAGGATGCCGTCGCGTCCGCGAGCCTCCTCTTCCGCGATAACCCGGTCAAGATGGTGAGCAAGTTCGTCGCGCAGCTCGTGGAGGCTGCGCCTTGGTTGATCGCGAGGCTCGGTGACATCGAGCGATGAGCCTTCCTGTTGCAGCAGGGCCCGGGCCGCCGCCAGCGTTCTGGCATAGGCGGCGAGCCGGCGGGCCGTCCTGTCGTGGTCCTTGGCGCGTCCGGTGCGCTGCTCGTCCATGAGCGTGTCGATCTGCGCCCTGGTCGCCTGGGCGAGCGCGCGCGCCGCATCGTTGACGGACGCCGTGGCGGCCTTGTGGAGACCGGCGATTCCGCCCTGGTCCTTCGCAGCCTTGCTCAGCGCGTTCTCGTTCAGCGCGGCATAACGCGGCGGCCAGCCCCAGAGATCGCGCTTCCGGGCGAAGCTGCTCGACGAGATGCCCAGGAATGCCTGGATGTCCGGCAGATGCTTGTCCGGCTGGCGGGCATAGATCTCCCAGGCCTGCTGCTTCTGCTCGTCGGAAATGTCGATTCTCTGGCCCATGGATCATGCCAATAAAAAACCGCCCAAGCGGGGGCGCTTGAGCGGCGGAGGTTGCACCGAGCGGTGAATGCGGGGGCTTGATTCACACTTCGTCAGTGTTCACGTTTTGTACTCTAAGAGCGTCGCGCTGTCAAGGGGAAAATTCCTGTCCGGAATCGGACGCCAGGGGCATGCGCTCCTGGAGAAGGCCGCCTTCCTCGTCCTGCGACCTTCCACGGGATGGCCGGGCCTCATGACCGGCCATCCCGATCCGGTGAGGCGCGGCGCTCCAGATGATCGGGATCACCGGGACAAGCCCGGTGATGACGTGGAGGATGGTGCGGGCCGGTGACGACACCCTCCTCCGTCATGGCCGGCCCCGTGCCGGCCATCCCGATCCGGAAAGGCTCGACGTTCCAATCGATCGGAATCACCGGGACAAGGCCGGTGATGACGTGGGAGGGAGGAACGAGCCAAGTGATAACGGCAGAGCATAGCAGCCCTCTCGGCAACGTGACGCTCCCCGCCCTGCGCCCCCTCCGCCTGTCATGGCCGGGCTCGTGCCGGCCATCCCGATGCGGTGAGGCTCGGCGTTCACGACGATCGAGATCACCGGCACAAGGCCGGTGATGACGTCGAAGGTGGGACGCGCCCAGCGATGATCCGGATAGAGACGTCAAGGAGCGTTCGCGAATGTTCCGGAATGGCCAGGAATTTAAGGATAGTGTCACAGGTTTCCTGGACGGAATCAGAACAAGTGGCCAATGAACGGGAAACCTCGATTCCGTTCCATGCAAGTCGGGAATGGCCGCATTCGGCAGGTGAATTCCGGCCCGGTGCCGGTCAGTCCCGTCGGCCTCCGAGCGGCGACGCGAGGCTCATGATTCGCGACACGAGTTCGGCCTGCCGATTCGTCTGCGTCTTGCGGTAGATCCCCTCCAGGTGGGTCTTCACCGTCGAGCGGGCGAGGCCCAGGATGTCGGCGGCGTCGGCCAGGGTATGTCCCTGGAGCACCTGGCCGAGCACCTGCAGCTCGCCGATGGTGAGCCGATAGAGCGAGGCGGCGCTTGCGAGCGGTGTCGTGAACGCCGCCTCCGGCTCGCGCAGCAGCACCAGGATGGGACTGCCGATCTCCTCCCCGGCCTGGTCCAGCGCGGCCCCGGTGGCGTGCATCGTTCGTCCCGCCGAGTCGGTCAGGAAGGCGTCGATGCCGTGATGCGTCCTGCCGGTGCTGAACGATCCGAGCGTGCCGAGCAGCCGCACGGCCTCCGGGGTCACCCCGACCAGGCGGCCGTTGTGGTCGCGCAGCAGCTTCTGCGAAGCGAGCTCCTGGTCGGCCGCCCGGTTGCGGAACAGCACGGTGCCGTCGGGCTCGACGATCAGCGCCGCGGTCGCGAGCGCATCGAGGGCCGCGCGCAGGGTTCCGGCCTCGACGCGGCGATGACCGATGACGCCGGAGATGTCCACCGCGCGCTTGATGTGCGGCGAGAGGAGCCGGGCGAGTTCGAGATCCTCGTCCCCGAAGGCTCCCCGGGCCTCGCTGCCCACGACGCCCCAGGTGGCGAAACTCGTCACCGTTCGCGTGAGCGGCGTCGTGATGTAATCGAAGATGCCGCGGTCCATGAAGCAGGTGCGCCAGAACCGGCTGCGATGGAGCTCCGGAAAATCCCGCGTCGTGCAGAGGGGCTGCCCGACCGGGGCGGCCAGACCGATCGGAAGCGCAGGATTGATGTGGACGTTGGCCTGCACCTTGGCGACGAGTTCGTCGGGCCAGTTGTGGACCGCCGCGATGATCTGCCTGGGCTCGAACGGCTCGTGGACCATCAGGTCGGCCATGACACCGCCGAAGGCCTGCGTGATCTCACCGAGAACCGCCGGCCAGGCCGAGGTGTCGAGAGCGCAGTCGTAGATGCGGCCGATCAGGTCCGAGAAGGCTTGGTCCGGCTTCATGGAATCCCCCGGGGCGACGTGAACGACGACGTGCGCGCGAGCACATCCCCACAGCGTAACCGACGCCGAATCGCCGGCCCTCCGCCAAATGGCGGAGGACGGCGCGTTTCGTCCGATTCATCCTGACCCACGAGCGCTCATCCTCGATTCGATCCTCCGGATCGGGAGCGGCCTGCGGGCGGCTTCCCGATCCCAGACTGGAACCGCGAAGGGACAGCCGATGAGACATGCACACCTGGCCCTCACCGCCCTCCTGGTCGCAGCGGCGCCACCGGCGATGGCCGGTTCGGCGGCGTTGAACGTGGAGGGCGAATGCGGCGCCATCGCCGACGCCGATGGGACCGGGTGCGGCTGCCAGGGACGCTATTTCGCGAGCCGGTTCGGACCGGAGGACGGCGCGGCGGCTCTGCACCTGGTGACGCGCAGCTACGTGAGCGAGCCGCGCTCCGCGGCGTCCGTGCTCTACGAGCGCTTCGGCGCCGAGACCCTCAACAGGGTCGCGTCTCGGATCCTGGACACGCGCGACGATGTGGTCGCCTACTGCCCCATCAGCGTGCACGTCGCGGATTGACCATGCCGGTCACGACCGCCGATGCGGCGCTCCTGGTGTTCACCGCGTGCAACACGGCCAGGATCCTGGCCTATCTGCCGCAGATCGTGAAGATCAGCCGAGACCGGCAGGGCGCGGCCGCCATCTCGTACACGACCTGGACCCTCTTCGGCGTCTCCCATCTGTCCACGGTGGCCTACGCGGTGCTCGTGGTGGATGACTGGCGCATGGCGACGGTCTTCGCCGGCAACACCCTGTGCTGCGTGCTGATCGTGACCCTGACCGTCTGGAAGCGCCAGGACTACGCCCGGCGCCGGGCACAGGAATGTTCGGTTCCGTACCCCAGGGCGTTCCCGGACCGGCGGTGACGCCGCCGCGCCCCGGCCGCTGGCCGCCAGGGCGGCAACCATCGGAGGACCTCGGACATGATCGTGGGCTGGATCGACCTCATGGGTTATGCCGCGTCGGGCCTGACGCTGGCGACTTTCGCCCAGCGCACCATGCTGCCCATGCGCGTCATGGCCATCGGGGCCAATGTCTGCTTCATCGGCTACGGGGCGATGGGCCCGTTCATCCCGGTTCTCGCCCTGCACGTCATCCTGCTCCCGGTCAATGTCCTGCGCCTTCGCGCGCTCCTGCGCCCGGCCCGGGAGGAGGCCGGGCTCGCCGGGCAGCGAGCCGGCGATCAACGGTTGATCGCCGGCATCTCCAGCGGCTTGCTCTGAGGCTGGCGGCGCGGGCCGGAGCGGCGGGATCGCCGGTCAGGCGAGCCTGACATCCACGGCGATCATCTCGTGATCCGACACCGCCCTGCCCTCCCGGTCGAGGGCCGGGACGATCCGCGGGTTCGCCGCCTCGAGCCCGCGCACGACGATCCAATCGAGCTTGCCGAAGGGCGGCTCGTGCTTGGTCTTCGGCCCCGGCGTCTGGGTCGGGCGCGCGAGATTGGCGCCTGCCCAGGTAAAGCCCGCCTGCGCGAGATCGCCGAAGAGCGGCTCGGTGCGCTCCGGCGCCTCGAGGAGGAGATGCAGTTCGTCCTCGGCCCGCGGCAGCGCCTTGGTGTTGAAGTCGCCGCCGATCACGCAAGGCGCGTCCGGCGCGAGGGCATCGAGCGCCTGCAGCAGGGCGCGGATCTGCGCCTGCCGGTCGGCCGGATCGGTCTTGCTTTCGAGATGGGTGCTCACGACCCAGAGGGGCTGCGGCGCATCGCCGATACGGGCGGCGAGCGCCATGCGCCGGCCGATCCGCCTCTGCGCGCCCGAGAAGCCGGAGAACCACAGGCCGCCCTCCTCCAGCGGAATCAGGTGCGGCGCCTCAAGGGCGAGGCGGGTCACGATGGCGTTGCCATGGAGGCTCGCCACGTTGCGCTCGCCGGCATGCTCGCGCATCTCGCCCGCATCGCCGAGATCGAGTTCCACGAACTCGGCGCCGAACAGATAGCCCTCTCCGGAGGCGGCGGTGAGATCGCGCAGGTTGTGCGCGTTGCCCGATCGCGCCATGCCGCAATCGACCTCGCTCAGGAGCGCGATGTCGGCGCCGGCCCGTTCCAGGAGAAGGCGAGTCGCCGGCCGGTTCCCGAGACGCTCGCTGTTGAAGGCCGCGATCCGAAGGGTCGCCGGACAGGCCCGGACGCGGTCGGGCGGACCCTGTTCGATCGCCGCGAAGGCCGGGATCCGCCGCAGCAGGCGCGCATGGATATCCTCGCCGCGCCGCGATGCCGCTCGGGCCTCGTCCAGGATGGTTTGGTCCGGAACGGCGAGGTTCGGCACGACCCTGTCGATGACGGACCGCATGATGCGCGCTTCTCTCAGAAACAGGATCTCGGTCCTTCGCCAGATAGGGCGCTTCGCCCCGGCCGGAGCGTCGGGATTCAGGAATTTTTCAGCGTGACCTTTAGGAACTTTTTTATGCCAAGCCCGTTATATGTGCGCATCAAGCTTTGCCGGGAGGAAGCCCATGATCTTTTGGGCTGCTGTTGTTGCGCTCGTCGTGGGCGCATTCGTCTATGTCGGCGACCTCTCTTCGGCCCTGCCCTCGGCCCTCGTCAGCCTGGCGGAGATCGGCGGCGTCGTCGCCCTGTTCACCCTGGTCTGCGCCGCCGAGGTCTTCAGCATCCCGAAGGGGTCGACCTTCGACAAGGGATCTCCGACCCCCGAAGCCTGACCGGCTGCCGCCGCCCGACGGACCGTGCCGGGGACGGCTGTTCTGCGAATAATGTTACGATAAATCCTTGCATAGGCTGCAGGTCGTGCTAATCCTCGCGGCATGAGCATGCCCGACCCGACCGCCCCTGCCTCGTTCGATCCGGACCTTCACGGCGCCGACCTCGGCGTTGCCCTGCGCGATGCGGCGGGACGTTGCCGGCACGGGGCCGAGCCGCCTGGCGAGACCGGGGGCTCCGCCATTCGGCCGGACGTCGTCGCTGCCGTCGCTCCAGGCTTCGTCTCATGGGCGACCCTCGAAACCGCCATGGGCCCGCGCCGGATCATGTCCTGGACGAAGCGCCGCGCGCCAAGTGCCGTCCGGCGCCGGCGCTGACGGGCGCTCCCTGCGTCTTTCCCGAGCAAGATCAAGGCTCTGAGGGGCGGACGCATAGATCATTAGTCGATAGTACCGCCAGGCTTCTTGCGAAGGGAACCGAATTTAGTGTCAAGTGGCGCCAAGTGACGGAAGTCACGAGCCAGAGAGGAAAAAAAGCAATGAAACGTCGTCAGTTCCTGCAGGCCGCAACGGTCGGCGCCGCCGCCACCGCGGTGGCCGCCCCGGCGATCGCCCAGTCCAGCCCGGAGATCAAGTGGCGCCTGCAATCGGGCTTCCCCAAGTCCCTCGACACCATCTTCGGCGCCGCCGAAGTGATCGCGAAATACGTCTCGGAAGCGACGGACGGCAAGTTCCAGATCCAGCCCTTCGCGGCCGGCGAAATCGTCCCGCAGCCGCAGATCGCCGACGCGGTCGGCAACGGCACGGTCGAGCTGGGGCACACCTGCTCCTACTACTACTTCGGCAAGGATCCGACCTTCGCCCTTGGCACGGCGGCGCCGTTCGGCCTGAACGCCCGTCAGATGAACGCCTGGCTCTATCAGGGCGGCGGCAACGATCTGCTCAACGAGTTCTATGCCAAGCACAACCTCTACGGCATGCCCGCCGGCAACACCGGCGTGCAGATGGGCGGCTGGTACCGCAAGGAGATCAAGACGGTCGACGACCTGAAGGGCCTGAAGATCCGCATCGCCGGCATCGCCGGCATGGTGATGCAGAAGCTCGGCGCCGTGCCGCAGCAGATTCCCGGCGGCGACATCTATCCGTCTCTCGAGCGCGGCACCATCGACGCCGCCGAGTGGGTCGGCCCCTATGACGACGAGAAGCTCGGCTTCTCGAAAGTCGCCCCGTACTACTACTATCCGGGCTTCTGGGAAGGAGGCCCGGCGATCCACCTGTTCGTCAATCAGGGCAAGTGGAAGGAACTCCCGAAGTCATACCAGGCGATCCTGACGACGGCGGCCGCCTATGCCAACAACGACATGCTGGCCAAGTACGACGCCCGCAACCCGGCCGCCCTGCGCCGCCTCCTCGGCGCCGGCACGCAACTGCGTCCGTTCTCGCAGGAAATCCTCGAAGCCGCCTACAAGGCGACCAACGAGGTCTTCGACGAGGTCTCGGCCAAGAACGCGGATTTCAAGAAAGTCGTCGACGCGGTCAAGGGCTTCCGGAACGAGGAATATCTCTGGTTCCAAGTGGCGGAATACGCCTACGATACCTTCATGATCCGCGCCCGCGCCCGCGGCTGATCCGTTCAGAGCCATCACCGTAGAGAGGGCGGCCGAAAGGTCGCCCTTTTTTCTCGCCCCCTTCGTGCCCAGATAAGACGCTCGCCGCAACGGACCTCGTGCGCTCGCGACTCGGCGGGCGCTGGGCCATCGCCTGAGTATCAAGGGGCACCGACAGACGATGCGTTGGACGTTCCGGATCAGTTTTCTCCTTTTCCTCGCCTGGGCGATCTTCATGGTTTCGCCCTTCGTCGCGCTCTACGATCTCTCGAAGGCCGTCGAAGCCCGAGACATCGGTCGGATCACCGAACGGGTCAACTTCAATGCGCTCCGCGCTTCCCTGGCCCGTCAGATCCTGGGCGAGTACCTGAAGAGCCAGGACCTCGACGGACTTGGCCAGCAGGCTGCCGCACAGGCCGGCACCGCCGTCCTGAACCCGGTTCTCGAAGAACTCATCACGCCGCAAGCCGTCATCGACCTTCTCGACGACGGGCAGTTGCAGCAGGTGGCCGGCCCGCAGGGCCGCGGCGCCCTCTTTTTCCCCGTCGGCTTCGATGCTTCGTCGCTCGAGAACGGGTGGCGCACCTTCATCTTTTCGGAATCGCAAGGCTTCCGCTCGGTCACCATCCCGCTCCCGCCCGATGAACCGAAGGAGCGACAGTTCAAGATCACCCTGCGCCTGAGTGGCACAACCTGGCGGCTGACGGGGATCGAACTTCCCGATCCGCTTCGGGAAGAATTGATCAAGCGCGCGACGGCCGCAACGAAGTCTAGGCCAAGGCTCTAAGGCTAATGCTGGAACCTTAAGCATAAAAGGGGCGTTACCCATCAGACGATTATCTGATGAAGGATCAAGTTATGCGTAAGTTTGCTTTCGGGATCGCCGCAGCCTCCCTCTTGATCATGCCTCACCTTGCTTCGGCACAGGAAGGCACCGCCGCAGGCGTCGCAACCGGCGCTGTGACAGGCGCCATCGTCGGAGGTCCGGTGGGCGCGGTCGTCGGCGCCGGGGTCGGCGGCATCGCGGGTGGTCTCGCCGAGCAGAACGCGAAGATGCAGAACGCCCCGGGCGTCGTCGTGGTCCCCGATGCCGCGACGACCGGGTCGATCCGGCAGCGGACATGCACGGTGGACGCCTACGGCAATCAAGCCTGCACGGAGGTCGTTCGATAGCGGGAGAGTCGATCAGAGATGCCGAAAAGCCCGCCTGGGAAACCAGGCGGGCTTTTCGCTACGCGGGACTAAAACAATCCCTAAACAGTCCTCATCGATGAAGAACAGTATTCAAAACGTTGGTCAGTGGATGAATAGCCACCCCACCATTGCGAGCGGAAACACAGTGCCAAGAATAAAACAGATGACTTGCGAAGTCATTTGAATCCCTCCATGGCACGATAACCGGTAACATTAAAATACGTTCCCCCGAACTACGAAACTGCGCAAACAGCTCCCGCGGAACCACAAGGATGTAGTCTGAAATATCTTGGATCTACGTCGACATCGATTGAGGGAACCGAGCCCCGCCACCTCGATTGTCACAACAGACAGCGTGAGGCGTAAACGATGATGGATCAGGACCGTTCCGGGTGGGGCAACATGGACGACGCGCAATTCGTCCGTAAGACCTTGATCGTTCTAGGCATAGCGGCGCTCGCCCTCCTCCTGTGGAAGCTGTCGGATGTTCTTCTTCTCGCCTTCGGGGCCGTTCTGGTGGCCATTCTTCTGCATGCGGCTTCGGAGGCTCTCGAACGCTTTCTCAGGGTGCCCAGCCGCTGGAGCTTGACCGTTGCCAGTCTGCTCATCTTCATCCTGTTCCTGGCCATCATTACGCTGTTCGGAACGCAGGTTCGGGCCCAGTTCTCCAACGTGGTCGAGCGGCTGCCTTCGGCAATCGACAATTTCAGCAAGCAGCTCGGCATCGGACCAGTGAGCGACGATCTATCGGAGATCGTGAACAATGCGCCGACCAGCGGAATGGCGGCTCGGCTCGCCGGGATCGGCGGCGCCATTCTGGATGGGCTGGCGGACTTCATCCTGGTGGTGATTGCAGGCCTCTACATCGCGGCCGCGCCGCGCGTCTACCGCCAAGGCTTGGTCAAGCTGTTTCCCGTAAGGCATCATGGGCGGGTCGAAAGCTCGCTGCAGGCATCCGGCCAAGCCCTGAAGCTGTGGCTGACCTCGCAGCTGATCGCCATGGCCTGTGTGGCGGTGCTGTCGACCATCGCGTTCTGGCTGATCGGCCTGCCCTCCGCGCTTGCGCTCGGCCTCATTGCGGGCATGGCCGATTTCATCCCGTTTCTCGGCCCGATCCTGGGAGCGCTGCCGGCCGTCCTGATCGCCTTCAGCGTGAGCGGCGAGGCGGCGCTCTGGACCGTGGTCGCGGTTATCGCGATCCAGCAGATCGAGGGCAACGTGATCTTCCCGATGGTTGCGCGACGGGTGATCAGCATACCTCCGGCTTTGGCGCTGTTCGCCATCCTGATCGGGAGCGTCCTGTTCGGGACCCTGGGGCTGATCTTCGGCTTCCCCCTCGCGGTGGTCACCTATGTGCTGGTGAAGAAGCTTTATGTGCGCGAGACGCTCGGGGAGCAGACCGACGTCCCGGGCGAGCCGGGCCATGGCGGTCGACGGGAGGCCGATTCGAAGGCGTGAGACCAAGCGAGACACGCGAGGCCGACAAGGCCCACGGCCGCCTGCAATCCCGAGGAACACGCCCTTGAGCGCATGAGCATATGCCTTACACTATGATTAGCTTCTATGCGGCGGAATGAGATCCTGCGCGTCCTGCACCTTCTCGCCAGACAGGTCCCGCATCGTTTTGAGTCCAGGAATGATCGTTCGAAGTTGGGGTCCGACGAAATCGATACATGAAGGAGGCTGGCATGAAGGCTTATAAGCTCGGTCTGTTGGCGCTGTTCGGAACCCTGTCAGGCCTGCCAGCTGCGGCGCAGCAGCTCCCCCGTTTCAATGTCGAGGCAACCTGCAAGGAGGCCCAGCCCCTCACTCCACAGGATACGAATCCTTACGAGAGCTGCATGCGGGACGAGACGGCAGCCGAACGCCAGCTCCGAGACATCTGGAGCAGCGCGCCGGAGGGCACGCGCACGACCTGCGGGCAGGAAGCGCAGATCGGCGGGACGCCCAGCTATGTGGACATGCTCACCTGCCTGCAGGTCGCCCAGGGAACGAGCCCGACCCTGACGTCGCGTCGCCGGAAGCCCGGCCAGTAAACCGCTCGGGCGAGCTCTGGACCAGACAATCTCACATTTGTGGTGGCGGAATGGGATTGGAGCGGCGCGGCTTTGGCGCCGCGACGAGGCGAAACTGCACTGGGGGCGACGTCCAGTCGAACGGCAGTTGGAGGGGAACGGAGCAGGTGGTCAGCAGGTTGCGGCCCTCCCCGTTCCTGACCTCGAACACGAAGCCGGGCCGCTCCAGCTGCGCGCAGCTTGGCCACCGATCGAAGTCGATCCAGTCACTCATCGGCGGATCTCCTCGAACCTCCATCAGAGAAGGAAGTCGCTCGCGGCGAGGGTTGTGATTCCTGCGACATTGATGCGAAAATCCGCGATCTTGTCGCCGTTCACGTCCCCGGAGAGCACGCTGCCGGAGAAGGCCAGCTGTCCGCTCGCACCCGTGAACGCCTTGTTGCCGATGAACGAGAATGCCTGATCCCCGCCGGCCGCCGTGTTGGCATCGATGGTGCGCAGATCGATGCGGTCGGAGCCCCGCAGGAAGTCCTGGATCGTATCCCGCGCGTTTGGGAGAGAATCCTTGACGGAGTTGAAATCGAAGATGTCAGCCCCGGCGCCTCCGGCGAGCGTATCGGCTCCCGCACCTCCCTCAAGTGAGTCGCTTCCTCCGATGCCGTACAGCCTGTCCGAGCCGGAACCGGCTCTGAGCAGGTTGGCGCCATCGTTACCGGTCAGGGAATCATTGCCCGATCCGCCGACGGCATTCTCGATGAGCGACCGGGCATCGCCCTGGAAAAGCAAGGCATTGGCGATGTTGCCGGCGGCCGTTTTCGTGCCCTCCCAGTTCAGTTTCGCCAGTTGAGCCGTGGACGTCTTGATCCATTCACCGGGACGGAGATCGATAGTGAGGTTCGATGTATAGGCGGAAAGGTCGTAGGTATCGTTTCCACCCCCGTCCCAGATCGTGAGGAAGACCTTGTTGGCGCCCGGCCTCCCCTGGCCGACCCCGTTGATGGACATCTCTCCGGTCGTCGGACTCCACGCATAGGTCGAGTTGCCGCCATTGGTGGCGTAGTTTGCCCCGTACATCTGCTGCACGGCCGCGATATCGTACATCATCAGCGACTGCGCATAGCTCCAGGTTTCATTCGTGTAGCCTGCCGTGTTCGAGGCCCCGACATAGGAGCGATAGCTCATGACCGTATACTCCAGC
This sequence comes from Microvirga terrae, assembly GCF_013307435.2. NCBI lineage: Bacteria > Pseudomonadati > Pseudomonadota > Alphaproteobacteria > Hyphomicrobiales > Methylobacteriaceae > Microvirga > Microvirga terrae. The sequence goes on from NZ_CP102845.1 coordinate 3,677,413, forward strand.
GAGTCTCGGTCCTGCGGCATGACGTTGCCTTCATGCGTGTGCTCGAGCCCGAGCGCGTGCCCGAGCTCGTGCAGGAACACCATGAAGGCGTAGTTGCCCTTCACGGGGCTGGTGAAATAGCCGTTTGAGCTGTTGAACCAGACATCCCCACCTTCGGCCGCCGTATTGGGGAGGTAGGCCCAGGCCGACTCGGTCTTGTCGGACATCGCAAAGCGGATGTCGGCGTGCTGCGTTGCGGTTTCGCCGCTTTCGGTGAATGCCAGGTTCGCGACTGCCGCATATGTCTTCAGAGCATTGCGTGCGGTCGTCTGCTGAACTGCACTGAGGCTGCCGAAATTCGTAATGTTCTCCGCTGTACCGTAAGAATTTCCGTAGTCGGAACCATTCGTAGGAAAGCTATAGATTAAGCTGTTAGACGCCCATTTATAATCGCCGAGAACACCATCGATATACGCATTTCCAGTCATGCCGTAAGTAGCAATAGCAGGCATAGAACCACCCTGTTTGGAAATTATTCTGAAGAATAGTGGGATCAGAGCTGTTGCGGGGTCGATGAGGTTTGCCTTTAGGCGCGACCGTGGCAATTACCCGAAAGAGATGAGGGTGACTCTAAAGGGGTAGAATCGCGCGTCGCACCCGATGCCTCAGGCTCCCAGGCGCCGGTGGCGAGACCGGGTCGCCGCGCTTTCCCAGGGTGCGGAGGAATACGTCAGAGGCTTGAGAGCACGGGATCTGCGGCGGTTTGTCCTGCAGGATGAACAGGACCTTCGAACGCTGCACGGAGGGGTGCGTGGGCTGGCACGCGCCAAGGACGCCCCCTGGAACGGCGGCCTTGCGATTCGACCGCCGAGCGGTCACTCGTTTCTGGCGCCCGGGTCTTCCATCGGCCAGTCGGTGATGCGCTCCAGGAGTTCGGCGATCGTGAACTCCTCCTCCGGTCCTGCGACCCGGTCACGGACAGAGATCCCGGCCGCATGCACCGTCTCCGGGTCCCCCGAGACGAGCGGGTGCCACCAGTAGAGGTCGTGACCCTCGGCGAGAAGGCGATAGGCGCAGGTCTCGGGCAGCCACGAGAGGCTGCGCACCGCCTGAGGCGTCAGACGGACGCAATCGGCCACCTTGGCCTGACGGTTTGGATAGTCGCGGCAGCGGCAGGTCTGGTCGTCGAGAAGAGTGCAGCCCACGTCCGTGTACATCACCTCGGCCGTATCCTCGTCCTCGAGCTTGACCAGGCAGCAGCGTCCGCATCCGTCGCACAGGCTCTCCCATTCATCGAGGCTCATGGCTTCGAGCGACTTCGCGCGCCAGAAGGGCTGCTCCTCCGGCAGAGGGCGAATGACGGGTGCGGCGTTTGGCATAGGGGCGCTTTGACGTCTCATTGAGGCGGTTTGAAGGAACGTGCTAATCCGCACGGAAGGCCGCCCTTACTTCCTAAGAGGTAAATCTCTGTGAACCTACAAACAAGGTTCTGAGTTATATATATCAGCAGCGCCACGCTTCGGCGTCGCCGCCAGCGTATCGGGCAGAACGGGAAGTCCGCGTCAGCACAAAGGGGACCGGGCTCATCTTTCCGCGCGAGGCGTTACCGAGAAGGCCGAGCCTCGGATGCATCCCGAAAGTGCATTCCTCTTTTGGGACCGATGCTCTAGGGAATTCAAAGATCATAATCGAGGCATGTCAGGTCTCTGACTGCCCAAAGGACCACCGTGAGCCAGCAGCCCCCCATCCCTTTTACGACGCGGATCAAGCGCGCGGCGCTTTGGTTCGATGCGTGGCTCAACTCCGCGCTGTTCCAGAGCGGACGTGGACTGGCGGGTGCCTGGGGCTGGTACTCGGAGAAGATGAAGTGCCTGCGGTTCCGCGGCCCCCTTCGGGTCATCCTGGATCTGACCAGCGAGGCCACGACCCTGGGCTCCTTGGGCGCGGTCCTCATGCTGGCGCTCGCCCTGCCGGCGTTCCGCGAAACCGAGGATGACTGGCTCAAGACACAGGATCTCGCCGTCACTTTCCTCGATCGTTACGGACAGGAGGTCGGGCGGCGCGGCCTGCACCTCGACGATTCCTACAAGCTGGAGGATTTCCCGGACTACATGATCAAGGCCGCGCTGGCGACGGAAGACCGGCGCTTCTATGACCATTGGGGCATCGATCCGATCGGCACCTTCCGGGCCGTCGTGGTGAATGCCCAGGGCGGCGGCGTGGTGCAGGGCGGCTCCTCCATCACCCAGCAATTGGCCAAGAACCTCTTCCTCACCAACGAGCGCTCCTTGGAGCGCAAGATCAAGGAAGCCTTCCTGGCGGTGTGGCTGGAGTTCCATCTGAACAAGGACGAGATCCTCAAGCTCTATCTCGACCGGGCGTATATGGGCGGTGGCGCCCATGGCGTCGTAGCGGCGGCCGACTATTATTTCAGCAAACCCGCCAAGGAGCTGACCCTGGCCGAATCCGCCATGCTGGCCGGCCTGTTCAAGGCTCCGACCAAATACGCCCCGCACGTGAACCTGCCCGCCGCCCGCGCCCGGGCGAACGAGGTCCTGCGCAACATGGTCGAGGCCGGGTTCCTGACCGAGGGCCAGATCCAGACGGCCCGCCGGAACCCTGCGACGCCGGTGAACCGGGAGCGCGAGACGACCCCGGACTTTTACCTCGACTGGGCCTATGACCAGGTCAAGGGTCTGGCCTCTCAGAAGAAATTCGGTCACGAGCGCGTGCTGATCGTGAAGACGCCCCTCGACACGGCCCTCCAGCGGCACACGGAAGAGACCCTGGAGAACATGCTTCGCCAGCACGGCCGCCAGTACAAGGCCGGCCAGGGCGCGATCGTCGTCATGGACGTGGACGGCGCCGTGCGCACGATCGTCGGCGGGCGGGACTACGGCCAGAGCCAGTTCAACCGCGCCACGGCCGGCCTGCGGCAGCCCGGCTCGTCGTTCAAGCCCTTCGTCTATGCCGCCGCCCTGACGACCAATCCGAAACTGCGCCCCAACTCGGTCGTCGTCGACCAGCCGATCTGCCTGGGCAACTGGTGCCCGCAGAATTACGGCCGCTCCTTCTCCGGCTCCATGCCCCTTGTCTCGGCCCTGGCGCGATCGATCAACTCCATCCCGGTCCGCATGTCGCTCGAAATCGGCAAAGGCAATGCCAAGGCCGGCCGGGCGGTGATCATCGACACGGCCAAGCGCATGGGCCTGACCCACCCGCTGACGGATTCGAGTTCGCTGCCCATCGGCGCAGCCGAGGTCACCCCGATCGACATGGCGGCATCCTACGCGGTCTTCGCCAATGGCGGAAAGCGCGCCGACCCCTATGCCGCCTGGGAGGTCCGCAACTCGTCGGGCGAGGTCATCTACCGCCACGACCGGGATACGCCGCCCAAGCAGGTGCTCGACACCCGCGTGGTGAACGACATGAATTTCATGCTCAACAAGGTGGTCGAGGAAGGCACCGGCAAGCGCGCGGCGCTCGAGGGCATTCCGGTCGCGGGCAAGACCGGCACCACGAACGGGTACAAGGATGCATGGTTCGTGGGCTTCACCGGAAACCTCGTCGCCAGCGTCTGGTACGGCAACGACGATTCGAGCCCCATGAACGAGATGACCGGCGGCACCCTTCCGGCCATGACATGGCATGAGGTGATGGGGGTCGCTCACCAGAACCTTGAGATCCGCCCCATCCCGGGCGCAAGCCCGGCGAATGCCTCCCGGGTGGCCTCCGCCAAGGGTCCGGCGGCCGATCAGGCCCAGGCCCCGACGCAAGCGTTCCTGGCCGGCACGCTCTCCCGCAAGTCCTATGAGGTTCTGGGCGGCATCGGCAGCCTGTTCCAGTCGATCGACCGCTCCGCCACGATGGGCAAGGCTCCGGAGACGCCGAGCAGTTCCGCCGTCAATGGCCGTCGCCAAGTGGCCATGCCGTAACGATGCAGACCGAGGCTCCCTTGACGAACGCCCATCCGGCCGCGTCCATGCGTGCGCCATCGCGCTCGGCGTCATCCCTGACCGTCAGACGTGTCCCGACGGCCTTTCTCGTCGTCTATGCGCTGCTTCTGGCGCTGGGGTTGGGGCTGGGCTCCGCCTATTGGGCCATCAACGGCGACCCGCCTTTCGGAAGCCTGCGTCTCGGCCCCTGGCAGGCCTGGCCGAAGCTCGGATCGCCGGAGGCTGATCCCTACATGCGCGCGATCCTCGCCCGGCGCGGCGACATTCCTCTCGCCACCGGCGAGGGGCTCGGCTTCACCGCCCGGACCGACAGCGACGGCATGCCGTTCGACTCTGCCTGCACCTACGCGGTCGGGGCTGTCGCCCCCGTCGCGCGGGTCTGGACGCTCACCCTCTACGACGGAGACGGGCGGCTTCCGGTGACGGAGCTCGGACGCCGGAGCTTCACCTCGGCTGAACTGCTTCGGGACACGCAGGACCGGTTCAGCATCGTCCTGTCCCGCACGCTCCAGCCTGGCAACTGGCTCCAGCTTCCCGCCTCGGGATCCTTCGCGATCGCCCTGCGGCTCTACGATCCCCCCGGGGCCGCCGGCGCCAACCTGGAAGAGGTGGATTTTCCCGTCATCCAGCGCCTGGGGTGCGGATCATGAGAGGCTTCGGTCGCTTCTTCATCGCCACGCTGTGCGGCATCGTGATCGCCGCGGGGGTTCATATCGCGGCCATCCTCGCAAGTCCGTACCTTGCCGAACAGGATGCCTTCGCCAAGGTCCAGAGCACGCTGACCGCCGACAAGGCGCAGATCATCAGCGCACCGGGCGGCGAGAGCACCTGGCTGCCGCGCCCGGATCCGGCCGTCGCCGTGGCGGCCTGCGCGTTCGACCTGCGCAACGGCCCCATGCGCGTTGCGGCTCAGACCGGGTCGCTCCCGCTATCCTTCTCGTTTCACAAGGAGTCGGGCGGCGTGTTCTTTGCCGTCACCGATCGTGCCGCCGTGCGGGGCGAACTCGAGATCGTCGCCATGACGGCCCGTCAGCTCGACGAGGCACGCGCCGCCGAGGATGAGAACGACCCGTCGCGCGACGTCCGGATCGTCGCCCCGGAACAGCAGGGCTTCGTGATCGTGCGCGTGGCGGCTCCCAGCCCGAGTCTGCGGCCGCAGGCCGAGGAAGCCGCCAAGGCCGTGTCCTGCACGGCCGAGCAGGACCCCTGACCCTATGGCCTGGCGCCTCATGACGCCCGAGGATCTCGCCCAGGTGCAGGTTCTCGCGGACATGATCCATGTCGACCACCCGGAAGACAGGGCCGTGCTGGCCGAACGTCAGCGTCTTTATCCAACGGGGTGTTTCATGCTGACCGAGGATGAACACGCCATCGGGTACGCGTTCACCCATCCCTGGCACCTCGGGGAGCCGCCACGGCTGAACAGGATGCTGGGGGAACTCCCGTCCAGCCCGACGACCTATTACATCCACGACGTAGCCCTGCTGCCGACCGCGCGCGGCAGGGGCTACGCCGCGCAGGTGACGGACAGGCTGATTGCTCACGCCCGGGAGGCCGGCTTCGACAATCTGTCGCTCGTCGCCGTCAACAAGTCTCAGACGTTCTGGGAGAAAGCTGGCTTTCGCGTGCTGGCCGCAGAAGGCCTGAAGGCGAAACTTGCGAGCTACGGGCCGGATGCGGCGCTCATGATGCACCGTCTGGCAAGCCCGCCGCGTGGCGCCTAACGGCGCCTCATCGTCATGAAAATCAGGATGGACTACGAGCGGCGACGTCCCGGGCTGTTGGAGGCCAGGGGACGGGAAGGACCGGGGTTGGGAGAAGGCCGCTCATAGCGCACGCCGGTGAAGAGAAGGATCTCGCCTCGAGGCTCGCCGGCGGACAGAACTGGGCGCTGTGGACGCTCGGAATGATCCGGAAAGGCGATCACCACTCCCGGTGATCTGGTCCAGACGTCTCGCATTGTGCCCTCCTCTATCGTGCCACTGACTGCCTCTATGACTGACTCACAAAAAGTGACCTATGGTTAACAGTTCGTTTCCGCGGGGCTCTGCGCTGCAGAAAATTGCTTGCCCTGACATGAAAACAACAATCACTGCCGCGCTTATGTTCCCTGAGGAGGACGCCTAGAACCGGGTGGCCGCCTCCCATTAAAGATGCGCTAAGGAAGGGCTCCTAGCCTTCGCTCGGCTGCGTTGAAGCGAGTGTGAGCATGGTGCCCTCTGCCAATCCCGATCTGTGGTCGGACCTGTCCGGTTTCGGGTCCTCGGCGGGCCGATCCGATGCGTGCTCTGCTCTCCTAAAAGTGAACGCGGACATGTTCGTTGCCGCGCCGACGCGCGACCGCGAGAGCATCGAAACGTTCGAGACCCTCGTCCTGGGCTTCCTGCCGAAGGCCGATTCTGCGACCCTTCTCGAGCTGGCCCGCATCCTCGCACCATGCCCGGATACGCCAATCTCGGTGCTCGACTACCTTTCGCGGCATTCACCCGATGTGCGCGCGATCGTGCTCCGGCACGCGGCACGGCTGCCGCCGGCGCTTGGCACGAAGCAGCTGGCGACGCCCGAGGGACGCCTCGCCCTGGCATCGCAGCCGGACATCGATGCGGCAGCCATCCCGCGATTGCTCGCATTGCGTGAGAGCGCGGTCGAGGACGCGCTCGCGGCCAACCCGGCTTTTGCTCCGGACACCGCGTCTTTCGCAGATCTCCTGCGGCGTGCCCGCTGCCGTCCCGCCCTCGCGTCCCTTCTTCTCACACGCGCCGACCTCCCGACGTCAGCTCTGGCATCCCTTTATCTCACGGCCGATCCGGAGCGTCGCAAGGTCATCCGGGACCGGGTCGCACAGGCCCTGGCCCACCGGCGCGCCACGGTGGCGTTCACGTTGACGGAGCAGGATCTGGCCGATCTGCTGGCCACATGTCTCAAGGGCGACGACCGTCGGCTCGAGCATCTCCTCACCACGCTTTTCGGCTTTCCCGCCTCGACGGAATGGCGTCTCCTCGAAATCGGACGCCATCGGATTCTTGCTCTCGCGCTGAAGGCCCTCGGAGTGACGCGAAGGGACGCGATCAGGATCTTCCTCACCCTGCACCCGGCTCTGTCCTATCCACTCTCCACGATCCGGGAGCTGATCCGGGAGCTGCGCGACGTTCCCGCTCCCGTCGCGCTCGTGGTCGTCGAGTCCATCCTGGATGTCAGGGTATTCTCCGGGGAAGTCCTCGCGTAGTGTCCGAAGAGATTCGCGCCCATCGTCCCACGACGCCATGGGAATGACTGCCGGACCGACCGGCATTCTGCTAGATTGCCTGCATCGGCGATCTGCCCGGAGGGTCGAATGTACCTGCACACGATCGAGGAAGAGCAAGCCACCGGCCAGGTCGCGGAAATCTACGAAAAGCAGAAAGCGCAGCTCGGTTTCGTGATGGAAGCCGCGAAATGCTTCACGGCCCGGCCGGATCTCCTGCCGATCTATACAGATTTCTCGGACCGGATCCGCGCAGGCTTTTCGCTCGGATTGCGGGAATGGCGGCTGATCACGCTGATCGCCGCAAAGCACATCCCGTCGACCTATTGCTCCCATGTCTACAGCAAGCAGCTCATCGCCGATCTCGGCTCGAAGGAGACCGTCCTGGCGGTTCAGCGCGATTTCCGGACCGCGGGCTTGCCCCACCGGGACGTGGCGATGCTGGCCTACGCCGAGAAGGTCGTACAGGAGGCCTCCCAGGTCACCGCGGCCGACATCGACCGGCTGCGCACGGCCGGGTTCTCGGACCGGCAGATCTGCGACATCGCCCTGTGCGCCGCCTTCCGCTGCTTCGTCAGCCGCTTCTTCGACGCGATGGGCGCCGGCACCGAGGACATGTTCATCGACGACGATGCCGAATTCCGCGCGACCATGAGCGTCGGCCGCCCTCTCTGACAGCGTCGGACCGCCCCGCCGGCATTTCTACGATCTGGACGAAGCGAGTGAGAAAATCGCCGCATGTCTTCGACGGCGAAGCATTGTCGAACGCCCTGTCGCTGACCATGGTCGCCATGGCGACTGCACCCGGGTTCTCTCCCCTGCTCGGCAGCGCGCTCGACGCATCGTCGACGCCCTCGCTGAAGCCGGCGGCCGGTGCGACCTGCAGGCTTTGGCCAGTCGCCTAATCGTCTGCCGCAAGGTCGAGGAAATGGCGCCCTGCCCGGTCGTCGACCTCGACCAGCCAGAGGTCCGGGTCGAAGCGGAGCTCGCGGGCCATGCGCTCCTCCACGTCGAGGGGCATCACGCCCTGCAGGATCGGCGCGAACAGGCGCTCGCCGCTCTCGTCGAGGAAGAGCTGCGGCGCGGGACCGTAAAGGCTCGCGGTGCCGTCGAGCTGATCGACCTTGATGAAGATCGCACCGGCCTCGGCGGCGCCGCGCTTGCGCAGAGCGGCGTCGACACCTTCCACCGAGCACCGGCGCAGATAGGCGGACACCCAGAAGTCCGAGCGGAGCCGGGACACTACGGGACCGCGACGCCGGAGGCGGCGGAGAGCTCGCGGACGGTCCTGGCGTTCAGCTCGCCGGTGACCGGCAGCCGGCGGTCCTGCTCGAAGCGCTCGATGGCCTGCCGCGTGCCCGAGCCCATCAGCCCGTCCACCTTCACGCTGTAACCCAGCCGTGCGAGGGCACGCTGGCCGGCGAGAACCACGTCGCCCTGGTCGGGCCTGCCCACGTTGCCGGGCGGAACCGGGACCGGGCCGCCCATGCGGATCATGTCGGCGATGGGATCGCGCGCGGCACTGCGCACCGGTGGGGCGGCAGGCGCGGGTGCGGCCGGGACCGGCGCGGCGGGAGCGGAGGCCTGCGGGGCTCGCGCCGGCACAGGCGCAGCTGCGACGGGCTGGCCGCCGTTGCGGATCATCTCGGCGATGGGACTGCGGGCGGGCGGCTTCGGCACGGCGGCCGGCGCCGCCTCCGGAGGGGCATGGGCGACTGCCTCATGAGGCGCGGCCGCCTGTGCCGGCTCGTCGGCGGGCCTGGAGCCGGGACGGGCCGGCGGCAGCGGACGGGCGATTCCGGCTTCGGTGTCCGGCTCCGGCGCCAGCACGACCTCCCGGGTGGTGAAGAGCGGCGCCGGATGGCGGCTGATCTGGAGCGCCAGGGCGTTCCAGGCGATCATGCCGCCGCATCCGGTGAGGAAGAGGGCCGCCAGGATCTGACGCGGATGCTCGACCACGAAGGACGCGGCCCTCTCGCCGAGGCCCGGCCTGCGCGGCGGCCTGGCCGCGCGCTTCTGGGTCGGTCGGGCCGGAGCCTTCCGGCGCACGACGGCCGGCAGGTCGAGGTCGTCATCGGGATGGTCGACAAAAGCTTCACGCAAGGCAGTCGTTTCCGTCTTCGAAGATGGATGTCGTTCTGGTCTTCACGTCCCGCAAGGCAAGGCGTCCAGGCACCGTTTTCTGTCTTTCTCACGGCAAAGCCTGACAGAGCCGGTTTAAGCGAAACCTAATTGCCTCGGCCGTGCGGCCGAAACGGGGCCCGGCCCAAGCGGCCGGCCCGGCCCGGCCCTCAGGCGCCCAAAATTTCGACTTTGTTTTCAGAGACTTGGCGCAGCGCTGGCCCGGCAAGACTTCGTTCATCCTGTTTCCAGATTCCTCGCGCGCCTCCCGGGCGCAGCCGGCCCAACTCCGTTATGATGCTGCATCGATCCTCGTTTCAGCACCCGACCGCCTCATGTTTTCGATTCTGCGCTTCATCCTCATCGTCGGGGCCATTTTCTACTACTCGCCCGTGCGCCAGCACGGCGAGGGAACGGCCGATCTCCAGGCCCTCCTCGCCCCGAAGACGAGCGAAGCCACTCCCGAGAAGTCGACCGCGGAGAATCGGCCCGGACATCTCGAGACCGTCTGGAAGGCCCTTCCCGACAGCGCCAAGCAGGCCGTTGTCGACAAGATCCTGACCACCTCCGGCTTCCCGGCGGCCGGTCCCACCAAGCCGACGGACACCCTGCGGCCGGAGGATCGGGCGCCGGCTGCGTCCAAGCCTCGCATGTAAAGGCGGCGCCCTCGGTCGCCAAACGGACCGGCGATGATTATATGTCCGGCAGACACCGCAGGATCGCCATGCTGCCGACCATCGACGACATCGTTTCCAACTTCGACCTGCTCGACGAGTGGGAGGAGCGCTACCGCTACCTCATCGAGCTCGGCCGGCTCATGGAGCCCTTGCCCGACGAGGCGCATAACGACGTCAACAAGGTGCAGGGCTGCGCCAGCCAAGTCTGGCTCCAGACCGATCTCGACCCACAGGAGGGCAATCCCGTCCTGCATCTGCGCGGCGACAGCGACGCCCATATCGTGCGCGGCCTCGTGGCGCTCCTGATTTCCCTCTACAGCGGCAAGACGGCCTCGGACGCTCTCGCGACGGACGCGCTCGGACTGTTCAAGGAACTCGGCCTGTCGGAGCACCTGACCCCGCAGCGCTCCAATGGCGTCAGGTCCATGGTCGAGCGCATCCGCCGCGACGCCCAGATGGCTTTGGCGGCCACCTGAGGGCCGATACGCGGCGGTCGACCGGACAACCCGCTCCCGGCCCTGGACCGGTGGTTCCGCCCCTGTGAGGCGATGTGCCCGTCCGGATCGGCATTGTGGGTCCTGACACTCTCGATCCTGACACCCTCCTCGTCATCACCGGGCTTGTCCCGGTGATCTCGATCGTTTGGAACGCCGCGCTCTCCCGGATCGGGATGGCCGGCACAGGGCCGGCCATGACGTGAGAGGTTGGTGGGACGGGGGAGCGTCACGCTGCGGTGCCGGTTTGTGATCTGTGCGCTGTCAAAGAGCAGCACCAGCGGGCCCGCAGCTTGCGCTGCGAGCCTGCAGGATGATCGAGGGTGGCGCGAGTGGCAGCCCGGCTCGATGTCTGAGGTGATAAGCGAGAGCCAAGCTGCTCGTCGCGCACGGTTCTTTTCAGGCGGACCAGCTGGGCAGAGCCCAAGGTCGGCCTCCTGCGCGCCCAGGGGTGCGAAGCCTGTCGCAGGACCGTGCCGGCTCCCACACTTGCGACGCCTCGCGAGCGCGCCCCTCGAAGGAACCGATCTGAACAACGATATAGCTTAGCTTGCACCTGCTGTCAAGAACAAAGGTGGAACATCATCGCACCCACACCTGTCCACCACTTCCACGTCATCACCGGCCTTGTGCCGGTGATCCCGATCGAGACGCGCCACGCTCTTCCGATCGGGATGGCCGGGACAAGCCCGGCCATGACGTCGAGGGTGACGGAACGACCCTGGGATGGTCCGGACAAGCTCGGCCATGACGTGGAGGGCGTCAGCACGGGCGGAGGGTGGCCCTGGTGGGACAGATACGGGACGGGGCTGGCCATGACGGGAGCCTGACCGGGCTCCCTCAGAGCCGTCCGCCGTCGATCACCACCGCCTGCCAGGCCCGGATGCCCCGCGAAGCGGCGGGACCGCGGGCGGAGGCCTCGATCCCGTAATGCTCCGCGAGCCGCGCGAGGGCGAAGCGCACGACGACCTTGGCGGAGCGCGCCGGCCACTGGCGCTCGCGCTCGATCTGCTCCAGGCCTTTCAGGAAGCCGCACAGGTCGAGCAGCAGGTCGCTGAAGTCGCCCCCGAGCGCATCGAAGGCGTTCCGCAGCCGCTGGCGCGCCGCGACCATCCGGTCCGTGGCCTCGCCCGGCGTGACCGGGCCGGCGCTCTTCGGCATGCCGTCGAAGCGTGCCGTCACGCCCGGCAGAAGCCCCGCCAGCATGATGTCGGTCCGCAGGCGGTCGCCCGCCTGATAGGACGCCTCGTCGATCAGCGGCTCGCCGTTGCGGCCCTTGCGGCGGCGCAGCCAGTCGAGCGGACTTTCCTCGGAATCGACCCTCACCCGCGCCGGTCCCGCGTCGGTCGCGACGGTGGCGAGTTCCGTTTCGTGATGCTGGTGAAGGAAGGCCATTTCGGCATCCGGCGCGCTCACGCGGCGCAGGTAGGCCTCACCGGCTGCGGTCCGCGCCAGGGCCCTGCGTCCGGACGCCGACGGCTCCCAGCGGGCGAGATCGTGACGCACGAGAGCCTCGGCGGCCGTGGCGGCGAAGCTCCCTGCCCCCACGGAGATCCCCGAGCGCCGCCTGTGGACAAGCACCTTCGCCATATCCGTCGGGTCGACCATAGCCCAGGTCTCCGGCTGGCTGAGCGCCGTCAGAAGCCGCCAAGCCTCCCTGGACAGAATTTCGCCTGTAGGTTGTCCACCGACCGTCCCGTCCCGGCGGGCCTGCTTGCGTGAGCGCCTCCCGGCACGGGTGCTGTTGGAGGCAGGAATCCCTTGCTCTGCAATCGTTTCATGAACCTCATCGCGATCGTCAATGTTCATGTTTTGTTCCTATAAACAAATTAAGGAGGGTCTCTCTCCCTCCAGCCTGATAGTGGGGGCATATTCCTAGTTGTCAACGAAGATTCAAACCTGTTGATAAGACTGAGGATAACTCGGACGGCCGGTCCGCCAACCGCACGAACGCCGCAAAAGGGTCCTCGGCCTGGACGACCGAGGACCCTGCCAGCATCAGGCTGCGGGACTCATCGCCAGAGACCCGGGATCCGTCCCCTGAGCGAAGGCAAATCCTTCGTCGGCCCAACCTGTCACCCCGCCGAGCATCAGTTTGACGGGGCGCCCGAGCCGGGACAGCTTCAGAGCCGCCCGGTCGGCGCCGTTGCAGTGCGGACCGGCGCAATAGACCACGAAGAGCGTGGTTTCGGGCCAGGCGGCCATGCGGTCCGCCGACATCTCGCGATGAGGACAATGGAGCGCCCCCGGCACGTGGCCGCGCGCGTAGGCGCCGGGCCCGCGCACGTCGAGGAGCACGAAGTCCTCACTTCCGGCCGACAGGGATTCGTGCACGTCGGAACAATCCGTTTCGAACGCGAGACGACTGGCGAAATGCTCCGCCGCCCGTGGCGGAGCGGCGGCCGGAATGGCCGCGACGGGGCTCGTTGGCATGGCAACCTCCTTTGGAAAAGCCATCGCCAGAGTTCCGCGAAACCGTCATGGTGAGAAGTGGCGCCATTGCCAACAGACGTAAACATCATGCCAAACCGCTTCGTCGTCGCCCTCGCCTATGACCGGCTGAGCACATTCGAATTCGGCATTGCCGTCGAGATCTTCGGCCTGCCGAGACCGGAAATGGGCCCGGACTGGTATCGCTTCGCGGTCTGCGCCATCGAGCCCGGACCGCTGCGGGCTGTCGGGGGCTTTCAGATCACGGCGGATGGCGGGCTCGAATTGCTCGATGAGGCCGACACCATCGTGATTCCCGGCTGGCGGGGCGCCCATGCGGAGCCCGTTCCACCGGCGCTCGTGGAAGCCCTGAGGCTGGCTCACGAAAGAGGAGCACGCCTCATGTCCATCTGCTCCGGTGTCTTCGCTCTTGCTGCGACGGGGCTGCTGTCGGGCCGGCGCGCGACGACCCACTGGCACCACGTCGAGAACCTCTCGCGGCTCTACCCGGACGTCATCGTCGAGCCGGATGTTCTCTACGTGGACGAAGGCCGGGTGCTGACCTCGGCGGGCAGTGCGGCGGGAATCGATCTGTGCCTGCATGTGGTGCGAACCGATTTCGGGCCCGAGATCGCCAACCGGCTCGCCCGGCGCCTCGTGGTGCCGCCCCATCGCGAAGGCGGACAGGCGCAGTTCATCGAGCGTCCCGTGCCGCCGGCCCGCGAGGGTCTGCGGTTCGCCCCCCTGTTCGACCGCATGCGGGCGCGGCTCGGCGAGGAGCAGCCGGTCGCGCGGCTCGCGGCCGAGGCCGGGATGAGCGTGCGCACCTTCCTGCGGCGCTTCAAGGCAGCGACCGGCCTGCCGCCGGGGGAATGGCTGCTGGCGGAGCGCCTGGCCCGCGCCCGGGAACTGCTCGAATCCACGGGCTGGTCCATCGAGGACATCGCGGGCGCGACGGGGTTCGGATCCGCCGCGACCCTGCGCCACCACTTCAGGACGCGGCTCGGCACGAGCCCGGCGGCCTACCGCAGCCGATTCGCGCCCGAAAGGGCGCGCGCGACGGATCCGGCCGGCTTCAAAAAGCAAAAAGCCGCCCCTCGGGGCGGCTAATGTCAGCGCGGACGCGGTCCGGCTTAGCTGCTGCTGCGCGAGGAGCGGCGCTTCCGGCGCTGCTGGCCGAGGCCCATCTCCTTGGCGAGTTCCGAGCGGGCCTTCGCGTAGTTGGGAGCCACCATCGGGTAATCGACAGGCAGGGCCCACTTCTCGCGGTACTGCTCGGGCGTCATGTTGTACTGCGTGCGCAGATGGCGCTTCAGCGACTTGAACTTCTTACCGTCCTCGAGGCAGACGATGTAATCCGGCGTCACGGACTTCTTCACCGGGATGGCCGGCTTCGGAGCCTCGACGGGCGCTTCCACGGTGCCGCCCCCGACACGCAGAAGAGCCGAATGAACGTCGTTGATCAGCGTCGGCAGATCGCCCGAAGGAACAGAGTTATTGCTCACATAGGCCGAAACGATATCTGCAGCCAACTCAATGTAGTTCGAAGCAGCGATGTTGTCGCTCATTTTGATTTTCTTCCTTTCCGGCTCTTTGGAATGACTCAAAAAAGCATTTCAGCCTACAATTGAGCATTCTTGTCTGAAGCTATGCTTGCTTCTTCCTTGAGCCGCACCGTACTTGCACAGAAATCGTGCTCGCTCGTCCAAGTATGTCAAATCCAGCCCCATTGCAAGATGTGCAAAAGGAAAACTTTGGAAAACTTCGTATCAACTTTCACTATGCAATAAACCTACGCTGAACAGTTAATGCCTTTGGCGGCAGTTTAAGGCTTTCGTCACAGAATTTTCATCGTTCCGATCTGAAGAAGTAACTAGAAAGGCGCTTGTCTTTGCACGGAGCTTACGCCCACGGGCGCAAACGGGACCCAGCATGGGAAATTATCGTTATCTGTGCATAATCCCGCCTCTTGATGATTTGCCCGGACACTTTCATGAACATCGAACGCCTTGCCACTCGTCCCTTGCCCGCGGCGCCGTCGGTCCCGGCGCGGCCGCACGTCGTCGACCTGCACGGAATCCGGGTCCATGACGATTACGCGTGGCTGAAGGCGGACAACTGGCGGGACGTGCTCAAGGACCCCGCTACCCTGGATGCTTCCATCCGAGCCGTCCTGGAACAGGAAAACGCCTACGCGGCGGAGGTTTTTGCCGGAACGGAGGAATTCCAGGCCCGGCTCGTGGCCGAGATGCGCGGGCGCATCAAGGAGGATGATTCAACCGTTCCCGAGCCGGACGGGCCCTTCGCCTATTTCACCCGCTTCCGGGAGGGCGGACAGCACCCCCTCGTCTGCCGGCAGCCCCGCGAGGGCGGCCCCGAGACGATCATGCTCGACGGCGACAGGGAGGCGGAAGGCCATCCCTTCTTCGACCTGGGCGGGGCGGATCACTCGCCCGACCACCGGCTGATGGCCTGGGGGGCGGATCTCAAGGGCTCGGAGTATTTCACGATCCGCGTGCGCGACCTCGCGAGCGGCGTGGACCTCCCGGACGCGGTGCTCCAGACCTCCGGGGGCGCCGTTTGGCTCAACGATTCGTCCGGCTTCTACTACGTCGAACTCGACGAGAACCACCGCCCCGTGCGGGTCAAGCGCCATCGTCTCGGTACCGGGTCCGAGCAGGATCAGGTGGTCTACGAGGAGAAGGACCCGGGCTTCTTCGTGAAGCTCGGCGTCACCCAGTCGAACGCCTTCGTGCTGATCGAGGCGAGCGACCATGAGACCTCGGAGGTCTGGCTGCTCGACCGGGCTGATGCCTCGGCCTCGCCCCGGCTCGTCGAGCCGCGCACGCCGCAGTTGAAGTACGACGTCGAGCATCACGGCGACCGCCTGATCATCCTCACCAATGCGGACGGGTCAGAGGATTTCAAGATCGTCACGGCCCCGGTCGCGACGCCGGGACGTGCCTTCTGGACCGATCTCGTGCCATACCGGCCCGGCACGATGATCCTGTCCGTCGTCGCGCTCGCCCGCTATCTGGTGCGGCTGGAGCGGGAGAACGCCAATCCGCGCATCGTGCTGCGGGACTTCGCCACCGGCCGGGAGGACTCCGTCGCGTTCGCCGAGGAGGCGTATTCGCTGGGCTTCTCGGCCGGCTACGAATTCGACACGGACGTCATCCGCTACCATTACTCGTCGATGACGACGCCGAGCGAGGTGACCGACTACAACCTGCGGACCGGCGAGCGCGTCCTGCGCAAGCGCCAGGAGGTGCCGAGCGGGCACAACCCGGCCGACTACGTGACGCGACGGCTGTTCGCGACGGCGCCCGACGGCGAACAGGTTCCCGTCTCGCTGGTCCACCGCCGCGGGGTGGCGCTCGACGGCTCCGCCCCGTGCCTGCTCTATGGATACGGCTCCTACGGCATGTCCATGCCGGCAGGTTTCCGCACCGGGATCCTGTCCCTGGTCGACCGCGGCTTCGTCTATGCCATCGCGCATATCCGCGGCGGCACGGAAAAGGGCTGGCGCTGGTACATGGACGGCAAGCGCGAGAAGAAGCCGAACACGTTCACGGATTTCATCGCCTGCGGCGAGGCTCTGGTCCAGGCCGGCTATACGTCCCGCGGGCGCATCGTGGCCCATGGCGGCAGCGCGGGCGGCATGCTCATGGGGGCCGTGGCCAACTTGGCGCCGGACCTGTTCGCCGGGATCATCGCCGAGGTGCCGTTCGTCGACGTTCTCAACACCATGCTCGACAGCGACCTGCCCCTCACCCCGCCGGAATGGCCCGAATGGGGGAACCCGGGCGCCGACGAGGCCGCGTTCCGGACGATCCTGTCCTACTCGCCCTACGACAATGTGAGGCCGCAGGCCTATCCGGCGATCCTGGCTCTCGCCGGGCTTACGGACCCGCGGGTCACCTATTGGGAGCCTGCGAAATGGGTCGCGCGGCTCAGGTCCGCCATGACCGGCGGGGGCCCGGTCGTGCTCAAGCTCAACATGGAGGCGGGACATGCGGGCGCGGCCGGCCGGTTCGACCGCCTCGAGGAAGTCGCCCTCGCCTATGCGTTCGCGATCCGATGCGTTCAAGGGTTCCAGAATTGATCCGACGCGCTATGTGAAAACGTAACACAGCGGGAGCAGCGGCGCGGCAGGCCGCAGAGCGTGCAGAGTGACCTTGAAAGTACCGACAGATGACCGAGCGCGGCAGTTTGACCGTTGAAGACGTCGTCGCCCCGCGAGAGGGCGACAGGCAACGCGTCGCGGAGCTTGAGACCCGGCTGGCCCAGGCCGAGGAAGCGCTGCGGTCGAGCAATATGAAGCTGAGGATGGCTCTCGAGATCGGCCGGCTCGGCGCCTGGGAGCGGGACCTGGAAACCGGCGAGGTGACCGGCACACCGGCCTTCAAGCTGTATCTAGGGCTTCCGCCCGAGGCGAAGCTCACCTATCCCGACCTTCAGGCCATGTTCCACCCGGCCGACATCGAGCGCATCAATCAGGCGATCGCCTACGCGCTCCGCACCCGGACGGATTTCAACATCGAGCACCGGATCCTGAAGGCGGATGGAAGCATCGGCCACGTCCATGTGCGCGGCGGCATCGTCTTCGAGGGCACGAAGCCGGTCCGCTTCGTGGGCGTTCTGCAGGACATCCGGGAGCGGCAGAGGCTCCGGGAGGAAATGGACCAAGCGCAGCGCCGTCAGGAATTCCTCCTCAAGCTCAACGACCAGATCAGCAGCATCGACGACGAATACGAGATCATGGAGATCGCGTCGCGCAACGTGAGCAAGCTCCTGAAGGTCGACACGGCAGGCTATGGCGAGGTCTACGAGGATCGCGGCGTCATCATCGTCGAACGCGAGTGGTCCTGGGGGCTCATCACCAACGAGGGCAAGGTCGAGAAGATCGACCAGCATGCCGGCCCGATCATCGATGCTCTCCGGCACGGGGAGCCGGCCGTCATCAACGACGTGAGAAGCGATCCTCGCCTCGGCGAACCGGCCCTGCAGGCCTTCTACAGCACCATCAATGCGCGTTCGGGCTTCCTCGTGCCCATTCACAAGAACGGGCGCTTCATCGCCGAATTCTACGTCTATTCGTCGACGCCCCGCGACTGGACGAGCGACGAGGTCGCTCTCGTGGAGGACGTGGCGGAACGCACCTGGCTGGCCATCGAGAAAGTCCGGGCCGAGACGAAGCTCCGCGAGACCGAAGCGCGGTTCAAGCTCATCGCGGAATCGCTCCCGGCGCTGGTGTGGATCGTCAAGCCCAATCTCGAACTCACCTACACGAACGAACGGTGGGTCGCCTATTCGGGCCTGCCGCCCGAGGACGCCCTGGGACACAGCTGGACGGCGGCCATCCACCCGGACGACTGGGTGAGGATGACCGAAGAGCTGAAGCCCGTCATGGCGAACGAGACCCCCTATACGACGGAGGTCCGCTACCGCTCCAAGGAGGGCGATTTCCGCTGGCACATCATCCGGGCCGCCCCCGTGCACAACGCCGCCACGGGAGAGTTCAGGGGATGGGTCGGCACGAGCGTCGACATCCATGACCTGAAGCTGACCGAAGCGGCCCTGCGCGTCAGCGAGGAACGCCTGGCCCTGGCGCAGCGGGCTGCCGGAATCGGCGTGTTCGACTGGGACGTCCCGTCCGGCAAGGTCACGTGGACCGAGGAGCAGGAGCGCCTGTTCGGCCTCGAGAAAGGCACGTTCGGGGAGGATTTCTCGAGCTGGGAGGAGGCGGTTCTCCCGGAGGACCTGGCGCCGTCCAACAAGGCCATCGGCGAGGCGCTCGCGCGCCATGACCCCGAGATCAACCTGGCCTATCGGATCCGGCGTCCCGACGGGACGGTCCGCACCATCGATACGATCGCGCTCTTCTTCTATGACGACACAGGCGCTCCGTTGCGCATGGTCGGCGTGAATATCGACATCACGCGCTACAAGGAGGCGGAGAACCGCCAGAACCTTCTCATCCGCGAACTCCACCACCGGGTGAAGAACACGCTGGCGACCGTTCAGGCGATCGTGGGTTCCACCGCGCGCACGGCTTCGAGCATCGACGAATTCTATCAGGGTTTCGTCGGCCGCATCGTGTCGCTCGCCCGCACCCACAATCTCCTGACCGAGGACCTGTGGCAGAAGGCGGCCCTCGAAGACCTCGTCCAGACGGAACTCGGCCCCTACGAGGACGAGGCGCGCAACCGCATCACCATCGAGGGGCCGCATCTCGAACTGCCCTCCGAGGCGGCGGTGCCGATCGGCATGGCGATCCACGAACTGACCACGAACGCCGCCAAGCACGGCGCCCTGTCGACCTTCGGCGGGCAGGTCGACGTGCGTTGGGAAATCCATAACGAGGAGCACCCGACGCTGCACTTCACATGGGTGGAGCATGGCGGGCCGCGCGTGGGCAAGCCCACCCGTCAGGGCTTCGGGACGCGCCTGCTCCAGCGCGTGCTGGCCGCGCAGCTTCAGGCCGAAGTCTCCATGGAGTTCCTCGAGGAAGGGCTGCGCTTCTCCATGCAGATGCCGATCCCGACCAGCCATCCGACATTCAACCCCGACATGTAGGGTCTCCCATGCTGCTCGACGCGAAACGCTCCCACCTTCTCGTCGTCGATCTCCAGGCCCGGCTCATGCCGGCCATTCATGATGGCGAGACCGTCCTGCGCAACGTCAACATCCTCCTGGAAGCGGCCAAGCGCCTCGACGTTCCCGTTACGGTGACCGAGCAATACCCCAAGGGCCTCGGCGCCACCGTGCCGCCGGTCCAGGAGGCGCTGCCGCCTGAAGCGGCCACCTTGTCCAAGACGAGCTTTTCCGCCGCCCGCACCGCGCCGATCGCCGAGCGGGTCGCAGACCTGCGCGGCCGCGGCCGCAATCAGCTCGTGGTCTGCGGAACCGAGGCCCATATCTGCGTGCTGCAAAGCGCCCTGGAGTTCCGAGGCACGGGCCTGGATGTCTTCGTGGTTGCGGATGCGGTGTCGAGCCGCTCGCCCCACAGCGTCGCGGCCGCCTGCGCGCGCCTGCTTCACGCGGGCTGCCATTGGGTGACGACCGAAATGGCGGTCTTCGAATGGATGGAAGCGGCCGCCACGGACGATTTCCGCGCCCTGTCTCCCCTCTTCAGGTAGCGGAGGACGAGTTCCCCTCGCCGCCTGCGGCGATGAACTCCTTCAGCTCGTCGAGGGACTTGAAGCGGAACACCCCGCTCGGGGTCTGCGCCTCGATCGAGCCGTCCGAGAACATCACGTATTTGTTGTCGCCGGAATTATAGGTTCCGACGACCACGGGAGGACGCGGCTCGTCGGAGGCGGCCTCGTCGTCCGGCTCGTCCTCCCGGGCGGCATCGGCCGCCTCGGCGTGCTCCCGGTCGGGCTCCGCGTCATCGTCGGCGACGACGGGTTCGACGACCGGCTCCTTCGGCTCCACGGGTTCGTCGAGATCGCGCGGTTCGAGGACGCGCTCGTCCAAGTCGCGCTGATTCCGATCGCGCTGATACAGATCGGCGCCGTCGACGACCCGCGGTTCCTCGTCCGTGTCGCGGTCCCGGTCCGCCAGGAGGAAGTCGGGCACCTTCAGGTCGGGCTCGTCCTCATCCCGGTCGGGCATGGGCACGGGCGTCGGGCTCGTCCGGGGCGGGAACGGCACGACGGGCTCGGTCGCCCGCGGCTCATCTGGCCAAGCCGCGACCCTGACCTCGTCCTTGGCCTCCTCCCCGGCGCCCTCCTCCTCGAAAAGTGGAAGGGTGGGCTGGGCCTCGTCGGGCCGCTTGTCCTCATCGGCTTCGGCGGTCGCCGCGCCGGCCACGAGGCCGCCGGAGAGCGTTGCCAGCGAAAGGTCGCCCGAGCCCTTCGGCGCGCTCTGAAGTGCCGCTTCGCCGACGCCGCCGCGGAGCTGCGACAGCCGGGCCTCGATCTTCGCCAGCTTCGAGACGGCGGCCGTGATCCCGAGCAGGAGCGCGCCGCTTGCCGCCATCACGCTCCCGGCGATCACCATCGTCCAGCCGCGCTCGACCAGAACGATATCCCATCCAAAGAACGCAGTGAGAAGCCCACCTACGATCATCGCCAGAGCGAGGGCCAGAAGAGCGATGATCATGCCGTCTCCATCATACGCAAACCGAGAGCATCGGACCTGACAGTGGAGGCCACTCGTCAGGCAGGGCCGATGCTCCCTCCTATCGATTGGCGGGCGGCGGAGCGTGGAAAACGGGATCCACGGGTCCGCGCAACGCGCCAGGACAATCAAGCGAAAGCTATGCTTCTATAGGCAAAAGACAACCGGCTGGGAAGCTTGAGCAGAAAAAAGTCCGGAGCTTGGCCGTTGCTCTTGGGCCTATGGCGCTTTAACTAACGCCTCAGGCGCATCGTGCGGAAATGTGGCCCCGGTTTTTCGCTGACGCGGCCCTTCGGGTCGCGTCGGGCGATGCGCAGTTCAACGCGGGGCATCGAACGAATCCCGGGAGTGATCTTCACTGTCGGGTTCGATGTTCCGGGTCGCTCAATCCAAAGGAGACGCCGATGTCGTTCACTCTGCCCGAACTGCCTTACGCCTATGATGCCCTGCAGCCCTACATGTCGAAGGAGACGCTGGAGTTTCACCACGACAAGCATCATGCGGCTTACGTCAATACCGGCAACAACCTGCTGAAGGGCACGGAATTCGAAGGCAAGAGCGTCGAGGAGGTCGTGAAAGGCTCCTACGGCAAGAACCAGGCCCTCTTCAACAATGCCGGCCAGCACTACAACCACATCCATTTCTGGCTGTGGATGAAGCCCAATGGCGGCGGCGCCATCCCGGGCAAGCTCGAGAAGAAGATCGTCGAGGACCTGGGCTCGGTCGACAAGATGAAGGAGGACTTCATCCAGGCCGGCGTCGGCCAGTTCGGCTCGGGCTGGGCCTGGCTCGCCGTCAAGGACGGCAAGATCGCCATCATGAAGACCCCGAACGGCGAGAACCCGCTCGTTCACGGCGCCCAGCCGATCCTCGGCTGCGACGTGTGGGAGCATTCCTACTACATCGACTACCGCAACCGCCGTCCCGATTATCTCAAGGCGTTCCTCGACAATCTCGTGAACTGGGAGCATGTCGAGGAGATGTTCGAGAACGCGACCAAGTAATCGCGGGAGCGAACCATCGAGCGGGCCTCTTCGGAGGCCCGTTTCATGTCCCCCCCATGGAGAGATGACCGTGACCGAGTTCCTGTACCGCTCCCTTCTGATCGGGATTGGCGCAACGGCGATTTTCGACCTGTGGGGGCTGTTCCTGAAGCACGCCTTCGGACTGCCCGGCGCCAATTGGGGCCTGGTCGGACGCTGGTTTGGCCACCTGGCCGGCGGGACCGTCTATCATGACGACATCGCGACGGCCCGCCCCCTCGCCTACGAGCGCGCCTTGGGCTGGATCGGCCATTATGCGGTCGGGGTCCTGTTCGCCGCCATCCTGCTGGCCGTCACATCCTCCGACTGGCCGCAGCGGCCGACGCTCATGCCCGCCCTCGTGGTCGGCCTGGTGACGGTCGGCGCGGGCTGGTTCCTGCTTCAGCCCGGCATGGGTGCCGGCGTCGCGGCTTCGAAGCGTCCCAATGCAAACCAGATCCGGGCTCTCAATATCGCAGGCCACGTCGTGTTCGGCCTGGGCCTCTACGCGAGCGCCCTGCTCGTTCGTTGAGCCGGTCAGGCGGCTCGAGGCGTGGAACGAGCCACTTCAGGACCCGTTTGTTGAGACCATTCCTCTTGCTTGACCGCCTGTTGTGAACAAACCTCGACGTCATGGCCGGGCTGGTCCCGGCCATCCCGATACGGTGGGGCTCAGCGCCTTTCGGATCGGGATCACCGGCACGAGGCCGGTGATGACGGGGTGAGCGGGTTTGTCAGGCCACTGAGCCTATAAGCCGCAATTCCCGCTCCTGCAGCAGCTCCGAAAACGCATCCGATTTCAGGTAGTCCAGCTCCGCCTCCCGGCTCTCCAGCGCCGGGTCGAGGGCCCGCAGCTCATCATCCACGTAGCCCGGATGGCACATGACGAGCGGATGGCCTCCGAGATGCGAGAAAGCCTCCTCGAAGACGCGTTGCGCCGGCACCGACAGGTCGAGCGGGGCGAAGCCCGAGAAGCCCTTGTTGGTCCGGAATCCCGCCGCATGGGCGCTCCGGGCGAAGCCGCGCGCCAGGGCTTTGACGGTCAGCGCCTTGCCGCGCCCGATGGGGCGGCGCAGGATCGCCGTCGCCCTGTCGGCCGGATCGCGCAGCCACACGCGTCCGGCATGGCCCCTCGCCGTCAGGGTCCGGATCAGGGCCGGCCTGATCACCGGCAGGACATGGACATGCTGGTGGCCGTCGACGAAGGCGGGCGCCTCGCCGAAGGTCTCCTCGAAGGCGTCGATCTGGCGGCCGATCTCCCCGGCGATCTCACCTGCGGGCAGCTGTCGCTTCAAGGCTTTCGGCAGCAGATCCTTCAGGGACGGGAACGTCCCCGTGGGCGCAAGCCCCGGCATGGGTCCCAGCGGCGATCCGGCCGTGAGGTTGAGGTGCAGGCCAACCGCGATCCGATCGCGCAGAGGCCTCAGGCCCGGGGCCGCCCGGCGCCAGCCGGGCATGTTGGTCATCGCGCCCGTGGCCGAGAGGCGGCCCATCCCGGCCAGTTCCACGATGCCGCGGCTGACCCCGTCGGCGAGGCCGAAATCGTCGGCGCAGAGGATGACGGAACGAGAGGAGCCCATGATCGTCCTGAGAATCGGCGATGCCGCACCCTAGAGCATCGGCCTAGAAAATGGATCCACTTTCGGGGTCGGCACGATCATGCGGCAATAGGAGACCGATCCAGCCGGCCCGCCCGTATCGAAAAATGCCCGGGGGGCCTTGAGCAAGAGCGCAAACTCGGCTCTTGATGCAGCCCGGTCATCGAAGGTTTTTTCCAGTGGCGTCGCCTCAGCTCAGCGTCATCATCCCCGTGCATAACGAGAGCGCGAACATCGCGCCCCTGTGCGAGCGCCTGCTCCCCATCCTGAACCGGATCACGTCGGTCTGGGAGGTGATCTTCGTCGACGACGGCAGCCGGGACGATACCCTGGATCGGATCAAGGCGGTCAGCCGCGCCGAGCCCCGCATCGGTGCCGTCTCCTTCAGCCGCAACTTCGGCAAGGAGATCGCCATCGCGGCGGGGCTCGACCACGCCCAGGGCGACGCGGTGGTGATCATGGACGCCGACCTGCAGCACCCGCCCGAGATGATCGAGACCTTCGTGGAGCGCTGGCGCGAGGGCTACCTCATGGTCTATGGCCAGCGCACGGACCGCTCCGACGAGACCCGCGTCAAGCGCGGCTTCGCCCATCTGTTCTACCAGCTCTTCGCCCGCTTCGGCGAGATCCCGCTGCCCGAGGGCGCCGGCGACTTCCGGCTCATCGACCGCAAGGGCGTCGAGGTGCTGCGGACCCTGGGCGAGAAGGCCCGCTTCTCCAAGGGGCTCTATGCCTGGATCGGCTTCAAGGGAACGGGCGTGCCCTTCGTGGTGGAGGAGCGACAGTACGGCACCTCGAAATGGAGCTTCCGGACGCTCTTCCGCTTCGCCTTCGACGGGATCGCGGCCTTCTCGACGGTGCCCCTGCGGATCTGGACCTATATCGGCTTCCTGATCTCGATCCTGTCGATCGCCACCGCGGTGTTCTTCATGATCCGCACCCTCCTGTTCGGCACGGACCTCCCGGGCTTTCCCAGCCTGATCGTGTCGATCATGTTCTTCTCCGGCATCCAGCTGATGTCGCTCGGTGTCGTGGGCGAATATGTCGGGCGCATCTTCGCCGAGGTGAAGCGGCGGCCGCTCTACGTGGTGGCCGAGCGGATCGGCGGCGCCGCGCAGGTCTCGAGCGGCCTCGTGCCCGAAAACTACCGCGCGCGCCGGGCCTGACCGATGTTCCGCAAGATCCTCTCCGTCGGCGGCTGGACGCTGGTTTCCCGCCTCACGGGCTTCATCCGCGACGTGGTGCTGGCGGCCGTCATGGGCATCGGGCCCGTGGCCGACGCCTTCTTCGTGGCCTTCCGCATCCCGAACCACTTCCGCGCCATCTTCGGCGAAGGCGCCTTCAACAACGCGTTCCTTCCCGCCTACGCCCAGGTGCTCGAAACCGGGGGAGAGCAGCCGGCCCGGTCGTTCGCCAGCCGCATCACGACCCTGATGCTGATCGTGCAGATCGCGCTTCTCGTCGTGGCGTTCATGGGCATGCCGTGGGTCGTGAGGCTGCTCGCCCCGGGTTTCTCCGACGAGCCGGCCAAGTTCGAGCTCGCGGTGACGCTCACGCGGATCACCTTTCCGTACCTGCTCTTCATTACGGTCGTGACGATCTATTCGGCCATCCTCAACGCCCATGACCGGTTCTGGGCGGCGGCGGCGGCTCCGATCCTGCTGAACGTCGCGATGATCGCGGGTCTGGCCCTCGTCTTCCTGTTTCCCAACGCCGGCTATGCGGTCGCCTGGGGCGTGACGGTGTCCGGCGCGCTGCAGCTCGCCATGGTCTGGTGGGACGCCCGGCGGATCGGCGCCGCGCCGGGGCTGGAGCGTCCCCGCATCGACGCGCCGATGAAGAGGTTCTTCAAGGCGCTCGGTCCCGCCGTGATCGGATCCGCGGGCGTGCAGCTCGCGATCTTTGCCGACACGATCATCGCGTCGTTCCTGCCGACGGGCTCGGTGTCCTCCCTCTACTACGCGGACCGGCTCTACCAGTTGCCTCTCGGCGTCATCGGCATTGCGGCCGGCACCGTGCTGCTGCCGGAGATGAGCCGGCGCATCGCGGCCGGCGACGAGGCGGGAGCCTATGCGGCGCAGAACCGGACCGTCGGCCTGACGCTCGCGCTCGCGGCGCCCTTCCTGGTGGCCTTCATGGTCATGCCCGAGCTCATCATGTCGGCCCTGTTCCAGCGCGGCGCCTTCGATGCGGCGGCGGCCGAACGCGCCGGCGCCGTCCTGGCGGCCTACGGGCTGGGTCTTCCCGCGGCCGTGCTGATCCGCTCGGCGGTCTCGAGCTTCTACGCCCGCTCCGACACCGCCACGCCCCTGATCGCCTCCCTCACGGCGGTCGGCGTCAACGTCGTGGTCAAGATCCTGCTCATGCGGACCTATGGGGTCGTGGGCCTGGCGCTCGGCACCGCCATCGGCGTCTGGGTCAATCTGGGACTGCTGTTCGTCCTGGCCTATCGGCGCGGCTGGACGGCGCCGAACCGCACCCTTGGCAGAACCTGCCTTGCCATTGCGGCGGCGAGCCTGCTGCTCGGCGTGTTCGCCTGGTTCGCGCCCGCGCCGCTCGCGCGGTGGACCGCTCTCCTGCCCGCCTGGCGCAACGAGATCCTGCTGGCGCTCCTCGGCGCGGCCGGGGCCCTTATCTACGGCGGCGTGCTTCTCGCCGGTCTCAAGGGGATGGGCGTTCGCCTGGCGCGGCGCTGACACCGGCATAGCGCGGGAACCTTTCCGTCGGGGATCCATCCAATCGGATGTGCCGGGACCTGCCCGGCCGGCGCATCGTGCGGAGACGTGGACCCGGATTTCCGCGAGGAACGATGCGCTCATGCAGAAGGAAGCACCGGATGGGTCCCAAAGGGCAAATCCACCTTTGGGTCCGGTGCCCGAGAGAGGATGACATCATGATCTTCCGCTTCGTTGCCGCGATTGGAATCCTGACGCTTGCCGTGCCGGCCCTGGCGGCCGACCAGGTCGAGAAGGCGCCCCCGACCGGCGCCTACAAGAAGGTGAGCGAACTCGTGAAGCTGCCCGATTTCCTGCCGGGCCTTGGACAGCTCTATGTCGACCCCAAGACCCTTCCGGCGGGCCCGTTCCTCGCCTACGACCGTCAGGGACGTCTCGTCAGCACGGTCTACATGCTTCCCATCGAGGACCTGTCGAACAAGGACAAGCGCTTCGACGATCTCGCGGCGCCCGGCGGCAAGGTCGACCACGTGGACGTCTATTTCAACGCCGGCCATCCGGGGGTCGAGAAGCCCCATGCCCATCTGGTCCTGTGGCACGTGCCCAAGGCCGACGAAACCAAGGTGGCCGGACAGTGAGCCCGTCGCGGCGGCATGTCCTGCGGATCGGCGGGGGTCTCCTCGCCGGTCTGGCATGGTCCCGCCTGGCCCGGGCGGATGAGCCGGTCGAGATCCGGATGCAGGGCCGGGCGGACGGCTCGCATGTGTGGTTCGACCCGGTCGGCCTTCACGTCGAGCCGGGCCGGACCATCCGCTGGCTCAATCTCGATCCCGGGAACTCCCATACGGCGACGGCCTACCACCCGAAGAACGACGAGCACCCGCTGCGCATCCCAGAGGGCGCGGCGCCCTGGAACTCGGATTATCTGCTTCCGCACGAGACCTTTTCGGTCACGCTCACGGTGGAGGGGTGTACGATTTCTTCTGCATCCCGCACGAACACGCCGGGATGGTCGGGCGGATCATCGTCGGGCGTCCGGGCCGCACTCCTGCGGACGGTGCCGGGACGCTCCCGGATATCGTCCTGCAGGCCTTCCCGTCGGTCGACGAGATCGTGCAGCGGGGCATCGTCCGCAGGGCGTGACCGCGATGGAGAAGACCCGGGAACCTTTGAGGCGGCCGGCCATCTAACGGCAAGACACCGGAGGCAAGACACCGGGGGCAAGACACAGGAGATCGTCCATGCCATCGAGGATCGCCGCGGCACCATCGGTTGAAGGCCTGGACGACATGGCTCTCGTCCAGCGGGCCCGGCAACGGGACGGAAGCGCCCTGCGCCTGATTATGGAGCGGCACAACCGTGGGCTCTATCGCATCGCGCGCAGCGTCCTCGGCGACGATGCCGAGGCCGAGGACGTGGTTCAGGAGGCCTATCTTCGCGCCTTCACCCACCTCGAGAGTTTCCGCGGCGAAGCCCGTCTTGCGACCTGGCTCACGCGGATCGCGCTCAACGAGGCCCTGGGCCGGCTTCGCACCCGGCGCCCTTCCGTCGAGCTGAACAAGATCGACGCCATCGACGACCAGGGGGCGGCCCGCATCATCTTCCTGCCCGGCGCCCGGCAGGAGGGCGACCCTGAAGCCGCCGCCGCCCGCGCCGAGATCCGCCGCCTCATCGAACGGGCCATCGACCGATTGCCGGACCCGTTCAGGGTCGTGTTCGTTCTGCGGGACATCGAGGAGCTGAGCGTCGAGGCGACCGCGTCCCATCTCGGCCTGCGTCCCGAGACCGTGAAGACGCGGCTTCACCGGGCCCGGCGCCTCCTCAGGCAAAGCCTCGACGAGACGCTCTCGACTGCGCTCAGCGACGCCTTTCCCTTCGCCGGAGCCCGCTGCGCGCGGATCACGCAGGCTGTTCTGGAACGACTGGACACCCTGGAAACCTGAGGATCCGTTCCGACACGCCGCCCGGACGGATTCATGCCGTCCAGACGCTGACGGGATCGAGCGTGAACAGCTCCCGCTCCGCCGCGATGCCCCGCAGCCGGTGACGGCCGAGGGACCGGAGCGCAACCGGGCTCGCCGAGGCCACGCTCTCCGAGACGATCACGGAACAGTCGAGGCTGTTGCACAGGGCCTCCATGCGGCTGACCTCGTTGACCGCAGGGCCGATCACCGTGAAGTCGAGGCGACCGGCGGCCCCGATATTGCCGTAGAACACGTCCCCGCAATGGAGCGCCACGTCGAGGCTCAGCGGCGGCTCGCCCGCATGGAGAGCGTTCACGGCCACATTGCGTTCGAGCGCCGTCCGGGCGGCCCGGATCGCGGCCGCGCAGGCCTGCTCGCGGGAGCGCTCGTCCGTGATCGGAAAGGCCGCCAGGATGCCGTCGCCCATGAACTTGAGCACCTCGCCGCCCTGCTCCGCCACCGGGTCCGCCATGGCCTCGAGATGCTGGTCGAGCCGCGCGATCAGGTCCATGCCGGCCGTGTCCGCCAGGCTCGTGAAGCCGCGCAGATCCGCGAACAGGAGCGCGGCCGTAATCGTCGTGCCGAAGCCGCGCCGGATCTCTCCGCTCAGCACCCGCCGGCCGGCCGAGAGCCCCACATAGGTGTCGAGCATCGCCACCGTCAGGTCGAAGAGCGTCATGCGGTAGGCGGCGAGGCCCAGCAGCGGCAGAAGGGAATCGATCCGTTCGACCTCCTCCGGCCGGAATCCGTCAGGGCGGTCGCTGGAAAACGACAGGCCGATCCCCCGCAGATCCGGGGCGCTCTCGTTCTCGAAGCTGAAGAGGCGCGCCAGATAATCGGTCCCGCCCTGCCGCCGCACGTCGTCGAACACGTCAAATTGAGGAGCCGCCGGATCGTCGATCAGCCAGTAGCAGCGTGTTTGCTCGGTCTGCATCATATGGTTGAACGGGCTCCGGTCGAACGCGCGGGCGTTGCGCTCGTGGGAGACGCCCTCCACCATCAGGCCGGCCGAGCGGGTCCAGACATGGGTGTAAACGCGGATCGTCGGATTGACGGTGGGCAGTGCGAGATAGACCCGGACCAGCGGCAGTCCTTCGGCCACGAGCCGTTCCGTGAAGCCGGAGAGCAATGAGCCGACATCCGCGCCGCGCAGGCCCTGTTCGATGATCCAGTCTTCGAGATTCGCCATGGCGGGCACTTTAGCATCGCGGTCAGGAATGTCTTCAAGCGGCGAGCGCCGGCTCACCGGCTGGCGTGACGGGAGGCTCCGCCCTTTCCGGCGATCTCCGTCAGAAGCTTGCGCCGCGCCGCCACCGCGAAGGGGCGGGCCTCGTCGGCGATCTCCACGAAGGAGCCGGGGCCGCCGATGACGCTCTGGCCGTAATAATCCTCGAGCGCCATGCCGCCGGGACCGCCCGGGCGGCCGCTGCCGGGGCGGCGGATCGCCAGCGCGTTGATCGTGAAGCCCTTGGCCAGCGCATCCGCCCTCGCCTGCTCGAGCGACCGGCCGTTCATGTTCGGGCCGTCGCCCGACACGTCGATGACCCTGCGGGTGCCCTCATGGGCGTTGGTCTCCACGAGGCGGACGGAGAAGTCGATGGCGTTGGAGATGGAATTGTACCCGTAGGCGCCGCGCGGCGCGCTCACGAGCCTGTCGGCAAAGGCTCTGGCGCTCGCCTCGTCGCGGATCACATGCCAGTCGACGATGAGAACCTGGGAGCTCGGCCCGCCCCATTCCATGAAGGCGACCGCGATGGCCCCGAGAGGGCCATCCTTGATGCCGGCGAGCACGTCGGGATTGGTGAGCGCATCGGCCCAGCCCCGGCGCTGCAGGCGCAATTCCTCGTCGTCGATGGAGCCCGATCCGTCGGCCGCGAAGACCAGCTCCAGATCGACCGGCTCCGCCAGGGCCGGCGCGGTCAGAAGGCCGAGGGCGACAAGGCTATTAAGAAGACAACGCATCGATGGCTCCAGGATCGGGCACGATGCTGGAGCCATTTAGGGCACTCCGACGGGGAGACGGCCCGACGGGCCGATCACAAGTTTGTTGGCGCCTCTCCCATGATGGTCGACGCCCTTCCCCGTCATGGCCGGGCTTGTCCCGGCCATCCCGATCGGAAGAGCACCGCGCCTCAAGCAGTCGAGTTCACCGGCACAGGGCCGGTGATGACGGGAGAGGGTCAGAACCGGCATCGAAGTCTGGTGATCACACGAGACACTCACCGGGCCTTCAGCAGGTCCGCCACGTCGAGCAGGACGAACTCGTTGTCGTCCTGCCGGGTGGGCTCGCGGCTCGACGAGAACGGCAGGTTGTTGTCGTTGCCCACGACGATGTGCCGCTCGTCGACCACGTCCACGTTCTCGATGGTGAAGAACGGGAAGGTCAGCATGGTGTCGTTGAGGGGCTTTCTCGCCTTCTTGTCCGGATCGGCGATCTGCATGAGATCGGTGGTGCCGATCTTGCGGACCGGGCCGTTCACGGTGGCGTCCGACAGCTCGATCTTCACGATGCGCTTGAACTTCGCCGGCTCCTGGAAGCAGTCGGGACGCTTCTCGCCCTGCGGGCAGGCCCTATCGGCCGTGCCTTCGCCGTTGTCGCGCTCGATGACGAGGCCCGTGGTGCCGTCGATCATGTTGAAGTCGCCGATCGCGAGACCATTCTGGTCGAGCACGTATTTCCAGTGCCGGCCGGTCCACTTCTCGCCCGCCACGTCGAATTCGAGGATGCGCAGGTATTCGCGCCCGTCGATGGTCTCCCACTGCTTCTTGTCGGCATCCCACACGGGACCTTCGAGAAGCGCGTAGAGGAACTGGCCGTCCTTCGAGGCCGCCATCCCCTCGTAGCCCTTCGAGCGGCGCACGTTGAAGCTGACGGTCGCGTTGGGAGCCGCAGGTGTCGTCACGGCATAATGATCGGGCGAGCGCGCCGGCTTGCCGTCGACCAGCGTCTCGTAGACGGCCTGGACCTTGCCGGAGCGGTCGGCCTTGATCAGATAGGGGCCGAACTCGTCGCCGATCCAGATCGTGTCGCCGATGGGCTGGAAGCTTTCGGTGTCGAAATCGGAGCCCGTCAGATAGCGCTTCTCCGTCGCCTCGTTGGCGATGCGGAATGGCACCTTCCTGTCGGGATCGTGCAGGAACACGGTCTCGAGACGCTCGACCGAGCCCTTGGTCCAGTCGATCCGGTGGCGGTTGAGATAGAGCATGGAATCCGGCGACGTGGCCCTGGAGCCGAAGCCGTTATCCGTGATGACCCAGAACGTGCCGTCGCCGTTCGACTTGATGCCGGAATGGCCCTGGAGCGGCTGTCCGCGGAACGGCAGCTTCACGCCGGTCGGGCGATCGCCCGAGGTGCCCTCGATGGATCCGAGCGCCTCGACGCGCTTGCCCGCAGTGAACTTGCCCGAGACCTTCAGATCGGCCGGGGCATCCGCCGGAGCGTCGACGAAGCTCAGGGCGGGCAGGATGGCATGGCCGGCGAGAACAGCCGGAAATTGCTGCTGCGCATGGGCGCTTGTGCCGAGCAGCACGGCCAGCGGCAGGGCCGCGAGAAGACGGACGGACATGGTGAGAACCTCGTTGGCTTGTTCGAGCGAGGCTGCTCATGCAGGAGCCGCATGTCTGCCCGTTAACACTTCGGCGACAGGTTCATGACGCCGGGATGTCGTCCCGGCTTCCTGCCGAAGCGGAATGTCCTGATTCGTCGGGTGGCCGATCGTGTTCTGCGTCGACCCGGTGTCGGAAATTGCGTCATGGATCCGTCAAACACGGTTAACCGGATGTTTCACAATGCGTGAAATATTGTCCTGCGAGGGCAAATTATTCTCACGGGGCAGAACGGTGTCATTGTCACTACGATCCGGGTCCATCAGGACCAAGCTATTTCTCAATTTCGGCGTTCTGGCGCTGCTGATCGTCTGCGCGGTCGGCGGCGGCTGGTTCGGAACGCAGTCGATGCACGATTCCATCGGCAGGATCTATGCGGACCGCGTGGTCCCCTTGCGGGACCTGAAGGTCGTGGCCGATCTCTACGCGGTGAACATCGTGGACACCTCGCACAAGGTGCGCAACGACAACATGGGATGGGCCGATGCCCTGAAGGGCGTCGAGGTCGCGAAGACGGACATCGCCAAGCACTGGGCCGCCTACAAGGCGGCGGTCGACGATCCGGCCGAGAAGAAGGCGGCCCAGGACGCCGAGGCGCTGATGAGGAAAGCCGATGCCGCGGTCGAGAAGCTCGTCGGGTTCCTCAAGGAGGAGGACAAGGTCAGCCTGACGTTCTTCACGATGACCGATCTCTATGCCGCCATCGATCCCGTGTCAGACGCCATCGGGAAACTGGTGAACGTCCAGCTCGAATCGGCCAAGGCCCGCGCCGATGCGGCGGACGGCCTGTTCGGGACCATCGCCATCGCGTTCATGGCGGTCGTTGCCCTCGGCGTGGTCGCGCTCGCGGTGGGAGGCTGGTCGGTCGTCGCCGGCGTGTCCCGCCCGCTGACCCGCATCACCGAGCAGATGCAGGACCTGGCCGGCGGCAACCTCGCCGTTCAGGTCACGGATGCCCATCGCAGGAACGAGATCGGCACGCTCGCCCGGGTGCTGCAGGTGTTCAAGGATGCCCTCATCGCAAAGCAGGACGCGGATGCAACCGCGTCGCGCGAGGCGGATGCCCGCATGCGCCGGGCCGAGGTGCTCGACCAGCTCACCCGCCGCTTCGACGCCACGGTCTCGGCCCTGACGCAGGGGCTGTCCTCAGCGGCCACCGAGATGGAGGCCACCGCCCAGACCATGTCGTCAGGGGTCGATCAGGCCGCCGATCAGCTGGTCACCGTGTCGTCGGCCGCCCAGCAGACCTCGTCGAACGTGCAGACGGTGGCGGCCGCCACCGAGGAGCTGTCGATCTCGATCCGCGAGATCGCCAGCCAGGTCAGCCAGTCCTCGGCCGTGGCCGAGCGCGCCGTGGCCGGCACCCAGCGCACCAGCGCCACCGTCCAGGAGCTCGCCGCCTCGGCCGAGAAGATCGGCAACGTGGTGCAGCTGATCAACACGATTGCAGGCCAGACCAACCTGCTGGCGCTCAACGCCACCATCGAGGCGGCCCGGGCCGGCGAGGCCGGCAAGGGCTTTGCCGTGGTGGCGAGCGAGGTCAAGGACCTGGCCACGCAGACCGCCCGGGCCACCGAGGAGATCTCGCAGCAGATCGCCTCGGTCCAGCAGGCGACCGGCCAGACGGTAACGGCGATCCAGGAGATCGCCCGCACCATCACCGAGATGAGCCAGATCTCGACCTCGATCGCCGCTGCCATGGAGGAGCAGGGCGCCGCGACCGCCGAGATCGCCCGCAACGTTCAGGAAGCGGCGCGGGGCACCGAGCAGGTCACCGGCAACATCGTGGGCGTGCAGCACGCCGCCCAGGAGAACGGCGCCGCGGCCTCGCAAGTGCTGGGCGTGGCGCAGGAACTCGCCCGTCACTCGGAAGACCTCGGCCGCGAGGTGTCCAGCTTCCTGCACGACGTCAAGGCGGCCTGAGCCTGAAGTCGGCACGGCCTGAACAGGATGGGCCCGGGACGCTTTTCCAGCGTCCCGGGCCCATTGTTTTTTCACCATGTGCCGCCCGTGCGCGCGGGCATGATCTCAGGCAGCCTTCAGGAGACCCTTGTCGTGAGCGAAGGCCCAGTAGAGCTCGCGCGCCCGGCGGTAGAACGGGCCGGGCTGGAGATCGCGACTGTCGATGCGCAGCACCGGCATCACCTTCGAGTAGTTGCCCGAAATGAAGATCTCGTCGGCGCTGGCGAAATCCTCGTAGCGCAGCGTGCCTTCGACCACCTGCGCACCGTCGTCGCGCAGGAGCTGGATCACGCGCTGGCGGGTGATGCCGTTCAGGAACGTGCCGTTCGGATACGGCGTATAGACCACCCCGTCCTTGGCCATGAACACGTTGGACGTGCCAGTCTCGGCGATGTTGCCGAGGGCGTCGCACACGAGGGCGTTGTCGAAGCCCTTCTCCTTGGCCTCGCGCAGCACGCGCGCGTTGTTGGGGTAGAGCGCGCCGGCCTTCGCGTCGGTCGGCATCGACTCGAGGGTCGGCCTGCGGAAGCTCGATTTCATCACCGAGAGCCCGCCCGGCACCGGCATCGGCGCCTCGAAGAGCGAAAGGCAGAACTGGGTCGATTCCGGATCCGGCGCGATGGTGGCCAGGCCCTCGGCTTCGCCCCAGTACATGGGCTTCACGTAGAGGGCGGTGCCCGGTGCGAACTTCTTCACGCCCTCGCGCACGAGGTCGAGCATGGCATCGACGTCGACGGTCGGCTTGAGGCCGATGGTGGGGGCCGAGCGGTTCACGCGCGCGCAATGCCGGTCGAGATCGGGCGCGACACCCTCGAACACCCGTGCCCCGTCGAACACGGACGAGCCGAGCCAGGATACGTGCGACCGGGGCCCGATCAGGGGCGGATTGCCCTCATGCCACGCACCGTTGAACCAGTTCCACGTCTGCGAATGCCAAGCCACTTGTCTCAATCCTTTTAGGTCAGAAAGCCTGCCGCATCGAATCCCTTGCGGAGGTTCCCGTCAATCGTTCCTTCGGCCATAGGGACATCAAGACTTGTGATGGATTTCATGAGGAGGACTGATCATTGGTCGGATTGCCATCGGGCGCGGCCGGTGCAACCCTTGCGTCATGTCCCCGACGATCCTCCCGCCCGCCGCCAAGGCCGTCATCTTCGACGCTTACGGAACCCTGTTCGACGTGCATTCGGCCGTCGCCCGCCATTCCGCCGCGATCGGACCGGACGCGACGCGCTTCTCCGAGATCTGGCGCGCCAAGCAGCTCGAATATTCCTGGGTGCTGTCGCTGGCCCGACGCTACGAGCCTTTCTGGACCCTGACCGAGGCGGCGCTCGACTATGCCTTTGCGTGCTTTCCCCAGGTCGACCGGTCGCTCAGGCCGCTCCTGCTGGACGCCTATCGCCGTCTCGATGCCTATCCCGACGCCCGGGACACGCTCCGTGCTCTGCGCGGCCGCGGTCTCAGGACCGGTATCCTGTCGAACGGGGATCCCGGCATGCTGGACGCGGCCGTTACGTCGGCCGGTCTGACCGGAGATCTCGACACAGTGCTGTCGGTCGATGCCGCGGGAGTGTTCAAGACCAGCCCGCGCACTTACGATCTCGTCCTTCAGGGCCTGTCGGTGGCCGCCAGCGAGGTCGTCTTCGTGTCCTCGAACCGCTGGGACATCGCCGGTGCCGCGGCATTCGGTTTTCATGCGGTCTGGGTCAACCGGCTCGGGCTGCCGGACGAGTACGTGGAACTCGCGCCGAGCGCAGTGATCGGGTCGCTCGGCGAGCTGGTTTGAAACGCCGTCATGGCCGGGCCTGTCCCGGCCATCCCAATGAGAAGGGCGCTTCGCTCCATAAAAGCTGGATCACCGGCACAAGGCCGGTGATGACGCGTGCGGAGCACAGAGCCTAAAGCGACTTACCTCGCCAATGCCGCCAGGATTCGCGCCCACGAGCGGGTGCCTTTGTGGAAGCTCTTGAGATCGTATTTCTCGTTCGGCGAGTGGATGCGGTCGTCGTCGAGGCCGAAGCCCACGAAGAGCGTATCGAGGCCGAGCGTGCGCTTGAAATCACCGCCGACCGGGATCGACCCGCCCATGCCGATGACGATGGGATCCTTCTGCCATTCGTCGTGCAGCGCCGACTTCGCCGCCGTGATGGCCGGGAAATCGTGCGGCAGGGCGAGAGCGCGCGAGCCCTTGTGCTTGATGAACTCCACCGAGCAGTCGGACGGGATGCGCTCCCGCACGAAGGCCTGGAAATTCTCGGAGATCAGGGCCGGGTCCTGGTCGCCCACGAGGCGGAACGAGACCTTGCAGCGGGCTTCCGACGCGATCACCGTCTTGGTGCCCTCGCCCGTATACCCGCCGATGATTCCGTTCACGTCGCAGGTCGGGCGCGACTGGATCTGCTCGATGAGCATGCGGCCCGTCTCGCCGGCGGAATGCTTCAGGCCGACCTGGCCGAGGAACTCCTCCTCGGTGAGGTTGAGGCCCTTCCACTGCTCGAGCACCTGCGTGGGCGTTTCCGGCACGCCCTCGTAGAAATCGGGAATCGTGATGCGGCCGTTGTCGTCGTGAATGGCCGCGATGATCTTGGAGAGCACATGGATCGGGTTGCGCGCCGCGCCGCCGAACGAGCCGGAATGCAGATCGCGGTCCGCGCAGCGCACGATCACTTCCTCGTAGACCATGCCGCGCAGGGACGACGTGATGGCGGGCGTATCCTGGTCCCACATGCCCGTGTCGCAGACGAGCGCCACGTCGGCCTTCAGCTCGTCCTTGTTGGCCACGATGAACTCGGGCAGGAACTTGGAGCCGTCCTCCTCCGCGCCCTCGACGAGGAACGTGACGGTGATCGGCAGCGAACCGGTCACGGCCTTCCAGGCCCGGCACGCTTCGACGAAGGTCATCACCTGGCCCTTGTCGTCGGCCGAGCCGCGGGCGCTGATGGCCTTGCGGCCGTCGGGAAGCGTGATGATACGCGGCTCGAAGGGCGGCCTCTCCCAGAGGTCCAGCGGATCAACCGGCTGCACGTCGTAATGGCCGTAGAAGAGCACGTGCAGTTTCCCCTCCCCGCCCGCATGGCCGAGCACCACCGGATGGCCGCCGGTCTCGCGCAGGGAGGCTTCGACGCCGAGGCCCTTCAGTTCGTCGACGAGCCACTGGCCGGCTTTGCGGCAATGGTCCTTGTAGGCCGGATCGGTGGAGATGGACGGCACTTTCAGCCACTGGAACAGGCGGTCGAGCGACGCGTCGAGATCGGAATCGATACGCTGCAGAACTTGGTCGAGCTGGGACATGGAAAACATCTGCCTTGGTGACGGGGTCGCCCCAAGACGTACTCTCATCCCCCGGGTGATCGCAAGTACGGGTTGCCGGTCTGAATCAGGAGACGAGCGGCTTCGTCATGTAGACCCGGCGGAAGCCCTTCTCCTGTGCGCGATGGGTTTCGACGAATCCCAGGCGCTCGTAGAGACGGATGTTCTCGCTCATCGCCTCGTTCGTGTAGAGCCGAACAGCTTTCAATCCCCGTTCGATGGCGAGCCTCTCGGCAAAGGCGATCAGCAGACGTCCGTACCCGCGCCCCTGCGCGTCCGGACTGACCGCCACATTGTCGAGAAGCATGGTGTCCGGTTCCGGAATCAGAACGAGCACCCCAAGAATCCTGCCCTCGCCGACGAGGACATGGACCGACCGCGTCTCGATCAGGGCGGAATAATCGTCGCTCATCGGGCCGGGCTTCTGCCCGATGAGCGGGATATAGCCCGCATAGGTGGACTGGACGATCGCCTCGACATCGGCGAGATCCCTAGGCACCGCGAGGCGAATGATCTGCGTCGTCATGCCAATCGCGACACGAACTGGCGTTAGCGTCTCAGCAACCCGCCCAGGGTGCCGCGCACGATGGCGCGTCCGATGGAGCTGCCCTGACGGCCGCCGATGGACTTGCCGATCTCGGCCGCGAGATTGCCCACGGTCTGGTTGACGATGGTGCGCGTCACCTCGCGGGTCACGCGCTGCGTCACGGTCATGGATCCCTTGCGCTGGCCGGTCGTTCCGAAGAGGCCGCCGAGCATGTCCAGGATGCCGCCTCCCCCTTCGGCCGCCTTGGCTTCGGCCGCCGCCTGCTCGGCGCGCTTGGCGAGCATCTCGTAGGCGGATTCCGGATCGACCGCCTGGTCGTATTTGCCCCGCAAGGGGCTTGAAGCCACGATCTGCTGGCGCTCGGACAACGCGATCGGCCCGACCTGCGCCATGGGCGGGGCGATCAGCGTGCGCTCCACCATGGACGGCGACCCCTTGCCCTCCAGGGTCGACACCAGGGCTTCGCCGACACCGAGCTCGGTGATGGCCTTCTCGGTGTCGAAGGCGGGGTTCTGCCGGAACGTTTGCGCCGCAACCCGCACGGCCTTCTGCTCGCGCGGCGTATAGGCGCGCAGCGCGTGCTGCACCCGGTTGCCGAGCTGTGCGAGGACGCTCTCGGGAACGTCGACCGGGTTCTGCGTGATGAAATACACGCCCACGCCCTTGGAGCGGATCAGGCGCACGACGCGCTCGACGGTGTCGACGAGGGCCTTCGGGGCATCGTTGAACAGAAGATGCGCCTCGTCGAAGAAGAACACGAGCTTGGGCTGATCGAGGTCGCCCACCTCCGGCAGCTCCTCGAACAGTTCGGACATCAGCCACAGGAGGAAGGTGGCGTAGAGGCGCGGATTGCTCATGAGCTTGTCGGCCGCCAGGATGTTGACGACGCCCCGCCCGTCACGGTCGTGTCGCATCAGGTCCTTGATGTCGAGGGCCGGCTCGCCGAGGAATTCGTCGCCCTGCTGGTTCTCGAGCACGAGAAGCTGGCGCTGGATCGTCCCGATGGTGGCTTTCGACACGTTGCCGTAGGTAGTGGTGAGCTCGCCCGCATTGTCGGAGATGAGCTGCAGCAGCGCCCTTAGATCCTTCAGGTCGAGCAGCAGCAATCCCTGCTCGTCGGCGATGCGGAACGCGATGTTGAGCACGCCCTCCTGAGTGTCGTTGAGGTCGAGGAGGCGCGAGAGGAGCAGCGGCCCCATCTCGGAGATCGTCGCCCGCACCCGATGCCCCTGCTCGCCGAACAGGTCCCAGAACACGACCGGAAACTTGTCGGGCGCGTAATCGATGCCGATCTCCTGGGCCCGCTTGACCAGGGGTTCCTTGCCGGTGCCGGGCGCCGCCATGCCGGAGAGATCGCCCTTGATGTCGGCCGCGAAGACCGGAACGCCCGCATTGGAGAAGCCTTCCGCCAACACCTGGAGCGAGACGGTCTTGCCCGTGCCGGTGGCGCCCGTGACCAGGCCGTGCCGGTTGGCAAGCCGCAGCTCCAGATATTCCGGCTTGGTGCTTTTGCCGATGAAGATCTTCCCGTCTTCGAGCATCGAGTCTCTCCCGTATCCTCCCAAGGATCTTAGATAGACCGTGGCGAGTTTCCACTGTCGGGTTTCTTGATTTAATGGTTTAGTTGTGAACTAACGACCCGGTTCCAGTCTCAGGAGAATCAGATGGAAGAACTCATCGCTCGCGTGACCCAGAAGACCGGCCTCGACCAGGCGACCGCCCGGAAGGCCATCGGGATCATCCTGGGCTACCTTCAGAAGGAAGGGCCGCAGAACGAGGTCAACCAGCTGATCGGAGCCCTGCCGGGCGCCCAGGAAGCCATCGAGGAGACGAAGAGCGGCGGCGGCGGCCTCATGGGCATGGTGGGCTCCATGGGCGGCGGCGTGATGGCGCTCGGCGGCCAGCTCATGGGCGTCGGCGTCTCCATGGGCCAGATGCAGCCCTTGGGCAAGGAACTTTTCGCCTATGGCCGCGAAAAGGCCGGCGAGGACGTGATGGGCCCCATCGTCGGCTCGATCCCCGGCCTGTCGCAGTTCGTATGACGCTGCCTCTTCGTCATCACCGGCCCTGTGCCGGTGATGACGACGGACCAGGGCGTAGCGCTCCACATCATCGAGATGGCCGGCACGAGGCCGGCCATGACAAGGCGGAGGCGACTCCGCATCTTCATCGTCCTTTTGGGCATTCCCACCACCGTCGCGACCCGGTATCGTCCCGCGAAATTTCCGCCGCTGCCGGACGAGAGCCTCCATGGACGACCTCACCTTAGCCGCCGATTTCCCGCAAGCGAACCGCGAGCAATGGCTCAGGCTGGTCGAGGGCGTGCTCAAGGGCGCGGACTTCGAGAAGAAGCTCGTCTCGCGCAGCCATGACGGGATCGCGATCCAGCCCCTCTATCCGAAGGCGGAAGGATCGACGCCCGTTATGCGCGAGCAGCCCGGCCGCTGGCTCGTGTCGCAGCGGATCGACCATGCCGATCCCGCGAAGGCCAACGAACTGGCTCTCCTCGATCTCGAAGGCGGCGCCGATGCACTGACGCTCGTGACCCACAAGGCTCCCGGGGGCCGCGGATTCGGCGTGCGGATCGAGAGCCTCGACGATCTCGACCGGGTGCTGTCGGGTGTGATGCTCGACCTCATTCACCTGCGCGTCGATGCGGGCGGCCACGGCCGCCAGATTGCGGCGCTGATACTGGCGCTCGCCGAGCGGCGCGGCCACAACCTCTCCCACCTCTCCCTCGATCTCGGCCTCGATCCCATCGGGGCCATGGCGGCGCATGGGCGGATGTCCGCGTCCTGGGATGCCATGGCCCGGCGCATGGGCGACACGCTCGAGCATCTGACCGCGCGGGGCTTTGCCGGACGCACCTTTCTGGCCGATGGGCGCGTCTATCACGAGGCCGGCGCCAGCGAGGCGCAGGAACTCGCGGCCGTGCTCGCGACGGGCATCGCCACCTTGCGGGCGCTCGAAGCGCAAGGTCACTCGCTCGATGCGGCACGCCGGGCGCTGTCCTTCCTCCTCGTGGCCGATGCGGACGAGTTCCTCACCGTGGCGAAGCTGCGGGCGCTTCGCCGCCTGTGGGCACGCTTGGAGCAGGCCTGCGGCCTCGAGCCGAAGCCGATCCGCCTGCACGCTGAGACCGCCTGGCGCATGACCACCCGGCGCGACCCTTGGGTGAATATCCTGCGCACGACGATCGCCGCCTTCTCCGCCGGCATCGGCGGGGCGGACGCGATCACCGTGCTGCCCTTCACGGCCGCGCTGGGCCTGCCCGATGCCTTCGCCCGCCGGATCGCGCGCAACACGCAGCTGATCCTGCTCGACGAGTCGAACCTTGCCCGCGTGGCCGACCCGGCCGCGGGCGCGGGCGGCTTCGAGACGCTCACGAACGCCTTGTGCGAGAAGGCCTGGAGCCTGTTCCAGGAGATCGAGCGCGAGGGCGGCATTCTGGAAAGTCTCAAGGCCGGCATGCTCCAGGCCCGCATCGCGGCCGTGTGCTCCCAGCGGGAAAAAGCCATCGCCACCCGCCGGGAGCCGATCACCGGCACGAGCGAGTTCCCGAACATCCATGAGGCCGATGTGGCCGTGCTGCTGCCGATGCCCGCAGCCGAGGCGAACCCGGCCCCCACGGCGTCGGCCTCGTCTCCCGCGTCGACCGAGACCGACTTCGCATCTGTCGTCGCCATGGCCGGACAGGGCACGCCCCTGATCCAGCTCGTCGGCACCGCGGCCGGCCCGGCGCCCGTCTCCATCGCGCCCCTGCCGTCGATCCGGACGGCCGAGCCGTTCGAGCGCCTGCGCGACCGCGCGGACGCCTATCGCGCCCGGACCGGGGAACGCCCGAGGATCTTTCTCGCCAATCTCGGGCCGATCGCGGCCTTCACGGCCCGGGCGACCTTCGCCAAGAATTTCTTCGAGGCCGGCGGCATCGAAGCCGTCACGAACGACGGCTTCTCCGACAACGACAGGCTCCGGCACGCCTTCGCGCAAAGCGGAGCCCGGCTGTCCTGCATCTGCTCGACGGACGAGATCTACGAGCAACATGCCGCCGCGGCGGCCGAAGCTCTGCGCGCCGCAGGATCGACCCTCGTGGCTCTGGCGGGACGACCGGGCGAGCGGGAGGATGCCTGGACCCGGGCCGGGATGACCACCTTCATCTTCGCCGGGTGCGATGCTCTCACGATCCTGGGCCAGGCTCTCGACGAGGCCGGCGCCTGACGCGGCGGGACGTTTCCTGACCTCGCGCAAAGCTGAAACCCCAGGCCGGAACCCGCTGAAAAGCCTCACGTTGGTTCAGCCCATTCCTTCTTGCTGTGGAGCGTTCCATGCGTATGATGTCCTGGCTCGGCGCGGCGGCCTTGTCCGCCCTTGCCCTCGCTCCCGCGGCCCGCGCACAGGCCAACCGGTTCGACGGCAACTGGAGCGTGGAGGTCGTGACGGAAAAAGGCGCCTGCGACCGGGCCTACCGCTACGCAGTGGTCGTCCAGAACGGCCGGGCCCGTTACGGCGGACCGGAGAACTTCAACGTGAACGGCCAGGTCCAGCCGAACGGCTCGGTCTCGGCAAGCATCTCGCGCGGCCAGGACCGGGCCAACGTGTCCGGCCGTCTGTCGGGCAATACGGGCCGCGGCACGTGGTCGACCTCGGGTGGACGGGTCTGCTCGGGCTATTGGAACGCGGAGAAGCGGGGGTGACGTTCCTCCACCGGTCCCGTCTCCGACCATGCGCCGATAGCATCCCTGTGCCGGATGCCCTAAAATGACGCCCATCACCGTGTTTCATTCGTCAAGGGTACCCGTTTCAAGGCCATGACCAGCATCCCGGACTTCTCGAGCGTCGCCTTCTCCGCCGCTCCCCTGGCGCCCTCCTCCCAGCCCGGCACCGAGCCCTGGCTGACGCCCGAGGGCATCGCGGTCAAGGGAGCCTATGGGCCTGAGGATCGCGCCGGGCTGGACTTCCTCGACACCTGGCCGGGCATTGCGCCGTTCCTGCGCGGCCCCTACCCGACCATGTACGTGAACCAGCCGTGGACCGTGCGCCAATACGCCGGGTTCTCCACGGCCGAGGATTCCAACGCCTTCTACCGACGCAACCTGGCGGCCGGCCAGAAGGGCCTGTCGGTGGCCTTCGATCTGGCGACCCACCGTGGATACGATTCCGACCATCCGCGTGTGGCCGGCGATGTGGGCATGGCGGGTGTCGCCATCGATTCGATCTACGACATGCGCACGCTGTTCGCCGGCATCCCGCTCGACCGGATGAGCGTGTCGATGACGATGAATGGCGCGGTGCTCCCCGTTCTGGCGCTTTACATCGTGGCGGCCGAGGAACAGGGCGTGCCGCCCCAAAAACTCTCGGGCACGATCCAGAACGACATCCTGAAAGAGTTCATGGTGCGCAACACCTACATCTACCCGCCGAAAGGGTCGATGCGCATCATCTCGGACATCTTCGCCTATACCTCGGCGAACATGCCGAAGTTCAACTCGATCTCGATCTCCGGCTACCACATGCAGGAAGCCGGCGCGACGCAGGATCTCGAGCTCGCCTACACGCTCGCCGACGGTGTCGAATACATCCGCGCCGGCATCGCCGCGGGCCTGACCATCGATCAGTTCGCACCGCGCCTTTCGTTCTTCTGGGCGGTGGGCATGAACTTCTTCATGGAAGTCGCCAAGATGCGCGCCGCGCGCCTGATCTGGGCCAAGCTCGTGAAGGGCTTCAACCCGCAGAGCGACAAGTCGCTGCCCCTGCGCACGCATTCGCAAACCTCGGGCTGGTCGCTGACCGCGCAGGACGTGTTCAACAACGTCACCCGCACCTGCATCGAGGCCATGGCGGCCACTCAGGGCCATACCCAGTCGCTGCACACCAACGCGCTGGACGAGGCGCTGGCGCTCCCGACCGACTTTTCGGCCCGCATCGCGCGCAACACGCAGCTGTTCCTGCAGCAGGAGAGCGGCACGACCCGCATCATCGACCCGTGGGGCGGCTCCTATTACGTCGAGCGCCTGACCCACGAGCTGGCGCAGAAGGCCTGGGGGCATATCCGCGAAGTCGAGGAACTCGGCGGCATGGCGAAGGCCATCGAGGCGGGAATCCCGAAGCTGAAGATCGAGGAAGCGGCGGCGCGCACGCAGGCGCGGATCGATTCCGGCCACCAGAAGATCATCGGCGTGAACGCCTTCCGCACCGCGGACGAAGCCGCCATCGACATTCTCAAGGTCGACAACGCGGCCGTGCGGGCGAGCCAGATCGACAAGCTGAAGCGCCTGAAGGCCGAGCGCAGCCAGGCCGACGTGGACGCGGCGTTGTCCGCCCTCTCCACGGTCGCGGCGTCCGGCGAGGGCAATCTGCTCGACCTCGCCGTAAAGGCGGCGCGGGCCAAGGCCACGGTAGGCGAG
This sequence comes from Microvirga terrae, assembly GCF_013307435.2. NCBI lineage: Bacteria > Pseudomonadati > Pseudomonadota > Alphaproteobacteria > Hyphomicrobiales > Methylobacteriaceae > Microvirga > Microvirga terrae. Next base: position 3,721,528 of record NZ_CP102845.1, read on the forward strand.
ATTTCCGACGCGCTGGAGAAGGTCTGGGGCCGTCACCGCGCCGAGATCAAGGCGATCTCGGGCGTTTACAAGCGGGAGGTCGGCATGGCGTCGCCAGCCGTTGAGAAAGTTCGCACTCTGGTCGAGCAGTTCGAGCACGACGATGGCCGGCGCCCGCGCATCCTGGTGGCCAAGATGGGCCAGGACGGGCACGACCGCGGCCAGAAGGTGATCGCCTCCGCGTTCGCCGATCTCGGCTTCGACGTGGATATCGGCCCGCTCTTCGCGACACCCGCGGAGGCGGCCCGCCAGGCGATCGAGAACGACGTCCACATCATCGGCGTGTCGTCGCTGGCGGCCGGCCATCTCACGCTGGTGCCGGAGCTCAAGGGGGAACTCGCGAAGTACGGCCGCGACGACATCATGATCGTGGTGGGCGGCGTGATCCCGCCGCAGGACTTCGACGCCCTTCATCAGGCCGGCGCCTCGGCGATCTTCCCGCCCGGCACCGTCATCGCCGACGCGGCCGTGAACCTGATCGACGATCTCAACCGGCGCCTCGGCTACGGGCCGAAGCAGGCGGCGGAGTAGCGCCGCCCCGGGAGGATCGTCACCGCGCTCGCACCCGGTGCCGCAGGCATTGGCGGATCGCTCACGTCTTCACCGTTAACACTGCCTTCATCATCGACCGCGAATAGGTACTTCCACCTAATTGCCCGTGCTCCCATCCGTGAGAAACATATCTCAAAGACCAAGTTTTTCATCGATTACTTTGCGGAGCACCGATGTCGCTCAATCTCGACGGATATTCACTGACCTTCTCTGACGAATTCGCCGGCTCCTATCTCGATACGTCGATCTGGGGCACGCAATACTGGTGGGGTGGCCGCACGCTCGCGAGCAATGGCGAGATGCAGTATTTCGCCGACCGCTCGACGCCCGTCATTCAGCAGAACCCGGCACTCGATCCCTTCTCCATCGTGGCGGATCCGAGAGAAGCCGGGGACGGCGTCCTGACGATCACGGCGCGGCCCTCGCCCGATCCAGGTCTGACCGACGGGCTCCCCTACGTCTCGGGCCTCATCAACACCCATGGCACCTTCTCGCAGACCTACGGGTACTTCGAGATCTCGGCCCAGGTGCCGTCGGGCCAGGGATTATGGCCCGCCTTTTGGCTTCTGCCGCAGAGCGGCAACTGGCCGCCGGAGATCGACGTCCTGGAACTCCTCGGCCACGATCCCGCAACCTACTACGTCGGGTCTCACTGGACCGACAGCCGCGGCGGCCATTTCTACGACACGCAGGGCATCTCCGCCGGGGTCGATCTTTCGCAGGACTTCCACGCCTACGGCACCCTTTGGACGGCCGATTCCATCACCTTCTATCTCGACGGGACGGCGGTCTACTCCATGCAGATGCCTGCGGGCATGAGCGAGCCCATGTATCTGCTCGCCGGACTGGCCGTCGGCGGCAACTGGCCGGGCGCGCCCGACGAGACGACCCGGTTCCCGGCGGAGTTCAAGATCGACTACATCCGCGCCTGGTCGCTCGACACGCCATCGTCGATTCCGACGACCACGCCCAGCCTGAAGGGAACCTCCGGGGCCGACCTTCTCGTCGGCGACGCGAATGCGAATGCCTTGAACGACATCGTCTTCGCCTATAGCGGCAACGACACGCTCGAGGGCCTGAGAGGCAACGACACCCTGGCGGGCGGCCATGGGGCCGACACGTTCCTCTACCGGACAGGGCCGAGCGGGAACGACGTCATCGTCGACTTCGACCCCATGATCGGCGACGCGGTTCGCGTCACGAAGGCCATCCTGGGCCAGAAGAATTTCTCCGGCCTCTACCGGATGATCAAGGACAACCCGGCCGGCGATGCGGTCCTCAAGCTGGCGGATGGCGGCTCGATCACGTTCGAGGGCGTCAGCAAGGCGCAGCTCGGTTACGACGACTTCTTCATCGTGTGACCTTGCCGCGGGCGGGCACGGCGTCGTGCTACGACCGCTCGATCGCCCGCTTGATCACCTGCTGCACGTCCTTGTTCGTCAGGAACAGGTCGTGGTTGACGATGCCGCCGCCGAACTCCGAGGCGTCGGCCACGCGCACGCCGAGGGATTCGAGCCGCTCGCGATCGGCCGCGCCAGCCCGGATGATGCCGCCTGCAAGACGGCTCGAAACGGCGAGCGCCCGGTCGTTGGTGGAGCTGATGACGGTGATCTTCTTCGCGTCGGGACCGAGACGCTCGAGGCCGCGGGCGAAGAGGTCGATGTCGATGTCGGGGGCTGCCAGCACCACGGCGCCAATGCGGTCCATGGCGTTCTCGCCGCCTGAGGCGCGCAGCATCCGCAGGGTCTCGAGGGTGAGCAGGGTGCCCATGCTGTGGGCCACGATGTGGATCCGCCCGCCGCTCGGGGTCTTGGCGATGGCGGTCAGCAGATCCTCGAGGGCGTCGCGGGACCACATGGCGCTTTCGCGATCGGCCACATAGCTGAAGGTCGAGGCTGCGGACGGCCAGGTGAACAGGCCCGTGACCCCGGCGAACTTGATGCCCTCAGACAGGTCGATGGTCGACGTCGCGGCCGTCTCGAAGCTCTCGCGATAGCCGTGAATGTAGAGCAGCAGGTTGTGCCCGAAGGCCGCCTGGGCGAAGGCCTGAGCGGCATTGCTGTGATCGACGTTCTCGACCTTCGCGATGCTCCAGCCGCTGCTCCCGATGAAGGAATCCGACGGCGGCTTCAGGCGCGCTTCCGCGAAGACGAGGTCCGCCGAGCGCTCGCTGCTGAACCAGGGCTTCTTCGGCGGATCGCCCACCGGCAGCCGCGTGGTCGCCACGAGGAGTTTCGGATCCCGGGCGAGACCGACCTGCGACGAGACCGGGCTGGTGAGGGCCGAGTCCTCTCCGAGGCATCCGGACAGGGCAAGGCCGGCAAGGCAGACGAGAGCAAGGCGCGAAAAGGGAAAGAGCATGAGGCCGGGTTTCAAGAGACAAGGGGGCAACGCTGTTTTGTCCTCGATCATGGCATGCGCAAGGCAGAGGACCGTCGATGACCCGTTCAAGCAGGAAGACGGTAAACCAATGGTGAACGACGGCGTCCCCGTGTCGCCTTGATGGTGCGCCGGCGCATCCGTACTTTTGCGTGATGCTTGCCTTCCTGTCCCGTGTCCTCCTCGTCATTGTCGGCCTGTTTGTCCTGCCTCTCGGGGCTCATGCGCTCTGGTGGGCGATGCGCGACGACGTGGCGCCGAGCTGGCGCGCGGCGGATTGGTCGAGCGCGAAGCTGCTGCCGGCCGCATCCGAAGCGCCTCAGGCCATTGTGGCCGTCTATGCGGCGCGGGTCGGCCGCTGGCGCGGCATCTTCGCCCACCACACCTGGGTGGTCGTGAAGGAGGCCGGCGCACGCACCTATACCCGCTACGACAAGGTCGGCTGGGGCAGCCCGGTCCGCACCAACGGCTGGGCGCCGGACGGCCGCTGGTTCGGCAACGCGCCGCATCCGGTCGTCCTGATCGAGGGAGAGGCGGCGGAACGGCTGATCCCGCAGGTGCGCCAGGCGGTGGCGAGCTATCCCTACCAGACCTTCGGCGCCTACAACGCTTGGCCGGGTCCGAACTCGAACACCTTCGTGGCCCATGTGATGCGGTCTGTCCCGGAACTCGGCGCGGCGCTCCCGCCGACGGCCCTCGGCAAGGACTGGCAGCCGTGGCGGGACATGGTCGGCCTGACGCCAAGCCGCACAGGCATCCAGATCTCGCTCGGCGGCTATGCGGGCCTCGCGCTCGGCTGGGTTGAGGGCATCGAGATCGATTTCATGGGGCTCGTCGCCGGCATCGACCTGCGCCGCCCCGCCGTCAAGATTCCCGCCTGGGGACGAATCGGCATGGACCCGATCACCTGGTGAACGCGGCACCGAGACGCTTCCCGTCTCGCTGAGCGCATCGTTCGACGCAGACCCGGAGGGCCGCGTCAGCGAAATCCGAGTCCACTTTTGCGCACGATGCGCTAAAGCTCTCCCATGACCGGGGGCTCGCAGCGAAAGACGGAGATTACGGCCGAAGCCGTGGCAGGGGGCGACCGCGCTGCGCTCGCGCGCGCCATCACCCTGATGGAATCGCGCCGCCAGGATCATCGCGAGGCGGCCCGCGCGCTCCTGCAGACGCTGATGCCCCGCACCGGCCGGGCGGTGCGCATCGGAATCACCGGAGTGCCTGGCGTCGGCAAGTCCACCACCATCGATACCTTGGGGGCGATGCTCACAGAACGAGGGCACAAGGTTGCCGTTCTGGCGGTGGACCCCTCCTCCACCCGCACGGGCGGCGCGATCCTCGGCGACAAGACCCGCATGGCCCGGCTCGCGGCCGATCCCAACGCCTTCATCCGCCCCTCGCCGTCCTCCGGCACCCTGGGCGGCGTCGCGGCCAAGACCAGGGAGACCATGCTGCTCTGCGAGGCGGCCGGCTTCGACGTGATCCTGGTCGAGACGGTGGGGGTCGGACAATCCGAAACAGCGGTCGCGGACCTGACCGATTTCTTCCTCGTGCTCATGCTGCCCGGCGCGGGCGACGAACTTCAGGGGATCAAGAAAGGCATCCTGGAGCTCGCCGACCTGATCGCCGTCAACAAGGCGGACGACGCGGGCGCGAAGGCCAAGGCGGCCGCCGCCGAGTACAAGGCCGCGCTGCACATCCTGGCGCCGGCCTCCGCCACCTGGACGCCGCCCGTGCTCACGATCTCGGGACTGACAGGCCAAGGGCTCGACGAGGTCTGGGACAAGGTGAAGGACCATCGCGCACGCCTGGAGGCCACGGGGGAGCTCGCCGCCAAACGCCGGGCACAAGACACGAAATGGATGTGGGCCCTCGTCCATGAGCGCCTGTACGAGCGCCTGCACCACGATCCCGCTCTGCGCCGGCGCGTGCCGGAGCTCGAACGGGCCATCGCGGACGGCACCCTGTCGCCGACCGCTGGGGCGATCGAGATCGCGACGCTGCTGGGACTCTAGCGCCAGCCATGCTCACAGGTCCACGCCCTCACCGGCCTTATGCCGGTGGCTCCGCACCTCTCCGGCGCAGCACTCTTCCGAGCGGGATAGCCGGGACGAGCCCGGCCATGACGTGACGAGCCGATGAATCCTGACGCCCCTATCCGGAATTCCACCTGATCTTGCGCGCGAAAACCGCTTCACTGGATAGGTGCCCGACGGGCACCCGCAAGAGCGAACCGCGTCGTGATCGATCGGCTGCATCAGCTGCCCATTTTCATGGGCGCCGTCATCGTGTGCCTTTTCTTCCTGGTGCCGACCCTGATCGGTTCGGTGCTGCTGCAGCCTGCGGTCGGACGCCTCCTGCGCGACGAGCGGGACCCGAACACGATCGTCGGTCTGCTCCTGAACGCCTTCACCCTCTATTACGGCGTTCTCCTCGCGCTGCTCTCGATCGCGGTTTTCGACAATTACGGTAAGGCGGAGGATGCGGTCGGGCGGGAGGCGTCCAGCGTCATCGCCCTCTACCGCACCTTCAGCGGCTATCCGGAACCCCTCCGTACCGCCCTGTCGGACAATCTTCGCCAATATGTGGACGAGGAAACCGGCCCGGGCTGGTCGTTCCAGCGCAGCAACCAGGCATCGACCCGTGGAACGCTGCTGGTGGACCAGCTGAGTCGCCAACTCATGGCCTTCAGGCCCAATCGGGATGCGGGCGAGGACCTGATCCATCAGGCCGCCCTGCGGATCTTTGAGGACTTCATCGAGCAGCGCCGCCTGCGCATCCAGGCGGCCGGGACCAGCGTGCCCAAAGTGATCTGGTCGGTCGTCCTGGCGGGCGCCGCCCTGAACGTCTTCATCCTCTGGCTGTTCGACCTGAAGCGGACGACGCATTTCCTGCTGGGAGGCGTCCTCATGATCTTCGTCGGGCTGGTCGTCTACATGGTGGGCGTCCTCGACCGGCCGTTCCATGGCGCGCATGGGCTCAAGCCCGACGACCTCCTCCACGCCCGCCAGCAGATGAATCCGAGACCGTGAGACCCGGCTTAGATCGCTCCCAGGACCTCGGAGGCCAGGCGGATCCGCCCGACCTCGATCCCGTTCCAGTTCTTGAGCACGGGCTGAGCCAGCTCCTCGACGGCCCGGCGCTCCCCGGTGTCCAGGTTGAGGAAGCGCAGCACGAGACCGGCCATCATGGCCTCGGCCGCGCGGCTGTTGCCGTCCTCGGCCTTCAGGGCAACTCCGTAGCCGAGGTCGGGAAAGGACGCGCAATAGACGCCCTCGGCCCCGACCTTCACGAAGGCGCGCTCGCCGAGAAGCTCCATCAGCCTGGTGTCGAAGCGGCCCGTGCCGGCGACCATGAAGGGGTGGCGTGCCACGGCCCGGCGGATCCAAGCGGAGGCGGCTCTTCCATCACCCGGAAGGCCACTCCCGGTGCCGAACCGGGCGAAGCCGAACGCGAGCGAGGGCAGCGGGATCGCATAGGTAGGGATCGAGCAGCCGTCGATGCCGCTCTTCTCGACCGTGTGGCAGGCGCCGGTGATCTCCTCCAGGGCTTCGCGCACGCTGCGCTGCACCGGGTGGTCCGCCAGCACGTAGCCCTTCGGGTTCTGCCCCTGACCGCAAGCCAGGCAGACGAAGCCCGCATGCTTGCCAGAGCAGTTGTTGTGGAGCGCGCTCGGAGTGCCGCCCGAGGCGGCGAGCGCCCGGTTCGCCGCCTCACCCATGGGCCAGTGCACGCCGCATTCCAGGCAGCCGGCATCCTGCCCGGCCTTGGCCAGCATGGCCTTGGCGGTCGCCACATGCTCGGGCTCGCCCGAATGGGACGCGCAGGCCAGCGCGATCTCTTCGTCGGTCAGCCCGTATTTGTCCGCAATGCCGCTCTCGACCAGCGGCATCGCCTGAAGCGCTTTCACGGCGGAGCGCGGAAAAACGCGCCTGTCGACATCGCCAATCGACAGAACTGTGGCCCCTTCGGAATCCACCACCGAGACGCTGCCCCTGTGGCGCGACTCGACCAGGTTCCCGCGGGTGACCTCGACAAGAAAAGGATTGTTCATCAATGCCCCGTTTGAAAAGCGGCGGTGTTGTGGAGGCACTTATTCCAGAAGTCAAAGGGGGCATTGTTGCAAAAGCCAAAAATGGTGCCCCGGAATGGTCTGCCGGCGCGGGTTGCTGTGAAGCCCGCGCCACTCTAAACCCAAGGTTGGAACAAACAGGGAGTCTCTGATGCGTGTTGCGATGATCGGAGCGGGCTATGTGGGGCTGGTGTCGGGCGCCTGCTTTGCTGATTTCGGGCACGAGGTCTGCTGCGTCGACAAGGAGCCGGCCAAGATCGAGGCGCTCAACCGGGGCGCGATCCCGATCTTCGAGCCGGGCCTGGACGATCTCGTGGCCAAGAACGTGCGCGAGGACCGCCTGACCTTCACCACCGATCTGGCGCAGGCCGTCAAGAGCGCACAGGCCGTGTTCATCGCGGTCGGCACCCCGTCCCGGCGCGGCGACGGCCATGCGGACCTGTCCTATGTCTACCAGGCCGCCCGCGACATCGCGGCCGCCATGGACGGCTACACCGTGGTGGTGACCAAATCGACCGTGCCGGTGGGCACCGGCGACGAGGTCGAGCGCATCATCCGCGAGACCCGGCCCGAGGCCGAGTTCGCCGTGGTGTCGAACCCGGAGTTCCTGCGCGAAGGTGCAGCGATCGCCGATTTCAAGCGCCCGGACCGCATCGTGGTGGGCACCGAGGACGAGCGCGCCAAGGACGTGATGACCGAGCTCTACCGCCCGCTCTACCTCAACCAGTCTCCCCTGCTCAGCATGTCCCGGCGCACGGCCGAGCTGACCAAGTATGCCGCCAACGCGTTCCTGGCCACCAAGATCACCTTCATCAACGAGATCGCCGATCTGTGCGAGCAGGTGGGCGCCAACGTGCAGGACGTGGCCCGCGGCATCGGCCTCGACAACCGGATCGGGGCGAAGTTCCTTCATGCCGGCCCGGGCTATGGCGGCTCGTGCTTTCCCAAGGACACGCTGGCCCTGATCAAGACCGCGCAGGACCACGAGGCGCCGATGCGCATCGTCGAGACGGTGGCGGCGGTCAACAGCCAGCGCAAGCGCGCCATGGGCCGCAAGGTGATCGCCGCCTGCGGCGGCTCGGTGCGCGGCAAGACCGTGGCGGTGCTCGGCCTGACCTTCAAGCCCAACACCGACGACATGCGCGATGCGCCCTCCATCGACGTGATCACGGCGCTGCAGGACGCCGGGGCCCGGGTGAAAGCCTATGATCCGGAAGGCATGGAGGCGGCCCGGTCGGTGCTGACCGACGTGGCCTATGCCCGGGATGCCTACGATTGCGCCCGCGGGGCCGACGCCCTGGTGCTGGTGACCGAATGGGACACGTTCCGGGCCCTGGACCTGTCGCGCCTGAAGGCGACGCTGGCCGCCCCGGTGGTGGTGGACCTGCGCAACGTCTACCGCCCCGAGGAGATGCGCCGCCACGGCTTCACCTATGTCAGCATCGGACGCCTCTGAGCGCAGCCCCTGGGACCTTCGGCCGGCCGGGCCCTCCCCGTCCTCACCGGGACAAGCCCGGCCATGACGCCGTGTCAGGTTGAACCACAGAGGTTCTCACCGGCGTGCTCCCGTGCCATATCTCCCTGATCCTCACGTTTCAGACGACGCTCCGGAGACCCCATGCAGACCTTCTTCGTCGAGATCAAATGCAAGCTCGGCAAGACCTACGCGGTCGCCAATGCCCTCGCCGACCGGGAAATCGCGTCGGAGATCTACTCGACGGCGGGCAATTACGACATTCTCGCTAAGTTCCATGTGGATGACGGGGTCGATATCGGCCATTTCATCGCGGAGAACGTGCAGGTCATCCCGGAGATCGCCGACACGCATACGATCATCACGTTCAAGGCGTTCTGAAACCCTGGCCCTGCCAGGTGATTCCAAGCACAGCCCGGAGACGGCACCCGCGATAGGATAGAGGCTCCTTCAAGGAGGAGCCGATGGCATCTCATACGGACTGGCGCGAGGTCTACGACTTCTGGTTTCCTGTCGACCTCTCGGAGGCCGACGTCGCGGCGCACTGGCAGATGCTGGCCTGGTGGATGCGCGGCGGAGCCAATGCGGAGCTGCATCGGTTCGCCCCCCTGGTGCGTGCGGCCAGGGCCGGCGAACTCGACCGCTGGCGATCCACGCCGCTCGGTCGGCTGTGCCTGATCATCGTGCTCGACCAGTTCCCACGCGGCCTCTTCGCCGGCGCGCCGGACGCCTATTCCTCCGATCCGGAGACGGTGAGGTTGGCCGAGGAAGGGTTCGATAACGGGCACTACGACGCCCTGACGAGCCCTTACGAAAGGTTCTTCTATTTCCTTCCGCTGGCCCATGCGGAAGGTCCGGACCATCTGGAGCGGATGAGGCGCATCGTGGCCATCTCGGAACAGGCCCTCGACGAGGCTCCGGAGCACCTCAAGCCGGTCTGGCAGTTCTCCCTCAGCCAGGCCCGGGCCAATTTCGACATCATCGCCCGTTTCGGCCGCTTCCCGCACCGGAATCCAGTCCTCGGACGCCACTCGACCCCCGAGGAACTGACCTACCTGGCCAAGGGCGATTTCGTTCACACGCGCTCGCTGCCGGCCTCCGCGTCGTCGGCCATCAGCGCGGTCGGATGAGGTTCGGGCGCAGCCTTTACTGCACGAGCGGCGATGCGTCGGCCGACACCTCGGTGCGCTCGGTCTGACGGGAGATTTCGGCCAGATAGGGGCCGATGCCCTCGTAGCGGTCGAGGCGGCGGACGATCTTCGAATCGATCTTGTTGTAGAGCTCCGCCACGCTGACCGAACGGCGCTTGCGCCCCTTGCCTTCCGTGAACAGCCCGGCATTGGCCTTCGCGGCCCTCGGGAACAGCTTGGAGGCCTTCATGTTCGGGTCCTGGTCGAGGACCTCGAGGAAGCGCACGGCGCTGGAGGCGCCCAGGAAATGGGCCAGATAGAGCTCCGCCTCGGCCAGCTCCCGCTCGCCTTCCGCCTGCAACGCCCGCTCCACGTCCTTGATCAGCTCGCCGGCCATGAGGGCCGAGAAATATGGATCCGTGCGCAGGCTCATGATCCACTCCCGGTGCTTCGGACTCACCTCCAGCTCACCGTTGACGTAGCTGATCGCGTCCGCAGCGGCCCCGAACCCGTAATCGGCCGCATGGGCGTAGATGGTCTCGATCCAGGTGCTGTCGATAAACTGGAACAGCCCTTGGGCGGACGACGTCGGCGCCTTGGCCTCGGGAGAGAGGCTCGATTCCACATCCGCCAGGGTCATCATGTAGACCGGGTCGACCCCCGTCGCATGAGCGGCCTTCAGGATGGAATGCACGAGCCAGCGCGGCACGGTGCGACCGTTGAAGGGGATCAGCTCATCCGGATCGCCTGCTGTCTCGTCCGCCAGTTCCTGCGGCGCCGGCTTGACCGCGTGGGGTTTCTTGAACGTGAACGCACCCTCGAGGATCGCCTTGAAGAGGCCCGGCTCCTTCAGGAGCTTCGGGGTGAAGTCCATTGACGCGGTGATGAGCGAGCCGGTGGTGAGCGGCTGCTCGGCCGGGGCCGCGACGGGTCTTGCCAGAAGGGCGCTCGGGAGGGTGGCGACGGCCGCGGGTCCGGCTGCCAAGCCCTGAAGGCCCAGCATCAGGCCCGCGGCCAAGGTGAGGTGAATGAAGCGGCGATGTCCGGACTTGCGCACATCCGCAACAGGCTGCGGAACCGCGCACAGCAGCGTTCTCGCGTTACTCATCATCACTAATCCCGCAACAGCCCGACCTGATGACCGGGCCTTCCCTTGTGTCGTTCTGGGACAAGGGTTGACGGGTAGATGTGACGAGAATCGGTCAGCTTGGCCATAAGAAGTAGGATTTTGCTAACCGTGTCGGCATTTTCCCCGAAAAAATCTCAGGGGTTGGCCGGAAATTTAGGATGACTGCGCGACAAGCTGCGCGTTCGTCCGCTCGAGGCGCTTCGCCAGCTCCCGCATGATCGCCAGGGACATCTGCGGGAACTGGGCCAGAAGCTCGAGGAAGACGCGCTTGTCGATTCGCAGGGCCGTGGTCGGCTCGGCCGCCATGATCGTGGCGGAGCGCGGCGTGTCCGACAGGATACCCATCTCACCCACCAGGGCGTTGCTCCCGAGTTCGGCCACCTGGATGTCGCCACCGGGCGTGTTGAGCAGGACACTCGCCCGGCCGTCGAGGATCACATAGGCGGCGTCGGACGGATCGCCCTGGGAGAAGAAGCGCTGCCCGTTGGAGAACTGCACCCGCTCGCTCGTGAAGGCGAGGAGCTTCAGGCGGGCCGGATCCACATCTCGAAACATGGGCACCTGCCGCAAGGACTGAACCTCTGTCTCAAGCGTCATGCCACCTCTCCTGTTATCCTCTGTGCGGCAGCCGACTCGGGCCTGGCAGGCCTGGGAGCCGGAGCGGCCGTCTTGTCCGTGATGATTTGTCCGTCGCGGAAGCGCAACTGAACATCGAAAGCGCCTGCCTGTCGATCATTCGGAAGGACCATGAACAGGCTTTGTTGGTCGAGGAACTCGAGCAGCAGTTCGAGCAGCTGCTGGCTGCGGGCTTCATCGAAGGGCGCGAAGGCCCCGTCGATGACCAGGATGTCCGGACGCTTGACCAGGCAGCGCACGAGATTGACGCTCGCCCGCTCCTGCGGCGACAGGAGCCTGCCCGCCGTGCCGACCTGGTAGTCGAGGCCGATCCGCTCGATACCCTCCAGAAGATCGAGCTCCCGGACCACTGTTGCGATGGCCTCCGCGACACGGGCGCGGGCATTGGCCACCTGATAGCTGACGCGTCCGAACAGGAGGTTGTCCCGGAGTGGCGCCGCCGCGCAGTAACGCTCGGGGTCGAGGAACTCCACGCCATCGGAACCGGCCTTTTCGAGAACCTCGCGGACAAGAGCCCGCGCCTCCACGATCCGAGCCGTCAGCTGGCTGTCCAGGAGGCCGAGGCGGTGCCGGGCCTCGACATAGGCGAGCGGCAGCGCCAGAAGCCGCGTCCGGTCCTCCCGCCTCAGGGTGCCCTCGCCCCTGCCGTGCCGGCGCAGGATGGCCTCGAATTCGGATAGCTCGTCGGCGCCGATGAAGGAAAACTGCTCGAACAGGGAATGGCCGGGGGGCAGACCTTCGAAGATCTCGGTCATGGTCTCGGCGATCTGCAGGCCCATGCGGACGAGATCGTCGGTCAGACCGGCTCGGTCGATGGCGCTGCGGAACTGGCCGTTCTCGGCGAGATTGCGCCCCCTGAACTCCTCCGAGATCGGCACCCCGAAGAGAAGATTCTCGGCGATGGTGGCCTGGCTGTTGTAGCGATCCGGATCGAAGGGCTCCACGAGATCGGCCATGCCGTTCGACAGGAACGTCTCGCGCAGGCGCCGCCGGGCTTCGACGACGCGCTCCGCGAGAGCCAGATGGCGTTCGGGATCGATCCTGCCCGCGAGGCCGAACAGGTAGACGGTGTCTCCCATGCCGATGCGGTCCAGGAGATCGAGGAGGATGCGGTCGAGATCGTTCTCGTCCCTTGCGCCGACCCGCTCGTAATCCACCCAGCGGTCGCCGATGCTCTCGATCGGATTGCCCGTCTTGAACGCTTCGGCGATCCGCCGGTCCATCTCCTTCTTCTCCTCCTCCGAACGGGCCAGGGGCTTCGTCCGGAGGCCGTAGATCAGGTTGTCGCGGATGCTGCCGGGAAACAGGATGGGATCAACCCCCGCATAGGCGATCCGACGCCCGATCACGGGAACGGACAGCTGGGTGAGGTCGCGCTCCCCGATCCGGATCTGCCCACTGAACTCCGACATGCGGCGGGCCAGGATGCGCGCCAGGGAGCTCGCGGCCGCCCCGCCGTTGGATATCAGGGCGACGCTCGCAGGCAGAGTGACGGCGAAGGCGCCTCCTTCGATGATCATGTCGCCATGGGGGCCCGCCACGCGGATATCCTTGGCCACGAGCTCGCCGACCAGGGGCTGATCCTCCTCCGCCTCCTCGCGAGCCTCGAGCTGCGGCACGAGCCGCTCCTCGGCGAAATGCTGGGTGACCTGATCGTATTTCACCTGAACGTCGAGACGCTGCTGGTCCCAGTCGATCAGCTCCTTCAAGGGCGGAGGCAGCTCCCGATAGGCGCCGATGACCGCGACGAGCTGGCCGATGTCGAGGGTGCCGCGCAGGGCGAAATAGCCGCCGATGGCGTAGAAGAAGAAAGGCGTCAGCTGCGCCAGGAAGTTGTTGAGCGATTTGACGAAGAACTTCCGGTTATAGATCTTGAGCCGGATGGTGAAGAGATTGAACAGCCGGTGTCCGATCTCCGCCCGCTCCCAATCGTAGGCATTGTGGACATGAACGACCTCGATGCCGTCCTGGACCTCGGCGATGCGCCCCGCCAGCTGACGGGAGGCGATCTGGCGCTGCTTTCCAAGGCGGAGGAGCTCGCGCCGCAGCTTCGGAATGATCGTGAACTGGACGGCGATCACCGCCAGGGCGATCAGTCCGAGCCACACGTTCTGGATCATGATGAAGGCGAGCGCCGTGATCGCCTGCATGCCCAGGAAGATCGGGGTGATGAACGCATCCCCGATGAAGCCGCCGATCGGTTCGACCTCATCCTTGATGATCGTTGCGGTCTCTGAGGCTTTGACCGTGCGCAGGGCATCCGGGGTGAACCGGAGCACCATGGAGAACAGGTCGAAGCGCATCCGCCGGAGCATCCGCTCGCCCAGCACGCCCTTGGCCACGTTGATCCAGTACTTGAACGCCCCGTTGACGATGACGAAGAACAGGAACAGGGTCGAGAGGCCGAAGAGCAGACCGAGCCGGCCGACCTGGAAGCCCTGGAAGATCTCCAGAGTGCCGCCCCCGAGCCATTTCGGCCATCCATAGCTGAGATGGAGGAACGGAGCGGTGGCGTTGCCGTCCCTGAAGGCTTCGCCCTGGATGGCCTGGTTGACGATCTGCCGGGGCAGATCCAGGGACATGAAGTAGAACGGCAGAGAAGCGAGCACTACGGCGCAGACGATGAGCTGGTCGCGCTTGGAATGTGTCCAAATATACCTGAAGAGGCTCTTTTCCATTGCCCAACGGTTACCACTTCTGTACGCCTGGATGAACCTCTTTCCGATCTCGGGCAATGCCTTATTTGATCGATAGGGACCTTAGCGCGTCGTGCGGAAAAGTGGATCCGGTCGTCCGCCCCCAGCGATGTGCTACTTATAGGAGGGAGCATCGGAATCCATCCCAAGCGTGCAAAATCACCTTTGGATCCGATACTCTTGAAGGTAGAGAAGGCGGACGGGTCGGCGTTCGACCCGGCAGACTGACCGTAGGGGCAGCCGCATGGCAGACCTGGTGAAGGACTTCGATCAGGACGCAGGTCCTTCCCCGGTGCAGCCCGTGAGCGGCCGCGGAACCCGTGTTCTCATCTACAGCCACGACACCTTCGGCCTCGGGCATCTTCGCCGGTCGCGGGCGATCGCGAACGCCATCGTCCAGAGCCATCCAGACACCTCGGTGGTCATCATCTCGGGCTCGCCGGTCATCGGCAATTTCGAGTTCGACAGCGGCGTCGACTACATCCGCATCCCGGGGGTCACGAAGCTGCCGGACGGGGATTACCGCAGCCTCAACCTCAATGTGGAGCTGGATGAGGCCGTCGGCCTGCGCCAGGCCCTCATCCTTCAAGCCGCCAAGGCTTTCAAGCCGGACGTGTTCATCGTCGACAAGGAGCCGACCGGATTTCGCGGCGAGGTCGTGCCGGCGCTCGATTACCTCAAGGCAGCCGGATGCCGCCTCGTGCTCGGCATCCGCGACGTGATGGACGAACCGGCTCTTCTCGTTCCGGAATGGGAGCGCAAGGACGCCAAGGACGCCCTCATCCGCTATTACGACGAGATCTGGGTCTATGGCCTCAAGGACGTTTATCAGCCCCTCCAGGCCCTCAACCTCCCCGCTCACGTGGAGGAGCGCATCACCTATACCGGCTATCTGCGCCGGGACGTGCCGCCGACCCCGTCCCTGACCCGCTATCCCAAGATCACGAAGCAGCCATTCGTCCTGGTGACCACCGGCGGCGGGGGCGATGGCGACGACCTGATCGACTGGGTGATCTCGGCCTACGAGGCCGACGCGGAGCTCGATCAGCCGGCTCTGATCCTGTTCGGCCCCTTCATCGACCGGGACAAGCGCCGGTCCTTCGTGGAACGCATCGCCAAGCAGCCGAAGCTCGACGTGATGTCGTTCGACAACAAGATCGAACGGCTCATGAAGAAGGCGGACGCCATCGTGGCCATGGGCGGGTACAACACCTTCTG
This sequence comes from Microvirga terrae, assembly GCF_013307435.2. NCBI lineage: Bacteria > Pseudomonadati > Pseudomonadota > Alphaproteobacteria > Hyphomicrobiales > Methylobacteriaceae > Microvirga > Microvirga terrae. The sequence goes on from NZ_CP102845.1 coordinate 3,736,853, forward strand.
CGAGGCCCTTTCGTTCGACAAGCGCACACTCATCGTTCCGCGCACGCGTCCCCGCCTCGAGCAGTATATCCGGGCCGTCGAAGGCGAGCGGCTCGGGCTGGTGAGCATGCTCAGCGACTACAAGGAGCCGCGCACGCCCGAGCGCATGGCCGCCGCCCTTCGATCCCTGTCATCGCAGCCGCGCCCGTCGGAGGTGACCGTCCCGGGCCTTCTCGACGGACTCGACCGGGTCCAGGAACGCCTCAGGGCCTTGACGGATCCACGGGCGCCGTTCGCCACCTATCACCAGGCGGCCGAGTAATCGCCCCCATGCTCGCCTCAATGAAAGCCCGGCGCATCGCCATCGTGGTGAAAGGGTATCCACGCCTCTCGGAAACCTTCATCGCCCAGGAGATTCTGGCCCTGGAGCAGCGCGGTCTTGACCTTGAGATCTGGTCGCTCCGCCATCCGACGGAGCGGGCCGTGCATCCGATGCACAAGGCGATCAAGGCGCCCGTGACCTATCTGCCGGAATATCTCTACGAGGAGCCCCTGCGCGTGCTGCGTGGCGGCGTCTGGAGCCTGAGGCAGAAGGGTTTCGGACGCGCCATGAGGGCATTCTGGGGCGATCTGAAGCGCGATTTCACCGCCAACCGGGTGCGCCGCCTCGGCCAAGCGTTCGTGATGGCCAGGGAGATGCCGGAGGATGTCGGTCACCTGCATGTGCATTACCTGCACACGCCGGCGTCCGTCGTCCGGTACGCCGCGCTGCTCACGGGCCGGACTTGGACCTTCTCGGCTCATGCCAAGGACATCTGGACGACCCCCGACTGGGAGAAGCGCGAAAAGATCGCGGAGGCACTCTGGGGTGTCACCTGCACGGCGCAGGGTGCCGGCAATCTCCAATCGCTGTCCCGGCCCGAGCGCGTCTCGCTCGTCTATCACGGGCTCGATCTCTCGCGCTTTCCGTCGCCTCCGGAAGGCCGCCCCGCCAGGAACGGCGTGAACCCGCGCGATCCGGTGCGCATCGTGTCCGTCGGGCGGGCCGTGGCGAAGAAGGGCTACGGCGACCTGATCAAGGCGCTCGCGGCCCTGCCGCAGGACCTCCACTGGCGCTTCGCGCATGTGGGCGGCGGAGAGCTGCTCGCCAGCCTGAAGAAGCAGGCCCAGGAGGCCGGAATCGCCGACAGGGTGGCGTTTCTGGGCGCGAAGGCGCAGCCCGACATCATTTCCCTTCTGCGCGAGGCCGACCTGTTCGTACTGCCCTCCAAAGAAGCCCGATCGGGCGATCGGGACGGTCTGCCGAACGTGATCATGGAGGCGGCGAGCCAGGGGCTTGCCATCGTGGCGACGGACTTCGCCGGCATCCCGGAATTCATCCGCGACGACCTGGAAGGCCGGCTCGTGCCGCCGGGCGATTGGGAGGCCTTGTCCAACGCCGTCAATCTCCTCGCCCGCGATCCCGAGCGCCGGAAATCCCTTGGCGACGCGGCTTTCTCGCGCCTGCGGCGGGAGTTTTCCATGGAAGGCGGGATCGACGTGCTGGAAGCCCGGCTGCGCGCCGTGACGCAGAGCCCGACACGAGAACCGGAGCGCGTGTGACCCCCGCGCGGCCCATTGCGTTCTACGCTCCCTTGAAGAGCCCGAACCACCCCCTGCCCTCGGGCGACCGCACCATGGCGCGCCTGCTGATGAAAGCTCTCGGCGGGGCGGGCTTTTCGCCTTTCCTCGCCAGCGAGCTGCGGACCCTCGATAAGGCCGGCGACCGGGAGTGCCAGGACGATCTCCGACGGCGCTCGCTGGCGGAAGCCGATCGCCTCATCGCCCGCTACAGGGCAATGCCCGGCGCGATGCGACCGCGTCTGTGGTTCACCTACCACGTCTATTACAAGGCGCCGGACTGGATCGGCCCACGCGTCGCCGAGGCTCTCGGCATTCCCTACGCCGTTGCCGAAGGCTCGCGGGCGGCCAAGCGCGCCCGGGGATCCTGGACGCTCGGACATGAAGGGGCGGAAGCGGCCCTCGACCGGGCCGATGTGGTCTTCGTGATGACCGCGCATGATCGGGAGGCCTTGGAGCGGGCGAAGCCGCAGCGGCAGGGTCTGGTGGATCTGCCGCCGTTTCTCGACCTGCAGGACTGGCCGGCACCGCCCTCCCGCCCATTGCCGGAAGCCGCGCCGCGCCTCCTGACGGTGGCGATGATGCGGGAGGGCGACAAGCTCGCCTCCTACCGCATTCTGGCCGTTGCCCTGGAGCGACTCCGGCACCTGCCCTGGACCCTGGACGTCGTCGGTGACGGCGAGGCCCGCGACGAGGTCGCACAGCTTTTCTCCGACATGGCGCAGCGCGTGCGCTTCCATGGGCGGATCGACAGCAAGGCCGATCTGGCGGCGTTCTACGGGGCGGCCGATCTCTTTGTCTGGCCGGCCGTCAACGAGGCCTACGGCATGGTGCTGCTGGAAGCGCAGGCTCTGGGCTGCACGGTGGCTGCAGGTGCGTATGGCGGGGTCGCCAGCGTCGTGCGGAACGGCGAAACCGGAACTCTCACGCCCCCGGGCGACCCCGTGGCCCTCGCGGGAGCGTTGAGCGATCTTCTAGGGGACCGCGGACGGCTGCGGGATCTCGGCGCCAACGCGTTGCGGTTCGTCCGGCAGGAACGCGGCCTCGATCATGCTTCTTTGCGCTTGCGCAATGCGCTCCAACCGCTCACGGATGAGGCGGGAGAATGACCGTGCGCGTTCTGATCGCCGTCACGCATCTGTTGGGCGCAGGCCACCTGACGAGGGCCGCCGCTCTCGCACGGGCCTTCGCACGGGAAGGGCACGAAACCACCCTCGTAACGGGCGGAAGCCCAGCCCGGCTGCCCGATCTGGGCACCGTCACCCTCGTTCAGCTGCCTCCCGTGCGAACGGTCGGAACGGATTTCAGGACGCTGCTCGACGAAGACCTCGAACCCGTGGATGCAGCCTATCTCGAAAGGCGCCGCACCCTCCTTCTCGACACCCTGACGACCGTCCGGCCCGACATCCTCATCACCGAACTGTTTCCCTTCGGGCGGCGCGTTCTGGCCGATGAGTTCTGCGCGCTGATCGAGGCTGCGCGCGGCGCGGATCCGAGCCCGCGGATCGTGTGCTCAATCCGGGACGTGCTGGTGCCGTCCTCCAAGGCGTCGCGGATCGCCGAAGCCCATGAACGCGTGCTCCGGCATTACGACGCGGTCCTCGTCCACGGCGACCCGGAGCTGGTTCCCTTGGAAGCCTCGTGGCCCCTGGACGAGCAGGTCAGACCCCTCATCCGCTACACCGGCTACGTGGACGAGAACGAGAGCCCGGTGCCGGAGACCCGCCGGCACGGGATCGTCGTCTCAGGCGGGTCGAGCGCGGCGAGCCTGCCGCTCTACCGCGCCGCCCTCGAGGCAGCCCAGGAGATCACCGACCGGCCCTGGCGTATCCTCGTCGGCCGGAGCGTCGCCGATTCCAACTTCCGTGAGCTTCGGGCCGGCGCTCCGGCTCATGTCGCCGTCGAGCTCGCGCGGCCCGACTTCCGGACTCTGCTCGCCGGCGCCGAACTATCCGTGAGCCAAGCCGGGTACAACACCACCGTCGACCTGCTGCGGTGCGGCGTGAGGTCGGTCCTCGTGCCTTTCGAGGCCGGCCAGGAGACGGAACAGCGTCTGCGGGCCGAGCGCTTGGCGGCCCTGGGCTTGGCTGAAATCCTGCCCGAGGCGGATCTGTCGCCGCCGAACCTCGTTCGGGCGATCGGGCGCGCGCTGTCATGGCCATCGTCCCGGAGGCCGGCCGTGTCCAGCGACGGCGCCCGCCGGACGGTCGCCTTGGCCGAGAGCCTCGTGCAGTCCCGGCCAGCCCTTCACCGGGCCATCGACTGGTCGCCTCTCGACCAGGCGCTCGACCGAGCCCAGGATCGGGATTGCCCCGTCGGCTTCTGGTGGCGGGACGACGATGCGGTGGCCGATACGCCCGAACTCGACCGGCTCCTCGGCCTTGCCCGCCGGTACGATGCCGGGATCGGCCTCGCGGTCATCCCGAGCGGCATCGAGGCTTCCCTTGCGGTCCGACTGGCGGAGGAGAACAAGGCCTTCGCGCTCGTCCACGGATGGAGCCATGCCGATCATGCGCCAGCGGGCGAGAAGAAGGCGGAATTCGGCCCTCACCGCACGCTGGACGAGATGACGGCGGAACTGGAACGGGCCCTGCACGCGGCGCGCCAGCTCCTCGGATCGAGGCTCCTGCCCGTCTTCGTGCCACCCTGGAACCGGATCGCCCGGGATCTCGTCGCGATCCTGCCGGGCCAGGGATTTCGGGCGATATCGACCTTCAACGACCGGATGTCCGCCTATCCCGTGTCAGGTCTCCTTCAGATCAACACCCACGTGGATCCCATCGACTGGCACGGGACGAGAAGCCTGGCCGATCCGGCCCTGATCATCGCCAATCTCGCCAACGCGGTCGAGCGGCGCGCGATGGGCCGGGCGGACCGCGGCGAGCCGATCGGGTTCCTGACCCATCATCTCGCTCATGACGACGTCATCTGGTCGTTATGCGAAAGGCTTATCGCCCATCTCGCCGCCAGAGGCATACGTTTCCTGTGTCCAGATGCCTGTTTCGACTTGGAAACAAGATCACAATTGAGATCTAATGGGATCTGATGCGTTATGCTCATAGATCCTGGAGGAGCATATGGAAGCGCCACTCCTGTCGGTTCGCCAGCTGACAGTTGACTTCAACACCGACGCCGGGGACTTCCGCGCGGTCGACGGCCTGACGTTCGACATTCCCAAGGGGAAGACGGTGGCGCTCGTCGGCGAGTCCGGCTCGGGCAAATCGGTCACCGCGCAGGCCATCCTCCAGATCCTGTCGAAGAAGGCCAGGATCACCAACGGATCGATCCTCTTCAACGATCCGGCGAACGGGGGCAGCGTCGATATCGCGGCGCTCGCGCCCGAGAGCGACGCCATGCATGCCCTGCGCGGCGGGCGCATTGCCATGATCTTTCAGGAGCCGATGACATCCCTGTCGCCGCTCCACACCATCGGCGACCAGATCTCCGAGGCGCTGATGATCCATTCGGACGTGGATCAGACCAAGGCGAACCAGAGGACCGTGGACGTGCTGGCCCGGGTCGGCTTTCCCGATCCCAAGCGGGCCCTGACGACCTACCCGTTCGAGCTGTCCGGCGGGCTGCGCCAGCGTGCCATGATCGCCATGGCGCTCATCACACGCCCGGCCCTCCTGATCGCGGACGAGCCCACGACGGCGCTCGACGTGACCACGCAGGCTCAGATCCTCGATCTCATCAAGGAACTCCAGATCGAGACGGGCATGTCGGTGCTCCTCATCACCCACGATCTCGGCGTGGTCGCCAACGTGGCCGATGAGGTCGTGGTCATGTATCGCGGGAAGATCATGGAGGCCGGCTCCCGGGAGAACATCTTCCGCAACGCGCAGCATGCCTATCTCCAGGCGCTCATGCGGGCCGTCCCGCGCTTCGCCATGGGCGAGAACGAGCGGCTGACGCCGATCCGCGAGGTGAAGAGCGCGGCTCTCGCATCCGCCGGCGCTCCGCAGCGCATCCAGCCCAACGGCCCCATCCTGAAGGCCGAGCATCTCACCAAATGCTTCACGCTCCGGTCGGGCTGGTTCTCCGGCAAGACGCAGCAGATCCGCGCGGTCAGCGAAGTCGATCTCACCCTTCCTGCCGGGAAAACCCTGGGGCTCGTGGGTGAATCCGGATGCGGCAAGACCACCGTGTCCAAGATGATCATGCGGGCCCTGACGCCCAATGCGGGCCGCGTCCTCTTCGACGACGGCACGGGTCCGAAAGACGTGCACAAGCTGGAAGGCGATGCGCTGACGGCCTACCGTCGTTCGGTGCAGTTCATCTTCCAGGATCCGTTCTCGTCGCTCAACCCGCGCATGACGGTCTACGAGCTTCTGACGGAGCCCCTGCGCATCCACGACATCGGCACTTCGGACCAGCGCTACGAGCGGGTCAAGCAGCTCCTCGACATGGTCGGGCTCGATCAGCGCTCGCTCAGACGTTACCCGCATTCCTTCTCCGGCGGCCAGCGCCAGCGCCTCGGGATCGCGCGGGCGCTTGCCCTGGAGCCTCGCGTGCTGCTCTGCGACGAGCCCGTCTCCGCTCTCGACGTGTCGGTGCAGGCCCAGGTGCTCAACCTGCTCAAGGATCTGCAATCGGCCCTCGGATTGTCCTACCTCTTCGTGTCCCACAATCTCGCCGTGGTGGACTACATCGCCGATACCATCGCGGTCATGTGCCGGGGCTATATCGTCGAGGAGGCGCCGAAATCCTCCCTCTTCCGCAATCCGGTTCATCCCTACACGCAGGCGCTTCTCGCCGCCGTGCCGGATCCGGACATCGATCGCCCGCTGGACTTCGCCAAACTGCGGACCGGCCGCTTCTCGCAGCCGTCGGAATGGCCCGAGCCGTTCCGCATCAAACCCGGCGAGTTCGGCCACATGAAAGAGATCGAACCTGGCCACAAGGTTCGTCTGGGGCACCTGACAGCCCGGGAGGCTGCGTGATGCTGATCCGTATCAGACCAAGACCGTTCGTCCTCGCTGCCGCTCTCGCATGGCTGGCATTGCCGGCCCTGGCGCAGGATTTCAAGGACGCTCCCTTCTTCGCCGAGCAGGTGAAGGACAAGAAGCTGCCGCCTCTGGCCGAGCGGCTGCCGAAAACCCCCATCGTGGTCGACGCGGCGGGCCAGTATGGCGGCGACATGGTCACCCTGGTGCCGCGGCCGCGCGACATCCGCTACATCTCGACCTACACCTACACGCGGCTCGTCGGCTACGACCGCACCCTGCATCTCAAGCCCGACCTGCTCGAAAAATACGAGAACGAGGACGACCGGGTTTTCACCTTCACCCTGCGCGCCGGTCACCGCTGGTCGGACGGCTCGCCCTTCACGGCGGAGGATTTCCGCTACTACTGGGAGGACGTGGCCCAGAACGCGGATCTCTCGCCCGCCGGCCCGCCCGAATTCATGCTCGTGGACGGAAAGCCCCCGCGCTTCGAGGTCCTCGACGAACGGACGGTGCGTTTCACCTGGGACAAGCCCAATCCGCGATTCCTGCCGCAGCTCGCCGGATCCCTCGATCCGGGAATTTACCGCGCCTCCACCTATCTCAAGCAGTTCCACGCCAAATATGCCGACAAGGCGGCCCTCGACGAGAAGGCCAAGCAGCAGAAGCTGAAATCCTGGGCCGCCCTGCACAACCGCATGGACGACATGAAGGAGCAGACCAACCCGGCCCTGCCCACGCTCATGCCCTGGCGCGTCATGAACGCGGCGCCGGCCAACCGCTTCATCTTCGAGCGCAATCCCTATTATCACCGGGTCGACCACCAGGGACAGCAGCTGCCCTATGTCGACCGGCTCATCATGGATGTTTCGGCCCCCGGCCTGTTCGCGGCCAAGGCCAATGCGGGCGAGCTCGATCTCCTGTTCCGCGGCCTCTCCATGAGTGACATTCCGGTCCTGAAGGAGGGTGAGAAGGCCAAGGGATACACCACCCTGCTCTGGCCCTATGCGCGCGGCACGGAACTTGCCCTCTATCCCAATCTCAACACGGTGGATCCGGTCTGGCGCCAGCTCAACCGGGACATCCGCTTCCGCCGCGCCCTGTCGCTCGGCATCGACCGCAGGACCCTGAACAACGCGCTGCTGTTCGGGCTCGGCACCGAGGGTAACAATACGATCGTGGCGGAAAGCCCGCTCTTCTCGGCCGAGCTGCGCACGGAGAACGCCGGGTACGATCCGCGCGAGGCCTCCCGGCTTCTCGACGAGATCGGCCTGACGAAGCGCAACGGCGCCGGCATCCGCCTGCTGCCCGACGGACGCGAGCTGGAGATCATCGTCGAAACCGACGGCGAGAGCAGCCTCGTGGTCGACGGTCTGACCCTGATCGGCGAATTCTGGCGCGAGATCGGCGTCAGGCTCTTCGTGAAGCCCCAGGACCGGACCGTCCTGCGCAACCGCTCCTATGCAGGCCTGACCGTCATGGTCGCGGCCCCCGGCCTCGACAACGCGATCCCCACGGCCATCATGCCGCCGACCGAACTCGCTCCCATGCGCCAGGACAACTACACCTGGCCGAAATGGGGCCAGCACGTGGAAACGAAAGGCAAGAACGGCGAGCAGGTCGATATCCCGGAGGCGCAGCGCCTTCTCGATCTCTACACGACCTGGATGAACACCGGGAACCGGACCGTGCAACGGGACGTCTGGACCGAGATGCTGCGCAACCACGCCGAGAACCAATGGTCGATCGGCACCATCTCCGGCGCCCTGCAGCCGATCGTCGTCCGCAACGGCCTGCAGGGGCTCCCCGCCAAGGCGCTCTACAGCTGGGAGCCGACCGCGATGCTCGGCATCTATCGCCTGGACGAGATCCATTGGAACAAAGCCGCCGGCAAAGAGGCCCGCCGATGATCCGCTTCCTGTTGCGTCGCATCGTCACCATGGCGGTGACATTGCTGATCATATCGGCCTTGATCTTCTTCATCATCAAGCTGCCGCCTGGGGACTTCCTGTCCAACCAGATCGCCGAATTGCGGGCCCAGGGCGAATCGGCCTCCGTCGCGAAGGCCGAATTCCTCATCAAGCAGTACGGGCTCGACAAGCCCGCCTGGCAGCAATACCTGGTCTGGGTCGGCGTCATGCCGGGACCGAACGGCTTCTCCGGCCTGCTTCAGGGCGACTGGGGCTGGTCCTTCGAGTACGACAAGCCCGTTGTGGAGGTGGTCGGCGATGCCCTGTGGCTGACGCTCCTCGTCAATCTCGCGGTGGTGATCTTCATCCACGTGGTGTCGATCCCGATCGCGATCTACTCGGCGACGCGGCAATATTCCGTGGGCGACTATCTCGCCACCTTCATCGGCTATATCGGACTTGCGACCCCGAGCTTCCTGCTCGCGCTGATCCTGCTCTATTACATGAACCGCTGGTTCGGCGTTTCGATCGGCGGGCTCTACGACGCAGAATATGCGGGCGAGCCCTGGACCTGGGCCAAGACGCAGTCCCTGTTCTCGCATCTCCTTGTCCCGACCGTCGTGATCGGGCTCGGCGGAACGGCCGCCATGATCCGGCGCATGCGGGCGAACCTGCTCGACGAGCTCGGCAAGCAATATTATGTGACCGCGAAGGCCAAGGGCCTCGGCCCCACCAAGGCCCTGCTGAAATATCCCTTCCGCATGTCGCTCAATCCCTTCATCGCCGATATCGGCAATCTCCTGCCGCATCTGGTATCCGGCTCGGTTCTCGTGTCCCTGGTCTTGAGTCTTCCGACCGTGGGGCCGATCCTGCTGAGCGCGCTGAAGAGCCAGGATCAGTTCCTGGCCGGGTTCATCCTCATGTTCGTCGCCATGCTCACGGTCGTCGGCATGCTGATCTCCGACCTCCTGCTCGCCTGGCTTGATCCGCGCATCCGGATGGGAGGCGGGCGATGAACACGGCCATCACCTCCAAGCGCCATTACGTCGATCCGGCGCCCTTCGATCCCGGCAAGACCGAGCCTGTCGGGGCCGAGAACGAGAGCTTCTACCGCGCCTCGTCCTGGCAGCTGATGTGGTGGAAGTTCCGTCGCCACAAGGTGGCGGTGGCGGCGGCCTTCGTGCTCCTGTTCTTCTACGCGATCGTGCCCTTCGTCGAGGTGATCGCGCCCTACAACCAGACCAAGCGCCACGGGGATTTTCTGTACGCGCCGCCGCAGGGCATTCATCTGATGCATGAAGGCCGCTTCGTCGGCCCCTTCACCTATCCCTACAGCTACAGCTTCGACCTCGAGAGCTTCCGGCGCGTCTACACGCCCGATACGTCGAAGCCACAGCCCATCCGGTTCCTGTGCAGGAGCGACGCCTATCAGTTCTGGGGCCTCTGGCAGATGGATGTCCATGTCGTCTGCCCGCCTGAGAACGGCACCATGTTCCTGCTCGGCACCGACCGGCTCGGGCGCGACCTGCTCTCGCGCATCATCTACGGGGCGCGAATCTCGCTCACCATCGGGATCGTCGGCATCGCGGTGTCGTTCGCACTCGGCCTCTTCTTCGGCGGTCTTGCCGGCTATCTCGGCGGATGGGTCGACCATGTCATCCAGCGCATGATCGAGATCCTGCGCTCGCTCCCGGAGCTGCCCCTGTGGCTCGCGCTCTCGGCCGCCCTCCCGGCGAACTGGAGCCCGATCCTGGTGTTCTTCGGCATCACGATCATCCTCGGCCTGCTCGACTGGCCGGGGCTGGCCCGCGCGGTGCGCTCGAAGTTGCTCTCCCTGCGCGAGGAGGATTTCGTCAAGGCGGCGGAACTGATGGGAGCGTCCAAGCAGCGCATCATCGCGCGCCACCTCATCCCGAACTTCATGAGCCACCTCATCGCCTCGGCGACCCTCTCGATTCCCTCCATGATTCTCGGCGAGACGGCCCTCTCCTTCCTGGGCCTGGGCCTGCGCCCGCCCGTGACGAGCTGGGGCGTGCTGCTCAACGAGGCGCAGAACCTGGCAGCCGTGCAGCTGCATCCCTGGCTGCTCTTCCCGATGGTGCCGGTCGTGATCGTGGTGCTCGCCTTCAACTTCATGGGCGACGGCCTCAGGGACGCGGCGGATCCCTACCATTAGCCAGTTGTCCTTGACGTATAGGAATGCGAGACACCCTGAATCCATAGCGATGGCAGAGGTGTTTCGTGGCCGAGTACCGGATTGAGGCTTCCCCGGAGACCATTCACTGGGGTTATTTCGACGCGAATCTCAAGCCGCTGCTGACGGTCGATCCCGGCGACACGGTCACGATCTCGACCGTGTCGGGCGGCCCGGAGGCGATGCCACCGGCGCCGTTCGTGATCCCGCAGGCACTCACCGACATCCATGCGGCCCACAGGCCGAAACTGCCGGGCCATATCTGCACGGGGCCTGTCGCCGTGCGGGGTGCCAAGGCCGGTCAGGTTCTCGAAGTCCGCATCAAGGACATCGCGCTGCATTACGATTGGGGCTTCACCTATTCCGCGCCCCAGAAAGGAGCCCTGCCGGACGATTTCGACGAGATCCACGTGATGAATATCCCGCTCGACCGGGGGCGGATGACCGGCCGGCTGCCGTGGGGCCTCGACCTACCTCTGAAACCGTTCTTCGGCGTGATGGCGGTCGCGCCGCCCGCCGCCTGGGGGGCGCTCAGCACCCTGCCCCCACGGCGCAACGGCGGCAACCTCGACAACAAAGAGCTCGTTGCGGGGACGACCCTCTACCTGCCGATCCACATGGACGGCGCCCTGTTCTCCGTCGGCGACGGGCACGGCGTTCAGGGCGACGGCGAGGTCTGCGTGACGGCGATCGAGACGGGCCTGATCGGTACCTTCGAGCTGCACCTGCGGGAGGACATGCATCTCACCTGGCCCATGGCCGAGACGCCCACGCATGTCATGACCATGGCGTTCGACCCAGATCTCGACGATTGCGTGGTCATCGCGCTGCGCAGCATGATCGACCTGATCGCCGCCCGCACGGGCATCGCCAAGGCCGAAGCCTACGCCCTGTGCAGCCTCGCGGCGGACTTGCGCATCACCCAGGTGGTCAACGGCAACAAGGGCGTCCACGTGATGCTCGACAAGAGCCTGCTGCAGAAGGCGCAGCGCTGATCCCTCAGGGACTCCATTACCTGCCGGGTAATTTCCTTCGCTTCCGTGCGCGGCCATTCTGGTCATCAGAATCGAAGCGGAGGAGACGACGATGAAGCTCAGCGACACTCTCAAGGCGGCCGCCAATCGCGGAAACCAGAGTGATCCGGTGACCTTCGTGGTGACGATCAGCCTGAAGCCCGATTGCGAAGAGGCCTTTCTCGACCTTCTGATGCCGGTGCTCGATGCCATGCGCCACGAGACGAGCTTCATCAATGCCGTTCTGCATCAGGATCCCGAGGATCCGACCCGGTTCATGATCTACGAGACCTGGTCCGACCTCGACGACGTGGTCGAAGTCCAGATGCACCGGGACTACCGCAAGGCCTATTGGGAACGGCTGCCCGAGCTTCTGCGCGAGCCGCGGCAGATCCAGACCTGGAAACCCATACGTCGGGACTTCGCGTTTTTCGCCGGATGGTGAGCCAGTGCATCATGCAGGCGGCGGTTCGTCCCCGAACACGGAGCGGCCGCCGTAGGCATGCGACTTGGCGCGCTCCTGCCGGATATGCTCCTCCACATCGGGCCCGCTGGCATGGCGTTCCAGCTCGCGAGCCTGATCGTCGAGGCGCTTCAGGGCGAACAGCTCCTCCTGCTGCCCGAGCTTTGCCTTCTGGACGGCCGATTTCAGCACCCGGATGGTTTCATCGTAGACCCGGACGGGAACCGGATAGGGATGCCGGTCCTTGCCGCCATGGGCAAAGGAGAAGCGGGCCGGATCGCTGAAGCGGCAGGGTGTGCCGTGAACGACTTCGGCCACCATGGCCAGCGCCTGCACGGTCCGCGGCCCGACGCCCGGCGTCATCAGAAGATCGGGAAAATCCGCCGGGCCTCGATCGGCTGCCGCCGCAAGGCTCCCGTGCAGCCGTCGCAGCACCACGTCCTTGGCGCGAACGTCGTGGTGCTCGGGCATCACCAGATGCGGCAAAAGGGGTTGTGGCGCAGGCTCCGTCTCACGCTCCTCGAGAGCCAGGAACTTGCGGGCGATGCCGTCGGGTCCGAGGGAATCGAGAATGTCGATCTGGGCCTTTCGGGAGGCCGCCGCGCGGCGGTCGGTGAGGTTGACGATCGTGCCCTGCCCCTTGCCGTCGATCGCCGAATGCGGCTCGTCGACGAAGCTCTCCAGATCCTCGGACAGCCAATGGTAGCGGCGAGCCTGCCGCGAGGCATCGTTCATGCCCTGCTGGACCACGGCCCATCGGCCGTCGTCCGTGACGATGAAGCCGTGAAGATAAAGGTCGAAACCGTCCTGGATCGCCGCGCTATCGACCTTGGCCACGAGCCGGCTGGCGTCCGCCAGAGCCGCGCCGTCGAAGCCGACGCGCTCACCAATGGCGATCAGCTCATGGGGCGTCTGGCGCGAGTGTTTGCCGCGCCCGCCGCAGACATGGATCCCGAGTTCCTTTGAGAGCGGCGTGAGTCCGCGTTTCAGGGCCCCGATGACGCTGGTGGTGATGCCCGAGGAATGCCAATCCATGCCCATCACGGCGCCGAACGACTGGAACCAGAACGGATGAGCGAGCCGGCGCAGCAGTTCGTCGCGTCCGTAGTGATGCACGATGGCCTCGCTCACCACACCGCCCAGGCGCGTCATGCGGTCGGCCAGCCATTTCGGCACATGGCCGGAATGCAGCGGCAGATCGGCGCTTCCAGCGCGCTTGGCCATGAAGTGTCTCTCCTTTGGGCGTGGCTCGTACCGCAGATTCTATGCCATGGGCTGGACGCGATGGGCCATTGCGCAAGAAAAAGGCGCCCGAAGGCGCCTTTGACGATTGTTACCGGCGGCGGGGGCTCTTTTCGAGCCACGCCACCTGGGCTCCGTCACCGCGGCGTCCATCCTGGCGGTTGGAGGCCGGCTTGCCCTGAGCGGGTCGTTGGCCCTGGGCCGGGCGCTGGCCCTGCGCGGGCCGCTGCTGATTCCCGGTCGGCTGTCCGCCCTGCGGCTGAGCGGTGCCACCCGGCTTTCCGCCGCGTCCACGACGGCGCTTCGGACCGCGTTCGGCGTTCGGGTCGGCGCTGCGCGGCTGGCCGTGGCCCTGATGCCCGCGGGCATGGGGTGCCGGACGTCCGCGCTGCGGCTGCTCGCGACGCTGCTCGGACGCCTCGCCGGCCGCCGGCGCGGCCGGCAGGCCCTCCGGCAGCGGCATGACCGGAACCTTAAGCCGCGTCAGCTTCTCAATGTCCTTGAGATACGCCTTTTCCTCGTCGTTGCAGAACGAGATGGCGAGACCCGTCGCGCCAGCGCGGGCCGTGCGGCCGATGCGGTGGACGTAGGACTCCGGCACGTTCGGCAGGTCGTAGTTGATGACGTGCGTCACGCCCTCGACGTCGATGCCACGCGCGGCAATGTCAGTCGCCACCAGCACCCGGCAGGAGCCGTCGCGGAAGCCGGCGAGCGCACGCTCGCGCTGCGGCTGGGACTTGTTGCCGTGAATGGCCGCTCCGGCGATGCCGGCCTTGTCGAGGCCGCGCACCACCTTGTCCGCGCCGTGCTTGGTGCGGGTGAAGACGAGGACGCGGTCGATGGACGGATCGCGCAGGAGCGTTTCGAGCAGCACCTGCTTGCGGTTGGTCTGCACGAACATGACGCTCTGCTCCACGCGCTCCGCGGTCGTCGCCACCGGGGTGACGGCCACATGGGCCGGGTCGCGCAGGAAGGAATCGGCCAGCGTCGAGATCGTCTTCGGCATGGTGGCCGAGAAGAACAGGCTCTGGCGCTCCTTCGGCAGCAGGGTCACGATGCGCTTCAGGGCATGGATGAAGCCGAGATCGAGCATCTGGTCGGCCTCGTCGAGGACGAGGATCTCGATATCACGGAGCGACAGGGACCGACGGTCCACCAGGTCGATCAGGCGGCCCGGCGTGGCCACGAGCACGTCGACGCCCTGGGCGAGCGCCTTCTCCTGACGGGAGATGGTGACGCCGCCGAACACCACTTCCGTGGTGAGGCGCAGGTTCCGGCCATAGGCCTTGAAGCTGTCGGCGATCTGGCCCGAGAGCTCGCGGGTCGGGCTGAGCACGAGCACGCGGGGGCTCTTGGGCTTGCGCGGCTTCGGGTTCGCGTTCAGGCGGTGGAGGATCGGCAGTGCGAAGGCGGCCGTCTTGCCGGTGCCGGTCTGGGCGATGCCGCAGACGTCTCGGCCGTCCATGGCATAGGGAATGGTCTGGGCCTGGATCGGGGTGGGCTTCTCATAGCCCTCGGCCGCCAGGGCCTTCAGGATCGGCTGGGCCAATCCGAAATCGGTGAAGAGTGTCAAAGTGGTAACGTCTTTCGAACGGATGCGGTGAGCCGCAAAGCAGGTTCGGCTTGATAAAGCAAAGGCGCTTCAGGGCTCTTGAGGCGAGAGCCCGCGTGATGGGGCCGTCGTATGATTGAGCGATTGAAGAAGGGGACCGGGGTCTTCGCCGTTCCGCGAATATCCGTCACGCAGTCCCGCTCAAGCGTTCCGATTGCCGGACGCCGTCGCCTGCCGTGCATATGGGGGCTAAAAGCCTATCCGTCAACCTCTGGCGCATCGGGAGGGAAAAGGATCCGGTTTTCGCCGGCGGGCCCTCCTGGCCTGCCCAGGACGGGCGCGGGCCTGAGAAGGTGCATCCCATCGTTCCAAAGTTCACTTTTGGGTCTGATGCTTTAGGGCTGACACCGAGGTCTCGACAGGGATAAGACTGGATTCATGTCCGCCCCCGCCCGCATGCCCTGGGCCTTTGTCTCCGCTCTGTCTCTGAACGTGCTGATCTCCTACGGCACGATATTCTATGCCTTCGCCTTGTTCGTCGAACCCATGGGCCGGGAGCTGGGCTGGGGCAAGTCGGAGCTGATGGCGGCCTATTCCCTGGCGCTGGGGACTTCGGCCTTCTGCGCCGTGCCGGTGGGACGGCTCATCGACCTTGGCTATGGCCGGGCGGTGATGACCGGCGGGTCCCTCCTCGCCGGAACCCTTCTGATGCTCTGGTCATGGGTCGGAAGCTACCCCGCCTTCGTGCTGATCTGGATCGGCATGGGGATTGCCATGAGCACTGTTTTCTATGAACCGGGCTTTGCGGTCCTGACCCGCAGGCTCGGATTCATGGCCCGGCGCGGCATCACCTTCATGACCCTGGTCGGGGGCTTCGCCAGCACGGTCTTCATTCCCATCACGCATCTGCTGATCGAGCATCTGGGCTGGCGCAATGCCCTGCTCGTTCTGGCCGCTTTCAACATCGTCATCTGCGCGGCCCTGCATGCCCTGACGATCCCGAGCGCCCCGCCCAGGACGCCGCCTCATCCGGATGCCGGACCGGCCCATCCTTCTCCGGCACACGCCCGATGGGTCCTCCGGCGAATGTCCTTCTGGTGTTTTGTCGCCTCGTCCGTCCTGCAGGGGGTCATCGCGGCGGGATTGCCGATCCACCTGATTCCACTTCTCGTCGAGAAGGGCTTCTCGCTGGAGATGGCCGTCGCCGCGTTCTCGCTCATCGGGCCCGCGCAGGTCGTCGGCCGGTTCGCCATGGCCTTCGGGGAACGCGCCTTCGGCATGAAGGGTCTCGGCATCATCGTGCTGACCCTGGGCCTTCTTGCCTTCGCGCTTCTGCCCTTCACTCCGGTGAGCTTCTGGCTCGTGGCGGTTTTTGCCCTCCTGTTCGGGGCCTCGAACGGGATGATGACGATCGTCCGGGCCCTGCTGCCGTCCGAGCTGTTCGGGCGCGAGAGCTACGGCACGGTCCAGGGCATGATCGCCATGCCGGTCCGGCTGACCACGGCGGCCGCCCCTTTCGTCTTCGGGGCGCTCTGGGCTTGGTGGGGAGGCTATGCGGCCGTGATGGCTCTCTGCCTGGGCATGTCCTGTCTTGCGCTCGGCTTCTTCATCCTTGTATTGGTGTTTCAAAAGGGGCCTGAAAGCCCTGAGAAACCCCTTGCGTTAGACGGCTAAAGAACTCATGTGCTGAGCGGCAGAATCGCTTGGCTTTGATGAAAGACGAGTTTCGTGACGACAGTGACTGATCTTCTGATTGTGGGCGGCGGCATCAACGGTGCAGGCATCGCGCGCGACGCTGTGGGCCGGGGACTCTCGGTCGTGCTCTGCGAGCAGGGCGACCTGGCCGGCTACACCTCATCCGCCTCCACCAAGCTGATCCATGGCGGCCTGCGCTACCTGGAATATTACGAGTTCCGGTTGGTGCGCGAGGCCCTGTTCGAGCGCGAGCGCCTGCTGGAATCCGCCCCCCACATCATCTGGCCGCTGCGCTTCATCCTTCCCTACGAGAAGGGCATCCGCCCGGCTTGGTTTGTGCGCCTGGGCCTGTTCCTCTACGATCATCTGGCGCCGCGCAAGAAGCTGCCGGGCACCGAGGGGATCAAGCTGACCCGGCACCCGGCCGGCCAAGCCCTGAAGCCCGGCTTCGACACCGCCTTCGTCTATTCGGATTGCTGGGTCGAGGACAGCCGCATGGTGGCGCTCAACGCCCTCGACGCCTTCGAAAAGGGTGCCGACATCCGGGTCCGGACCAAGCTCGTCTCCGCCCGGCGCGACGGCGATCTCTGGGTCGCCAAGCTTCAGAACGTGGACACGGGCGAGGTCCAGGACATCCGCGCCAAGGTCATCGTCAATGCCGGCGGGCCTTTCGTGGCCGACGTGCTCAACGCCAAGCTCGGCCTCAACACTACGAAGAACGTGCGCCTGGTGAAGGGCAGCCACATCGTCGTGCCGAAGCTCTTCGACACCAAGGAAGCCTTCATTCTCCAGAACACGGACAAGCGGATCGTCTTCGCGATCCCCTACCAGGAGAAGTTCACCCTGATCGGCACCACGGACATCCCGGTCGAGTCGGTTCCGGACAAGAAGGTCGAGATCAGCCAGGACGAGATCCAGTACCTCTGCAACGTGGTAAACCACTTCTTCAAGAAGCAGGTGACGCCGGCCGACGTGGTCTGGACCTATTCCGGCGTGCGGCCGCTTTTCGACGACGGATCCTCCAACGCCTCCGCCGTGACCCGCGACTACGTGTTCGACATGGACGCTCCACAGGGCCAGGCGCCGGTGCTGTCGATCTTCGGCGGCAAGATCACCACGTTCCGCAAGCTCGCCGAGCACGCTCTCGACGAGCTGAAGGCCTATTTCCCGACCATGAAGCCCGCCTGGACGGAAGACGCCAAGATGCCGGGCGGCGACATGCCGAATGCGGATTTCGACCGCTTCTTCGCCACGGTCCGTCAGCGCTGGCCTTTCCTGCCGGAGCCCCTCGCCCATCGCCTGGCCCGTGCCTACGGCACGCGAATCGAGGAGCTTCTGGGCTCCGCGACGTCCATGGGCGATCTCGGGGAGGATTTCGGCGGCGGGCTAACGGCCGCGGAGGTCGATTATCTCGTGCGCCGCGAATGGGCCCGCACGGCCGAAGACATCCTCTGGCGCCGCTCCAAGCTCGGCCTGCATGTGCCGGTTGACGCCCCAGCCAGGATCGATGCCTACTTGACCACGAAGAACGCGGCCTCCGTCGCCGCGCAATAAGGGTTGGGGCAAGAAGGGTTGGGGAAGGACATGGCTCACTACGTCGGCGCCATCGACCAGGGCACGACCAGCTCGCGCTTTATCGTGTTCGACAAGGTCGGGTCCATCGTGTCGGTCGCCCAGAAGGAGCACGAGCAGATCTATCCCGGGCCCGGCCACGTGGAGCACGATCCGCTCGAGATCTGGCGCAACACGCAGGGGGTCATCGAGCAGGCGCTGGCGAGGAAAGGGCTGTCGCCCCGCGACCTCGCCGCCATCGGCATCACCAACCAGCGCGAGACGACGCTGATCTGGGACCGGCGCACCGGCCGGCCGCTCTACAACGCCCTCGTCTGGCAGGACACCCGTGTCGATCCCGTTGTCGAGGAATTCGCCCGCGACGGCGGGCACGATCGCCTGCGCGACAGGACCGGCCTGCCGCTGGCGAGCTATTTCTCCGGCCTGAAGCTGCGCTGGCTGCTCGACAACGTTCCGGGCGCGCGCGAGAGGGCGGCCGCCGGGGATGTGCTGTTCGGCAATATCGACACCTGGCTGGTCTGGAATCTCACTGGCGGCGTCAGGGGCGGCTGCCACATCACCGACGTGACCAATGCCAGCCGCACCCAGCTCATGAACCTCGGGAGCCTTGCCTGGGACGAGGAGATCCTGAACCTCTTCGACATCCCGAGGGCCTG
Organism: Microvirga terrae; assembly: GCF_013307435.2. Classification (NCBI taxonomy): domain Bacteria; kingdom Pseudomonadati; phylum Pseudomonadota; class Alphaproteobacteria; order Hyphomicrobiales; family Methylobacteriaceae; genus Microvirga; species Microvirga terrae. The sequence goes on from NZ_CP102845.1 coordinate 3,755,695, forward strand.
CCTCCCGCAGATCCGCTCCTCAAGCGAGGTCTATGGGGAGGCGGCCGACGGACTCGCGGGCGTTCCCATCGCGGGCATCCTCGGCGACCAGCAGGCGGCCCTCGTCGGGCAAGCCTGCTTCCGGCAGGGCGAGGCGAAGAACACCTACGGCACCGGCTGCTTCATGCTCATGAACACCGGCGAGACCCCCTACCCTTCGAAATGCGGCCTGCTCACCACCGTGGGCTATCGGTTCGGCCAGGCCAGGACCGTCTATGCCCTCGAGGGTTCCATCGCGATCGCCGGTGCCCTGGTGCAGTGGCTTCGCGACAATCTCGGGATCATCGGGTCGAGTGCCGAGATCGAGACCCTCGCCCGCGGCGTCGACGACAATGGCGGCGTGACGATCGTGCCGGCCTTCTCGGGCCTCTATGCGCCGCACTGGAACGCGCATGCCCGCGGCCTCATCGGCGGCCTGACGCGCTTCGCCAACAAGGGTCACATCGGCCGCGCGGCGCTGGAAGCGACCGCGTTCCAGACCCGCGAGGTGCTGGACGCCATGACGAAGGACACGGGCATCGCCGTGAAGGAGCTGCGCACGGACGGCGGAATGGTCGTCAACGAGCTTCTGATGCAGTTCCAGGCCGATATCCTGAATGTGCCCGTGGTGCGGCCCAGGGTGATCGAAACCACGGCCCTGGGCGCCGCCTATGCGGCCGGCCTGGCGACGGGCTTCTGGAGCGGGACGGATGAATTGGTGCGCAATTGGGCCGTCGACAGGCGGTGGAATCCGGCCATGGACGCGGCCCGGCGCGAGCGGCTGAACGCCGTCTGGGACAGGGCCGTCGCCCGCTCGCTCGACTGGACGGACTGAGCTTCGAGCATCCTGTTGGAGCCCTGTCTTGTCATGGCCGGGCTGTCCCGGCCACACCAGTCATCTGACGCGCACCGCCAGTCGTATCTGCATCACCGGCACAAGGCCGGCAACGACATGAAGTGAGCGCTGTTACGGGCCGGGTTCAAGCGGCAGCGACGACGTGCAGGGCCGCCGCCTGTCACGCCGCGGGCAGCGCGGCACGGATCCTGGACGCGAGTTCGGTCAGGATCTCGGGCTTTTCCATCTGGCCCGTATGGGGCTTCAGCGCCACGCCCTCGAAGCGGGGGATCACATGGAAGTGAATGTGGAAGACCACCTGTCCGCCGGCGCTCTCATTGAACTGCTGGATCGTCAGGCCGTCGGCCGAGAGCGCCGTTTTGGCAGCCTTCCCGACGATCTGAACGGCCTTCGCCAGCTCGGCCAGATCGTCGGGATCGACGTCGAAGAGGTTGCGGGCCTTGTTTTTCGGGATGACCAGCACGTGCCCGTCCCCTCGGGGCATGACGTCCATGAAGGCCAGGATCCGGTCTGTCTCGTAGATTTTGTGGCAGGGAAGCTCGCCCCGTAGGATCTTCGCGAACACATTGCTGTCGTCGTAGGTCATCCCGCCCTCTCTTCCTGCGATACGAAGGTTGCAGGCGCCCGCCCACGAACACCCGCGACGAGCCTTTTACAGGCATCACGGGTGATAATCATCTCTTTCGGTCACAGCGAGGACGGTCCCTCCGAGAGTCCTCACCGTCTTGCGCAAAAGGACCCTTCTCAGTTCCGGACAGGCGAGGATCTACTACTTACCTTCGCCACGACCTTATTCGCAAATAGAACGCATCGGAGGAACTGGTATCGAGGTAAGTACCTTTTTGGTTCTTATTCCCACGGACAAGTTGTTGCCACGTTTCCGCGGCTTAAATCTCTCTGCTAAGCGTAACAATTCGACGCATTTGAATATTTTCGTGAAAATTTTTGCAAAGGTTCGATCAAACCTACCGGAACCATCGAATCCCCTTGCGGTTGAAGAAACACGGACACCATTGATAAGGAGGCATAAATGGCAGGTGGTTCGACCTCGAAGCGTGGCTTCGCGTCGATGGACTCTGACCGGCAGCGCGAGATCGCAAGCAAAGGCGGTAAAAGCGTTCCGGCCGAGAAGCGGTCTTTCTCCCAGGATCGCGAACTCGCCTCGGAAGCTGGCCGCAAGGGCGGTCAGGCCTCGGGCAACACCCGCGGCAACCAGGAGTAGTTCTTTTCCGACAACGATTGGTTTAGGGGCCGCTGGACGGCCCCTTTACTTTTTGAGGTCTTCATTGGCTTACCGCAATCTCAACCGGATCGCGCCGCTGACACGGCCCTCTTCTCCAACAGCGACAGGGCCGTAGCGGCCAGCATGATGCCCATGCCGAGACCTTCCGCCCAGCCGAACGGTTCATGGGCGTAAGCCACTCCGGCGGCAACCGCGATGATCGGACTGATGAAAGAATAAAGTCCCGCCCGAAAGGCGCCCCAGTCACGCACGAGCCCCAGATAGATCCAGAAAGCGACCAGCGAGCCGCCCAGCACCAGGATCCCCAGGCCGGAAAGGGCCCTCGGGTCGGACAGCGCCGCGAAATATGCGGGATCATATCCCTCGATCGCGAAGGAGACCGGGACCAGCGCAACGCCGCCGATGAGGCTCTGCCAGAAGGCGAGGATCAGCGGCGGCATGGCCAGGGTCAGCGGCCGGCTGATCACCGAACCCCATGCGTAGGACACGGTCCCGATGGCAACGGCGATGAGGCCGAAAACCGGCGTGGCGCCATCCTGAGCGGAGCCCGTTCGACCGGAGAAGAGAAGGGCAAGACCCACAATCCCGAACCCGATAGCCGCGACCCTTCGCAGTGTGATCCGCTCCTGCCCGTAGAGCGCTCCGATGATCACCAGGAAGATGGGCATCAGGGACAGATTCACGATGGCGGACAAACCGCTCGGCGCCCTCGCGACGCCCCAGAACAGGAAGCCGTAGCAGCCGGTCGTGATCAGCAGGGAGGCAGCCACGATGCGGCTGAACCCGCCGGACCGGACAGGAAGGCCCTGAATCTGCGCGACCAGGAGAAAGCAGGGTGCTGCGAGGAGGAAGCGCATCGCCGCGAGAAAGATCGGCGGGACCACCTCCGAGGCAACCTTCATCGGCAGCCAGGTCAAACCCCAGATGAGCGCCATCAGGGCGAAAGCTGCGATGCGCCTCACGCGAGAGACCCGATGACGGCCATTCCTGATTCCGGAAGATTGGGCTGCGAAGACCGTTATCGTGGCAGCGGGAGAACGATTTGAACAGATGGACGGCAGGAGTCTTTGTAGGAAGACACCGGTTTGGAGCCAGAACCCTGGGCTAGTGCCTCAGGTTGCGCCCCACCTTGCCCGGGGCGGCCTCGACAAGGACCTCCTCGGAAGATCCTGTCCCCATCATGGCTCTGAATTCAGGCAGGCTCGGAAGCACGAACACCAGCCCCCCTGCATCCATGTGTCGAACGATCTCCCCGGTCAGAGCTCCCATGAAATGGAGCGACGCGACATCCAGGAGCGTCGCGGCGTCGACGGCCAAGTCGGACGCGAGGTTGCGCGAGGAGGCGATCAGGGTGAGCAGGCAGAACTCGTCCAGGCTCCCATGACGGGATCCGACAGGACGATAGGAGAACGGTCTGCCGCGCTGGCGCGTCAAGGCGAAGGCCAGCAGAAGGGCGTCCGAGACGATGGCCTTGGCGGCGTCAGGCCCAGTGTGGGCGGTCAGTCCATGCTCGGGCCCGTCGAGAAGAGCCAAGTCATATTGATCCTCGAGGAGGTCGAGCGACCGGAAAACGTCGATGACGGGTACGATGCTCGGATGGAGCAGGACCGCAACGGTCCGTGGCGCATTCGAGCATGGGAGCACTTCAAGCATCAGAGAACAGACCTCAGATATGCGGGCGGCTTCCCGTCGGCACTACATGCGGCAAGGCGGGAACGAGAAGATGCCTCCTCAGCAGCAGCGGACAGGTGACCTCGTCCTGCGAGCAGACCGGGATGATTCCGCTGAGCATGGAGGCCACGGATGTCTTGTCCCGAGGCGGGGAGCTGGAGGCGAGCCGGGAGAATTCGTCCGGAAGCTCTTCCTGACAGAGAACCGCGTCCAGTTCGTTCGTGGCAGTCATGATCATTTCCTCCGCATTCTCATCGTGCTTGGAACGGCAACGTATGCGTCAACCCTCGGTTCCTTGTGCGGCAACAAGTCCGGTCGCGCCTGGGAGAGCGAACCCAGCCGGGGGATGCGTCGCGCCCGCTTGTCGGCATGGGCGCGACGGGTGGGCGCCGCACACAGCAAAACGGCGCCTGAGTGACCTCAGACGCCGCCTGCCGGCAGAAGCCGCGATTGCGGTTACTGCTTCGGAGCCGTGGTGGTGCCGGTCGTCGAACGGTTGGCGCTGTTGTCGCCGTCCTCATCGAAAGCCGGAGCAGCCTGGAGCTCGGCCTTCGTCATCCGAAGAACCACGCGCTCGGGTTGGTTCTGGTTGCTCGACGAGGTGTTCGCCGCGGTGTTGGTCGAGCCGGCCGTGCCGGAACCCATCGTGGTCGTGTTGCCCGTGGTCGCCGTCGAGCCGGCTGTCGAACCCGTGGTGTTCACGTTGTTGTTGCCGCTGCGGCTGCTGTCCATGGCCTGCGCCTGCTGGCTGGTCATGAACTCGAGCGACTTGAACGGAACGGCCACATCCTTCTCGCCGATGCCGAGGAAGCCGCCCACGCCGACGACGGCCGCCATGATCTGACCGTTGCGGTCCAGGATCACGTCATTGATGTCGCCGATCGATTCGTTGTTGGCGCTGACCACCTTGGTGCCGATCAGATCGGACGCCATGACGTGGTTCGTTTCCATCTTGGTGATGAACTGACCCTGCATGGCGCTGTTCTGGCCCATGGTGGTCGTGGACTGCGCCGAAGAGGAAGATCCGGAGGCACCTGGCTGCATGGCCGGCGAGCCCGTGGTGGTCGAGCCCGCGCCAGAAGCAGCCGGGCGATCGGTCGGAGCCGACGGGGACGAAGTCTGTGCGAGTGCGGGCGCGGCCGCAAAAGCCGTCACGACAAGGCAAGCCGCCATATGCTTCTTCAGCATTGCTTATTTCTCCTGAGGATCGGTTAAAATCGCGTTGTGCACCGAAGTGCGCGGGGATGTAACGCGCAGCCCCAGCCTCCGTTCCGAATATCCGCTGGATCAAGCTAATGTTATCGGCGTCTATATTCCGAAACTCTAAGATGAATACTTATTAATATTTTATGGCGGCAAAGTACCTGTGCCGCCTGCACGCTGACAGGCAACATCAACCATGCCGATAACGGCAACCGTCCTGACGATGATTGGTTCCGGCCGGATCGTGCGACCCGGGCTGCCCGCCGCTGAAGGGATGCAACGGACCAGACCGAACGACAGCCGGCTCACCGGAGAAGCCGCTCGCCCGATGCGAGATGCCGGACATCAACTCCTCAGGACAGCGACTGCTCGAGGAAAGCGAGGCAAAGGCTCGGCATCCGGTTGGCGCTCGCCTTGGCAAGCGGGGAGACGTCGCCGACACAGCCGATGGGGTTGCGGCTCTTCGGCTTCTGGGTTTGGTTCTGCGGAGCCTCATTGCCCTCCTGGCGGCGGACCGGGTGCTGTGCAACCGGGCCCTGCACCTCCTCCTTGAGGGTCACGACCGGCAGGTCCGTGTCCCGCGCGAAGGTCGTGGTGCCGGAGCGGGGATCCGACTTGTAGAGCACCTTGCCTTCCTGGTCCCGCAGGATCACGGCAGCGTTGGACACGCCGACCAACTCCACGATCGAAACCGCTGCCGGCCTGCTCGACGGAACAGGCGCCGCGATCCGATCGCCCCTCACCGAGACTGGAGCCGCGAGAGCCAGGGCTTCCGACTGCACCAGCGGAGACATGGTGAAGGACGATGGTGCGAAGCTTCCGGCCACGAAGAAAGCCCCAGCCAATCCGACCAAAGCTACAGGTGTGCGGAACATCCCTCTCTCCTGCTATCCCAGCTCAACTATTCGAAAAAACAACGCGACCATTTCTTTGATGTTCCTGCCTCATTCCCTAGGAGCGAAGAATAAAAAGTGGGGTAAAAAAGCTGGGAACCTTTGTTTTCGATAGGGCGTTCTTAAAGTACCGGCCTCCTGGTCCTCCCCGCATTCCCCTTGTGCATTGGCCGGCACCTAAGACGGGCTCATCAGCCCGTCTTTTTTTGTGCCTATACGTCATGATAAAAGAAAAGCCCGGCCAACGGCCGGGCTATTACTTGGTAATCCTATCAGCCTGAGGGATCAGGCCGTTGCAGCACGGGGCTCGCGGCGCCGGGCGCTCTGCTGGAAGAAGAGGGCCTGGCTGATCACGGCCGAGACGTTCGCCGGCTGGAACGGCTTGGCGATCAGGAAGGCGGGCTCGGGCCGCTCGCCGGTCAGGAAGCGCTCGGGATACGCCGTGATGAAGATCACCGGAACTTCGAAGGCCTTGAGGAGGTCGTTGACCGCATCGAGACCCGAGCTGCCATCGGCCAGCTGGATATCGGCCAGGATCAGGCCGGGCTGCTTGGCGGAAGCGAGCTTGACGGCTTCGGTCCTCGTGCGGGCGACTCCCGTCACGTTGTGGCCGAGGCCCTCGACCAGAGCCTCGAGGTCCATCGCGATGAGAGGCTCGTCCTCGATGATGAGGATGTCCGTTGCCATATCGGCCGCAAGCTCCCGTCCGGCCTCGTCGACGAGTTCACGGACGGTCTTCGTGTCGACGTCGAGGATCTGGCCGACCTCCTCCTCTCCAAAGCCCTCAAGGCAGGACAGAAGGAAGGCCTGACGGGGAAGCGGGGTAATCTGGCCGAGACGGACCTCCGCCGGCAGGTCGCGCTGGATCTGCTCGCTGCGTCCGTTCACCGACAGGGAATTCCAGATTCGGGTAAAGACCTGAAAGAGCTCGACCTTCACGTTTCCGGAAGGACCGATGGTCTCGGGCTCGCTCACGAGGGTTTCGAGGGTGGCGGCCACATAGGCGTCACCAGCCATCTGGCTGCCTGTGAGCGCGCGCGCGTAGCGGCGAAGATACGGTAAATGCTGGACGACAAGCTGCGCTGTCGACATTCGCTTCCCCTTAACTGTGCTTTTGGCTCGTTGTACTGACGGACCATTAAACGCGGCGAAGCTGCGAAAGTTCCACGGATGGAACCGGGCGCAGCAACCAGCGTTATTGCTCGAAAACGAATATATGGATATTGCCAAGATTGGCTATCCCCCTGAAAAAATTGGGATGGCAAGGGGACGAAGATGACGGTCGATAAGGGGAACAAGCTTGCTCGGGCCATTCTGGATACATCCGTGAACGACAAGGACGATAAGCTTGCCAACGACCCCAAGCTCGACAGCGGCAGTCAGAAGCGCATCGGCGACCAACTTCGTGCCATGTATGACGAACTGATGCAGCAGCCTGTGCCGGACCGTTTCAAGGAACTGCTCGATCAGCTGGACAAGAAGAACGGGGGGAAGGAGGGGTCTCAATGACCCCAGAACCTGAACCGGAGTTACGGGAAGCCCTTCTCGCAGCGGTTCCCAGCCTTCGCGCCTTCGCCATCTCGCTTTCGGGTCAGGTCGACAGGGCGGACGACCTTGTTCAGGACACTCTCCTCCGGGCCTTGGCCAATCTGCATCGGTTCGAGCCGGGAACGAACCTGAATGCGTGGCTCTTCACCATCCTTCGCAATCTTTTCCATTCCGAGTACCGCAAGCGGCGTCGCGAGGTCGAGGATCCCGACGGCTCCTATGCAGGGCGCCTGAAGGTTCAGCCCGAACAGGGCTCTCACCTGGATTTCGAGGATTTCCGCAGCGCGCTCGCCAAGCTCCCGTCCGACCAGCGCGAGGCTCTGCTTCTGGTCGGCGCATCCGGCTTCTCCTACGAGGAGGCCGCGCATATCTGCGGCTGCGCCGTCGGGACGATCAAGAGCCGCGTGAACCGTGCCCGCTTTCGCCTCGCGTCCCTGCTGAACGTCGAGGACATCGAAGACCTCGGTCCCGACAGCATGACAAGAGCAGCCCTGCAGGGCTGACCGTTCCCCTCTCCTTTCCCGATCGTCATCTCCTCAACGAGAACGCCGCCCTTGCGAGGCGGCGTTCGTGACCTCGACACCTGATCGGCGTCACGGGGCCAACATCACATGGGGCTTCGTCCCCGCAGCAGACCGATCACGGCCGAGATGGCGAAAAGAACGATCGCCACGAAGAAGATCAGCTTCGCAATCTCGACAGCCGTGCCGGCAATGCCGCCGAAGCCGAACAGAGCTGCGACCAGAGCGATGATGAGAAAAGTGACTGCCCAACCGAGCATGGTGTTACCTCGCTGAATTTACAATCGACTGTAAGCCGACGATGTTCAAACAACGCCAAGCGCGACTGTAGGGTTCCAATCGGAGCACGCTCAACTGTGTTCATCCACCGTTCAAAGGTATTCGGGCAGGCTTTCTTTCACATGGAACCTGCCCCTAGCCCATACGTTTTCCAGATCACTTGGGAGAGATGGTCGATGACTCGTTCGGTTGCCCTTCGCGCATTCTGTATCTTTGCGGTTGTTACTGTCCTGGCGGCGATGACTGGTGCGGCGTCTCAAGTCGAAATTGCAGAAGTCCTTTTCGTTCTTGGCGGGTCTCTGTCGGCCGTCATGCTTTTCTTCGCCTGGGCGACGCCGCAGCAAAGCCTCGTCCCTGTTCGCGTCCGCCGCAGACGCTGACGCGCTACTCGGTGCTTACAGAAAGGGCGGCCCTTTGAGCCGCCCTTCCCTTTTCAGGATTCCGTCGCATCCCCGCCATTCGGGTGCAGGACCGAACCTGTGATGTAGGAAGAGTCCTCGCACGCCAGGAACAAGTATGAAGGCGCGACCTCGTTCGGCTGCCCTGGACGCTTCAGGGGTGTGTTGGCACCGAACTGCTTCACCTTTTCGACCGGGAAAGTGGATGGAATGAGGGGCGTCCAGATGGGTCCTGGAGCCACGCCGTTGACCCGGATCCCGTCGCCAGCGAGCTTCTGGGCCAGAGAGCGCGTGAAGGCGACGATCGCGCCCTTGGTGGCGCTGTAGTCGAGAAGGTCGGCGCTGCCGCGGTAGGCCGTCACCGACGTGGTATTGATGATCGCAGCGCCCGGCTTCAGATGCGGCATGGCTGCCTGCACCATATAAAAGTAGCCGAAGATGTTGGTGCGGAAGGTGCGATCGATCTGATCCGGCGTGATCTCGCCGATATCCTTCTTCGGATGCTGCTCGGCCGCATTGTTGACGAGGACGTCCAGCTTGCCGAAGCGCCGGACGACCTGCTCGACGGCAGAGCGGCAGAAGCCGGGATCGCCGACATCGCCGGCGATGGTCAGGCATGCCCGCCCTTCCCGTTCGACCAGTCGCTTCGTCTCCTGCGCATCCTCGCCCTCGTTCAGATACAGGACCGCCAGATCGGCTCCCTCGCGGGCGAAGAGAACGGCAGTCGCCCGCCCGATGCCGCTGTCGCCGCCGGTGATGAGCGCGACCCTGCCCTGCAACCGGCCGCTGCCGGGATAACGGGGCTCGTATTCGGGTCGCGGGGTCATTTCGGTCTCGTGTCCAGGCTGCCGGTCCTGCGTTTGGGGAGGAACGGTCTGCGTCTGCTCGGAGCTCATGGCATCATTCCGTCAAAGAAGAGGATGCGGGCCCCCGACCGGCCAGGATGGAGGTCAGGTCTCCAAAGAAGCGAAGCCCGCGTTGGGGCTCAACGCGGGCTCCAATTGCCTGTTCCTGAGAAAGGGCCGGCGCTATTCCGCCGGGTGTGGACGCTCGGCGGTTTCAGGCGTCATCCGCAGGATGTGGTAGAGAATGATCGCCCCGAAGGTGGCCGTGCCGATGCCGTCGAGGGTGAAGCCTCCGACGTTCAGCTTGAAGTTTCCGGCCCCGAGGACCAGCGCGACCGCCACGGTGATGAGATTGCGCGGGTTCGAGAAATCGACCCGATTCTCCACCCAGATCCGACCGGCCGTCGCGGCGATGAGCCCGAAGACCACGATGGACAGGCCGCCGAGGACCGGCCCCGGAATGGTCCCGATGAAGGCGCCGAACTTCGGAGACAGCCCGAGGAGAAGCGCGAAACCGGCCGCGATGATGAAGACCAGCGTCGAGTAGATGCGGGTCACCGCCATCACGCCCATGTTCTCGGCATAAGTCGTCATGCCCGTGCCGCCCGCCGCGCCCGACAGCATGGTGGCGAGACCGTCGCCCATGAAGGCGCGGCCGAGATAGGGATCGAGGTTGCGGCCCGTCATGGCGCCGATGGCTTTGATATGCCCGAGATTCTCCGCCACCAGGATGATGGCCACCGGGGCGATGAGGCTGATGGCTCGCGCGTCGAAGACCGGGCTCTGGAAGGTCGGCAGGCCGAACCACGCGGCCTGGCCGATTTTCGTGAAGTCGATCGGCTGTCCGAGGCCCAGGATGTTGGCACAGATGTAGTAGATCAGGTAGCCGGCGGCGCCGCCGATCAGCACTGGCAGGCGGCGCATCGTTCCCGGCGCATAGACCGCCACGAAGCCCACCGCCACCACGGTGGCGAGAGCGATCCAGCGGGCGAAGTCGCTGCCGGCCTGGTTGTCGGGCGTGACCCCAGAGGCGCTGTTGATCGCGATCGGTGCGAGCACGAGGCCGATGGCCGCCACGATGGCGCCCGTCACGACCGGAGGCATCAGCCGTTCGATCCAGCGGTGTCCCGCCAGCTGGACCACGAGGCCGATGAGGAAATAAAGGGCACCAGCCGCGATGATGCCGCCGAGCGCCAGGGGAATGTTCCCGTTGGGGCTGCCGACGCTCGCGCCGGTGGCCACGAGAACGGGCCCGATGAAGGCGAAGCTCGAGCCGAGATAGCTCGGAACTCGACCGCCGACCACGAAGAAGAAGATGATGGTGGCAAGGCCTGAGAACAGGATCGACACGTTGGGGTCGAAACCCATGAGGATCGGTGCGAGCACGGTCGCGCCGAACATGGCGACCACATGCTGCAAGCCTACGACGATCATCTGGCCGGTCGGCAGCCGCTCATCCGGCATGATGATGCCTTCGGTCTTCAGGCTCCATCGCGGCAGGAAACTGTCGGACATGAATACTCCCCCAGGATATGGCTTATCGAGCAGCACCGTAGACCCGCGATCCCGGGAATGGCTAGGTGAGATAAGGACTTATTAACCGCCGCGAGAGCCTGGATTCTGGACAAGTGCTCTCTTGGCCGCCACATCATGCCCCATTGCGACGGATGAGGATGACCATGCGCAAAGATTACGACGTTCCGGAAGGCATGCTTCACACCCTCTGGCTCGACAGCCAAAGCCTCAAGGGGAATCTTCTCGGGGATCCCTCCCGTCGCCGGATCGACGTCTATGTGCCGGCAGGTCAAGACGGCCGGAACCTGCCCCTCCTCGTGGATCTCGTGGGCTATACGGCAGGCGGCCCAGCCCATACCAACTGGAAGAACTACGGCGAGAACGTGCCCGAGCGCCTCGACCGCCTGATCGGCACGGGCGCCATGCCGCCGGTCGTGGTGGCCTTTCCCGACTGCTTCACGCGTCTGGGCGGCAATCAATATGTCGACAGTGCCGCCATGGGTTCCTGGGAGACGTTCCTCGTGCGCGAGATGCTCCCCTTCGTCGAGGAACGCTTCGGCTGCGGCGGGGATGGGCGCCGCGGCGTCTTCGGCAAGAGTTCGGGCGGTTACGGCAGCATGGTCCATGCCCTGCGGCATGGCGGTTCCGTTTGGTCAGCGGCGGCTTCCCACTCGGGAGACGTCGGATTCGAATATCTCTATCACCTCGGCGAGTTCGCCGGGGCGCTGCGCCACCTCGTGGACCACGGCATGTCCATCGAGGCTTTCCTGCGCAAGTTCGAAGCTGGTCCGAAGGCCAAGGATAAGGATTGGCATGTGCTGATGCTCCTCGCCCAGGCGGCGAGCTTCGATCCGGACCCAAGTCAGTTCTACGGTGTTCGCCTGCCGGTGGATCTGCAGACCTGCGAGGTCATCGAGGAGCGCTGGGCCAACTGGCTGCGCTGGGACCCCCTGCGCATGGTCGATCGTCCTGAGCTTCAGGAGAACCTGCGCAAGCTGAAGGCCTTCTACATCGATTGCGGCGACATCGACCAATACAACATGGTCTACGGCTCCCGGATCATGCACCGGAAGCTTGAAGCCGCCGGCATCCCCCACACCTACGAGGAATTCCACGACGACCATTCCTCGGTCGATTACCGCATGGACATCAGCCTCCCGCTCCTGGCCGAGGCGCTGTCCTAAAACACCGACTCCGATCCACGGTCTCCGGACCGGATGCCGGACCCGGCGCAGGTCACGAGCGTTGAGGTCGGGCCGCCGCGGCGGGCATGCCGCCCACCGTCAGATCACGAACAGGTGGGAGGCGGACAGTTTCAGGTTCTTGGAGAGCGTCGCAATCTCGGCGGCCTCGTGCCTGGAGCCAGATCCATCGGCGTCGTAGAGGAGCACGCCCTTCTCCCTGTCGTGGATGACATAGTCGTCCTTGTCCCTGGCCTTATCGCCCACGGTGAAGAACTTCGACGACAGCTTTGCCGGAGATACCTCCGAGCCTTGCTTCCCGAGTTTCGTGAAGATCCTGTTGTCGAGGTAGATCCGATCATACTTCACGTTGAAGTCGGCGATCCGGTCGATATTGGCGCCTGTCGCCTTTGACGTGAACGCGAAGGCGTCCTTGCCGGCGCTGCCGTGCAGATAATCCTTGCCGTCGCCGCCATAAAGGATGTCATCGCCTGAGCCGCCGTAGAGTTTATCGGCAGAACCGCCACCCTTCAGAACGTCATGACCCGCTCCGCCATAGAGGACATCGTCACCGGTTCCACCCGACAGGCTGTCGTTCCCGGCACCGCCGGAGAGCGTATCCTTGCCGCGACCGCCGACCAAACTTTCACCGCCAACCACGCCTTCATTGGGGACTGTCGGGTTGTCGGCCGCATTGTCGGTCACGTCGATCGTAAACGTCTTTTCCAGATAAAGCCCTCTGCGGTCCGTCACTCGGATAACAACCTGATGGGTCTGCGCTTGCTCAAAGTCGAGCTTAGCGCCATCGGCCACGACCAGTCTGTCGCCCACGATTTTGAACCGTCCGTCCGCATCGTCGACGAGGGAATACCGAAGGGTCGGGGTATCACCCATATTCCGGTCTCCTGCTGTCAGCCAGCCTACATAGGTGTCGGCTTTGGCACCCTCCTCGATCTTACCGTAGATGAGATCGAGGACCGCAGGAGCGTCGTTGGCGTTCTCCAGGATCATCGATGACTGCGTCACGCGTCCACCGGCGTCGGTGACACGAATATCTACAGCAGCCTCGGCAGCCGGAAGGTAGCCCTGGCCATTGCTTCGGAACGCGATCGCTCGCAGAACCTCTGTGACGCGCTCAGGCGTCGCATCGTTGTTGAAGTTGAATGAGAGGGAGATGAAGTCTTCGCAGGTGCCGATCAGAACGCCGTCGACGTAGACCGCTTTGGTTCTAAAGCTGCTTGTCTCATAGGTGACGCGATCGGAGGCGGTAAGGAAAAAGATGCCCTCCACATCGTGCTGGCCCAAATGCCTGAAGCTCACTTCAAGTGACCGGATCGCCCCCCGATCGTCCGTGATGACGGCATCGCGGCCGACATCAATGAGAGTGTACTGCCCGCCGGTGACGATAACCCGGTCCCCGCCCAAGCCAGCAATTTGGGCCTTTTCATTGACTGTGGTGTCTCCCGTGGCATCAGTGATGCGGTCGATCCCCTGGTTGTGCAGGATCAGTCGCTGTGCATTGGTTAGGTTGACGTCCTCGAGAACCAGCCCATCGTTGTCGGAGCCCATGCCCCACAGCAGATGCGCGACATCGAAGCTGTCAGCCTGCACGGTCATTCCATCCGAGATCAGTTGGATACTCTGAAATCCCAGAATGGATTTGCCCGTCAGGTCTACGGTCGGGCCGGAAAGATACAGGTAATTGTAGCCCGTACCGCCGTCGATGCGTTGAACATCGGCAAGTTGGGAGCCGGCAATGGAGATCGTGTCCTCGCCCAATGTGCCCTGGATGATTTCGAAACCTGTGAAGTCAGCGGCCAGGGAGATGTTAAAGTATCCACCTCCCTTAAGCTGGAAGGTGTCCTGACCTGCTCCACCGTCAAAGCTTCTATTCTCGATTTCGTAACCGTAAGCGTAGACGATATCGTCGCCGTCTGCATTCATGTCTAGCCGCCCCTGACGGACCGCGGAAAACGAGACACGGCCCTTCCCCAGGAACCAACATACCCTAGCGTAAGGGACAGGAAAAGGTTCTTGCCACGCCCTGCAACATAGGTGCAATGCTGGCGAATGCCTGCCGTAGCCCGACCATGTTCTCTACGGGATCAAGGGCAACTCTCAGATCCCAACCGCCGATCTCTTCCCCAGAGATCGCATCACGCCCCGCCCGGCTCGTCCTCGGTGGGCAGTTCGCAGTGGTTGTGGATATGGGTGGCCGCAAGCGCTGCATGTCCCATGCCCACCACGATCTGATCGAGGCCGCGGACGATGTCGCCGGCGGCATAGAGCCCTTTGACGGTGGTTTGGCAATGGCTGTCGACGGTCAGGGCGCCCGACTTGTCATGCTCGGCACCGAGTGCGATGGCGAGGTCCGAGCGGTAGGTCAGCCCGAGGGCCGAATAGAGCACGTCGAACCGGTGCTCCTTGCCGCCCATATGCACGGCGGAGATCCGATCCTCCTCCATGTCCAGGGACTCGACGGGCGTTTCCATGATCTTGATGTCGTGCTCCTCAAGCCTCCCCCGCTGCTCGGGGGTCAGTTCGAGGGGTTGACCCAACGTGAGCAAGGTCACGTCGCGGGAATAGGTGCGGGCGATGAAGACCGCCTCCCCGATCCCGTGAGAGCCGTACGCGATGACGGCGATCTTCCGATCCCGGGACTCATAGCCGTCGCAGATCGGACAATAGCGCACGATTCCCCGTTGGACGGCGTTGGGCACATCCGGCAGATCGGGCTCGATGTCGACGGAGCCCGTGGCCAGCACCACGCGCTTGGCCGCAATCTGGCTCATGCCGCCATCGTTGTCCTCCACGACCGCAATAAATCGGTCCGGCTGCTTGCGAAGGCCCGTGACCCGCCCTGTCTGGATCGTCGGCCCGTACTGCTCCAGATTGGTCCGGGCGCGGGCCAGGATGTCCCTGCCGGAGATCCCTTCCGCAAAGACCGGGATGTTGTGGCTGGTCGGGATCCAGGCTGCCCGCGGCGTGCCGCTGTCCACCACCACGAAGCGGCGCTTGAAGCGGGCGAGATACAGCGCGGTCGTCAGCCCCGCCGGTCCGCCGCCGACGATCAGGCAATCCAGAATGTCTCCGTTCGACCCCATTCCCGCGCAATCCTCCCGCTAGCCTCATAGGAGGCACAACACCTGAAGGCAGGAAAAGATCGCCACGGCGAAGCCAGTTAGCGGCTACAGTTATCCTCGACACGGATGATGTCGTCCTCGCCCGTGTAGCGGCCGATCTGGATTCCGATGATTTCCAATGGGACGCGACCCGGATTGGAAAGGCGATGCAACGCCCCCATCGGAATATAGGCTGCCTCCCCCTCCCGTACGAGCGTGGTTCTCCCTTCGACCGTCACCTCCGCGCTCCCATGCAGGACCACCCAGTGCTCGGCCCGGTGATGATGCCGCTGCGGCGAGAGCCCCGCGCCGGGATTGACCACGATTCGCTTGACCTGGAAGCGGGAGCCGCGATCCATCGTCTCGGACCACCCCCACGATTGATCCGCGCGGACGGGTTCAGTGGCTTCGGGGCGCTGGTTAGCGCGCAGCGACGCGACGAGATCCTTCACAAGATCCGGGCGCTTTCGTGCAGCGACGAGCACCGCATCCGGCCTAGTGACCACCACGATGTCGTTAAGGCCTGCCACGGTCGTGAGAATGCCGTCACTGTCGATGAGGCTGTTGCGAGACTCGGTCACTTCCACGTTGCCGCGCAGGCAATTGCCTCTCTCGTCTCGGGGCGAGGCATTCCACAAAGCCTCCCAGGTTCCGATATCCGACCAGGAGAAGGAAACCGGGATGACAGCGGCTCGGTCCGTATGCTCCATCACGGCATAGTCGATGGACGTCTTCGGTGCGAGCTCGAAGGAACCCTCGTGCAGGCAGAGGGAGTCCTGATCCTCAGCGGCCCTTTAAAGCGCTTCCCGGGCTGCTGCGAGGATTTCCGGCTGGAAGCGCGCTAGCTCGTCCAGCATCACGTCGGCCCGAAACATGAAGATCCCACTGTTCCAGAGGTAGCCTTGCTCGATATAGCCTCGGGCGGCGAACCCATCGGGCTTCTCGATGAAATTGTCGACCTTGAAGGCCGCTGTCCCATCGATGGGTATTCCCGGGCGTATATAGCCATAGCCCGTAGCCGGATCCTGCGGCACCAGGCCCAGGATCATGATATGCCCCTGTCTCGCTGGCTTGATCGCTGCCTCGCATGACATCAAGAATGCCTCGGCGTCGTCGATCACATGATCCGCGGGGACGATCAGGAGGATCGCCTCTGGGTCGCTCGATGCGGCGTGACAGGCCGCGACCGCGATCGCCGCTGCGGAATCCCGTTGAACCGGCTCCAGGACCATAGCGGCTCCCGCGCCGATCTGCGCCAATTGATCCGCTGCGGCGAACTTGGCGGCTTTGCTCCGGATGATGACGGGCTGAGAGAATTTAGCAGGTGATGCGACGCGCTGAACGGCCATCTGAAAGGTGGAATAAGGCCCCAGCAAATTGATGAAAGGCTTAGGTCTGCTGTCCCGCGAGGCGGGCCAAAGACGTGCGCCTGAACCGCCACAGAGAATGACGGGAATGATCCGGGAGCTGCCCTCGCTCATGGCGAACCTTCTTTCGACCGATGATCCACATCCCAGGATAGCAATATAGTTGCATCAATCCGTCTTTCATAGGACCCGTATCTGGCACGCGGCTCGGACCGGAGGCCTGATCAGCCCTCGACCTCTCGAACACCCCGGTTGACCTCGAGTGAAGTCTGCAACCGCGGCTTGAAACCACGCCGCGGGCCGCCTCTCTTTGCAGATCAGCACAACAGAGCTATAGGTTTCGATCTTACCGACAATCCCCCTGTTTAGCCGTGCCAACAGGCACTCGGGATGTGATCCTCACGAATGAGCATTGCACAGAACCTCAAGCGTATCCTTCCGACTGAGGCGCGAACCCTCATCAAGCGGAAATTCCCGGAGCCGGTCAGGAAGCTTGCGATCGGGTTAGATTCCATTCCCCTCGTGTTGAACGGCCAAGCCTGGGAAAGATTTCAGCAGCCCAACCCCAACCGCGAGCCGCACCCCCTGTTCTCCAAGATCTGGTCAGGCTTCGGAGAGCGGGCCGCTAGAGAGCTCGAGCTTTCCAAACCGCTGGCTCAAAGGGATCGTGCCACCTTGGCCGCGACGGCCTGGTCCCTCGCGAAGTGGTACGCCTATAATGGAAACCACGTCGCCACGCTCGAAAACCTGGTGCTCATGACGGCGGCGTTCCCCCGAATGCGACGCAACGTCTACACTCAGCTCATGATGGTTGAATGCCTGCTTCGCCTCGACCGCCCGGACGAAGCTCAGGCATGGCTGCAATGGGCCTCGAAACACACGAGGATGCGGGCGGAGTTCTATTTCTCGGTCGCGAATATTTGCCATGCGCTGGCAAGCCGGGCCGGGTCGGTGCGCTCCGCCGATGCCGAACGCCTGGCTTGGCTGAACAAGGTCTACGAGGAAGGCGGATTTTCGAAGGTCAGCCTGGTCAACGACGATGCGCCCTTGAGCATCGAGAACCTCACCGTTGCTCATCCGCGTCCTACGGAGGCTTCCGCGAAGCTCAGCGTTCTTGTTCCCGCCTACAACTGCGCCGATACTCTCCCGATCGCTCTGAACAGCATCCTCAATCAGACGTGGCGCAACCTGGAAGTCCTCGTTGTCGATGACAGGAGCCCGGATGAGACCTGGCGGGTCATCCAGGACTTTGCCCAGCGGGATCAGCGCATCATTCCACTGCGGCATGATCGGAATGGAGGCGCATACGCCGCGAGGAATACGGCACTGTCCCACGCCACGGGCGATTTCGTCACTGTTCATGATGCCGACGACTGGTCGCACCCTGAAAAGTTCGCCGCGCAGATGCTTCATGCAACATCCCACCCAGAGGGCATCAGCACCACGATCGGCGTCCGGGTCTCCACGGATCTCCGGTTCGACGTGAAGGCCAATATGGCCGGAATGCTGATGGAGAACACCTCCTCGCTGCTCGTGAAGAGGCAGACCCTTGCCGACCTCAGCGGTTGGGACGCCACTCGGCTCGGGGCCGATTCGGAATTGTACGAGCGTATCCGGGCACGGCACAATCTCGTGGCGAACAAGCTTTATCCCGCAACGCCTCTGACGCTGATCCTGTTCAGCGGTTCGTCCCTAACCCAGACCAAGGCCGCCGGGATCGCAACCGTGAACTACGGCGCGCGACGCCAATACAAGGAAGCTTATCGCTTCTGGCACGCCACGGAGATGGCGAAACCCGAGCCCGATCTTCGCATGACGCCTGACCGGCGCTTTCCGGCTCCCCGGATCATCCTGGGACATCGCGAGCCGATCCAGGACCTCGACGTCGTCGTGGTCGGGAACTTCGCCGATGCGGCGCGCCCCTTCGAGCAGGATGTCGGCCGCTGGCGGAAGCTGTCGGAGGCAGGCCTGAAGCTCGGCCTCGTTCATTGGCCGACCTTCAGGCGGGCCGAGGCGAACATCATGCCCCCGGTCCGCGCTGCCATCGCGGCGGAACTGGTCGAGAACATCGTTCCCGGCGAAAACGCGGCCTGCAGAGCCGCGATCCTTCTGGATTCCACCCTCCTCGACGATCCTCCGTCGCCATTGCCGACTCTGTCGGCCGGACGCCTCTACATTGTCGGCGAGACCGCGCCTTCGACCCTCCAGGCTGAGGCCGCGGCACGCTATTTCGGCTGCGCCCCGGTCCTCGTCCGCGAGGACCGTGTGATAGATGCGTTGAACGGCCTCAAGCCCTGACGGGCCGCGCGGGGAGAAGATTGTCCGGAACCGGAAACGGGCGCGTCTCGAGGGGGAATGGCATATGGAGGCTCTTCGTCGTCTCGTGCCAGAGCCCGAAGGACCGGCGATAGGCGCTGCGCGCGGGACTGAAGAGCCCCAACTCGCTGTCGATGGCGAAGACTCCGCCGCCCGAGAGCGTCCCTTCGGACCAGTTCACGAACGACAGCAGCTTGTCGATCCTCACGATGCTCCGGCGCCCGAAGGCCCGTTCCATCCGCAGATGGAACTCGCCATCGCCGGCGGCCCGGACCGAGTCGTACCACCCGATCCTGGCCATCACCGCGTCCCGCCTGTACATCAGCGATGATGCATCCGGTCGAAGATAGCCGTTCAAGGCCCTGAACCCGCGCCCGCGGGAGCAGCGGATGTGCTCGACCCAGGTCGCGACCGCCGACCGGTTTCGTTGCAGTTCGGCGACGGCCGTCGCGATCTTCTGGGGGTGAGCCCAGTCGTCGGCATCCTGATTGGTGACGAATTCGCCCGTCGCGGCCGCCAGGGCCGCGTTCCGGGCCACGAAGGCGCCCGAGTTCCGCTCCAGGGTGATCAGGCGAAACCGCGGATCGGCGTCGCAGAACCGGGTGGC
This sequence comes from Microvirga terrae, assembly GCF_013307435.2. NCBI lineage: Bacteria > Pseudomonadati > Pseudomonadota > Alphaproteobacteria > Hyphomicrobiales > Methylobacteriaceae > Microvirga > Microvirga terrae. Next base: position 3,775,278 of record NZ_CP102845.1, read on the forward strand.
GATCAGGGCTGTTTCATCGTCGCTGCTGTCGTCGACGACGATGACCTCGAAATCCCGGTACGTTTGGCTGCGCAAGGATTGCAGCGCGTAGGAAAGGGTTTCGGCGCTGTTGTAGGCGGGCATCAGGATCGAGACCAGCGGTCCCCGCGCCGGCGCCGCGGGTTCGGAGGCCGCTCGGAGATTGTCGCAGGAGAGCGGCGCGTGCGCATCCTTCAGGGCGATCGGGTCGAGCCCCTGCCTGGCAAGAACGGCATTGATGCCGTCCAGCTGGAGGTCGTAGCGGCCGCCCCAGAAATGAAGCTGCGCATCGAGAATGTCGATCTTGGTCTTGTTCCTGTCGCTGCGCGCCTCCCGCCTCAGCACGGCCTCGAGCGCCTGCGCCTCTGGAACCATGCCGCCGGAGCGCAGATGATGGGCGCATTTCAGGATGATGTCGAAATGGCTGGCGGCCAGCGAAGGGCCATGGTCCAGGATACGCTTCACCACGGCCTGGCCGATGGTCGGGCCCCGGCCCTCGGCAAACAGGTATACCTTCGCCAGGAACGCCGCGGCCTCCTCGCTGTCCGGCTCCTCCAGAACCGACCCGATGATGTGCCCGACGGCCTCGGAGCGCTTCAGATTGGCCGCGGCGAGGAGGTAAAGATGCCGGCAATCGAAATCCTTCCTGGGCTCTGCGGGCATCGCCTCGTAGGTCCGGGCGAGCTCCTCGAACCGGTGGGCCGCGAGGAGCGCGTTCAGAAGCGCGCGCCATGCCCGCAGCGTCTTCCGTTCGACCCCGGCAAGGTAGTCCGCGGCCTGGTTGAAATTGCCCGCCTCGAGAAGCGTTCCGGCCCGGCCCAGTACCGCCGTCCCGCGGTTCGGCGACATCCCCCTCAGCTGAAACACCGCCCTTCTGAGAAGATCGCTCTGCTTGAGGCGAACTGCGGCTCGCCGGAGAAGGTGTTTCATCGGGGGACGGTCAGCCTGCTGCACATGGGGCGCGAGACTTATCACCCGGGCCGACGTCGGGGCAAGCGTTCCGCCTCCAGGCGCCCCGCCCCTCGGCGGCTGCCGGCCGGCTGGCCCTTCATTGACTTTGGGGTATTTCTGTTACAGGCCATTGACGCCAGAGGGCCTGGGCGGCCCCGCCCGCCATAGACCACCATGGAAACGATGAGAGCTCTTCTGAAGGCCGCGCTATCCAGGATCCCTCGGCCAGTGAAACGGGCGATCAGGGCGATCGTGCCGGACCGTATCGTCACGATGGCTGCCCCGCCCGTCCAGGCGCCGCCTGCCGCCCCGGCCCCGAAAGTGCCGCCGCGGAAGGACATAGCACGCCTCCTCTTCGACGCCCGGTGGTACCTCGGCCAACATCCTGAGGCGCCAGCCGATCATGAGGAGGGGTATCGGTACTATCGGTTGAACGGGAGGTCGGCGGGCCACCGGCCGAGCCCGCTTTTCGCCGACCTGCGCCTTCCCTCGCGCATGAGGCTACCGCAGGAACATCTCTTCCGCGCGACGAGCTCCCCGATTCTCTCCCGCATGCCGCCGACGCGCTATCTGGAGCTCTACCGTTTGAGAGAGAAGCGCACGGTCCATCGCCCCAGTAGCACGCTTGCCGAATATCTCCGGCGCGCCATGATCAAGCCCGACCTGATCGGACCCGATCTGACCGAGTATGACCTGCGTGTCGTCGCATACATGGACGGCGAGAAGACGAGGTTCTCCGCGGATGACAGCGGAGCCTCGCCAGCAGACCTGGTCTCCATCGTCCTGGTCGCCAGGGCTGAGGTCGGACTGCTGGACGACACGATTGTCTCAGTTCTGATGCAATCCTACGAGAACTGGGAGCTGATCGTCGCGAATGTCGGTGATGACGCGGATATCGCCGCCCTCGTGCGCCGGTTCGACGATGACCGGATCAAGCTGCTGCCGCTCGATAGGCCCGCCACGCCCGGTCGGGCGCGGAATGCCTGTGTCGCAGCCTCATCGGGAAATCTCGTCGCCTATCTCGACCCGAACACCCTATGGGATCCCGACTGCCTGTGCGTCCTGCGCAACTGCATGCGCGCGACAGGCGCCCGCGCGAGCTACGGAGCGCAGATCGTTTGGAACGGCTTCGACGCCGATGCCCGCCTGGGCTGGTCCTTCAAATCCATCCGGTTCTCGCCGTTCAACCGCAGCCTGATCGAGAACCTCGACTATCTGTCAACGACAGTTCTGGTCCATGACCGCTCCCTGCTCGACGAGCTCGGGCCCTTCGACGAAGCGTTGAGAGGTCACGTCGATTGGGACTGGATCACGCGGATGACCGAAGCAGCGCGCCCGACAGCGGTGCCATGCCTGCTCGGCCACCATTTTCTGCCGTACCGGGATGAGGACCAAGCGTCCGAGAGCACCGCTGAAACCGCAGCGGGCGATCAGGACGGTGAAGAGGCGGCTCTTCACGAGGCCAGAGCTCGGCTGGTCGCCAGGGCAGACTGGTCGCAGCTCTTCGTGACCACTGACGGGACCGAACACCTGGCGCACTCGATCAGCCGCTCGGTGCGGAGCGCTCGAAGGGGAAAGCTGGCAGGCCTGCCTGTCGAGCGCGTCCAGATCCTCATCCCTAACTACGAGTCCCTTGGCGAACTCGAGATGTGCCTCGCCTCCATCGCCGAGCACACCCTCACCCCCTACGACGTGCTGGTGGTCGACAACGGATCGTCCGACGAGACCTATGAGCGTCTCGAAGGCATGATCGCGTCGTTCGGCCATGCCAGCCTCCTCCGCGAGACCACGGCCTCCGGCTTTTCCTTCGCGGTCAACCGGGGCCTTGCCGAGATCGCCGACAGGAACGACAAGGTCGTCATCCTGAACAACGACACCCTGGTGACGCCCGATTGGCTCGACGAGCTGAGATACGTGCTGGTCAAACACGAGGACGCGGGCATCGCCGTCCCCCGTCAGGTGATCCCGGCCGGGACCAAGGCCCTCAAGCTTCACATGCCGGCGGCCGACGCCCGACTGGAATGCGACATCAACCTCTCGAGCCAGCACGACAATATCTTCAATCCTGACTTCGACCCGGACGACAACCTCGTCGAGTTGAGCTATGCGCCCCTCTTTTGCGGCCTAATCCGCCCGGAGACGATCAAAGCCCTCGGGGGCCTCGATCAGCGTAACGGTCCGCACTACCGGTCAGACTGGATCTTCTGCGAAGCGCTGCGGCGGGTTCTCGGTCGGAGGATCATCTACACGCCGTACAGCAAGGTTTATCATTTGCAGGGGGTGGCAACCGAAAAGCGGATGTCCTCTACAGGAGTTGGTCCGGAACCAAATCGAGCTAATTCGACGAATCCCAATTCTGGAGACATAAATCAATGAGATTGAGGCAACTCTCCCGTAATTGCAGCCTAGCAACTTAAGGGTTTCGCGGGATATCGGGCTGCATACAAAAATAAAACTTGGATTTAGTCCATGATGAGAGCACCTATCAACGAAGGTCACAAGCTTGCCGAGCAGATAATCACGATTGACTCTATTATTAACGCGGATGTCATTAACTGACATCCATGAGGCAAGACGCTGATCGGCAATATATACAATCAACAATCTGGCATTTTTTCTTTAATCCGACAATGGCTGCATTCATACGGCTCTCATGAGCTAAAGCGCTAGGGCAACAGCATAAACGGCATCAAAAAATATTGAATCGATGCACTCAATGCGGTCCAACTCCAGATTATGATCTGGCTTTGTCGAGTTGCGACTTGCCGCCGGTTCAGGAGTTCTCGATTCAATCTACTGACACAGCGAAGCAGAGACGATTTGTCAGACTGAGTGAGACCTAATCTTCGATCGAAGTAAGCCCTTGAAATATCGAGATCTTTGTCTGACACCGTTCCGATGCCGAACGTATCGCCATGATTGCTCAAGCGACGAAATTGGGCTATGCCCCGCATGAAAATAAGGCATCTGCCAGCAAGGCGCGACACTCAGCCGTGCGGATCGCTTAAAAAGGGATTACTCGGGGCAACAAGCATGAAGTCCGCTCGGCAGACTTTTCCACGCGTAGTTTTGGTTTCCCTATTGCGCTGCCGCAACCTGAATTTGGATTAATTTCCCAACACCAATACGGCCTAGAAATGAAGCATTCGCACGAACAGATGAATAGCCTGAAGTTGACGATCCCGACCAAGTACGGCCGCGTATCCTATTCACAGGATGATCTAGTCTGCGAGTCGTTGAAGCTTTACGGCGAATGGGCGGAGGTTCAAGTCCGATTGTTTCAAGAACTTCTGCAACCGGGAGATGTCGTTCTCGAATTCGGCGTTCGCGTCGGCACATCAACGCTCGCTCTGGCACGGAGCGTCGCGACGGAAGGCACCGTCCATGCCTATGAGTTCGCCGGCGCAGCGCTTGATGCACTCAGTTCGACGGTTGTGGAGAATGGCACTGCGAACGTCGTGGTGAACGAACTCGACGAACGTTTCCGGCGAAGCTTCGCGCCAAGTTTGCCTGTCGCCACGGATGTCGCTCCCACTAATACAATCGGTCATACCGCCATCGACAACGTCGCGCTGATCAAGCTCGATGTCACAAGGGTAGACTCAAGACTACTGGCCGACCTTTACCAGTTGATTTCACAACACAAGCCTCTGATTTTTGTAAGTTTTGAATCCCTTGAGGAAGCATACTCGGCATTCTCTGAGATACAAAGACCAACCTATCGAGCTTACTTTGTTGCGACACACGCATTCAACAGAGACAACGTTTCCAAAGCTGCCGACAATATCTTTGGGTCATCAATGGATTGCGGCATGTTGTTTTGCCCATCCGATTTCGTGTTTGAAGATGCCAATAGCGCCACCGGTGCCATCAAGGTTCTCGCATTAGAATCATTCGAGGATCTCGCGACTGCATTCCTATCCGTGCCCCGCCATGGGGATCGAACGCCTTTCGATCGCGCACCGAAGATTTGGCGCGACGAGTTGGCGCGCCTCCGTTTCCAGGTTGCCGAAGCGAACGTCCGTTTCGACGAGGCATCCTCCGGTCTCGCCCACGCCGGGACGGCGCTAACGACTAACGCCGATCTCCGGTCAAGGCTAAAGAAAAGCGACGCCAAGCTTAAGGCATACAAGAAGAAGCTGAAGGCTCATGAGGCGCTCATTCACGATCTCTACAACTCCACGTCTTGGAAATTCGCGCGCCCTGTTCGCGCCGCGCGGAAAGCCGTTGCTGCTCTGCGCCTGAGAACGACTGGTCTCTTTCACCGACAGGCCGCAACCGAAGTATCCCTCCCGGCGTCGAAGCCGAAAAACGCCGCACATAGGCAGGAGCAATCGATTACCTACCTCGATCAGGAGGTGAATGGGATCACGGAGGATACTGACAACACGCCTCGGAAGGTTGAGGTTCCTGCTCCTCCGAGCCGAGAGGCTTGGGAAAGGCTTGCCCGGGAGTTTGAACGGAGATCTCCCCAGACCCCAACTCTCGACATCGTCGTTCCCGTTTACGGCCAAGCCCGTGAAACTCTGAACTGTCTCTTCCACGTCCTGAATGCGCCGCAGAGAACAGCCTATGACCTCGTTGTTATCGACGACTGCGGGCCCGATCCGGAGCTTTCTCTGGAACTGGAAAAACTAGCGTCTCGAGGGCTTATCAGCCTCCTCAAGAACGAGGTGAATCTCGGATTTGTTGCCAGCGTAAATCGTGGCATGGCACTGCATTCCGACCGTGATGTCTTGTTGCTGAACTCGGACACCGCGGTTTATGGAAATTGGCTCGACAGGATCGTTGAATTCGCTGGATCCAATGCGAAGATCGGGACGGTCACTCCCTTATCGAACAACGCAACGATCTGCAGCTATCCCAAGTTCGTCAGCGATAATGATGATATGCTGGAACTCGATGATGCGACCCTCGATCAAATCGCAGCAAGAGTAAACGCCGGCAAAAGCGTCGAGATTCCGACAGCCGTCGGTTTCTGCATGTACATCAGCAGAGCCTGCCTCGACGAAGTCGGCCTCTTTGACGTCGCGAACTTCGGACGTGGCTATGGTGAAGAGAACGACTTCTGTCGGCGCGCGGTCAAGAAGGGCTGGAGCAATGTGCTCGTCGGAAACGTCTTCGTCCGGCACTACGGCGGGGTCTCATTCAAAGAGTCAAAGAGGGCCTTGGTTCAGGAGGCTGAAAAGCGCATGCAGGCGCTCCACCCGGAATACTTCCCGACCGTTCGAGAATTCATTCGCAATGATCCCGTCCTAGAAATCCGCGAGAATCTCGATTTTGAGCGTCTCCGTCGACACTCGCAGGCGAAAGGACCTGCGATGCTCTTTATCACGCTCGGAAGGGGTGGCGGAACCGAGCGACACGTGCAAGAAATGCAACAGGCCCTGCGGACTGAGGGTGTTTCGGTTTTCACCCTCAGGTCCGATCCGAGACAGCCAGGCTCGCTGCGATTCGACAACCAGGATCTGCGTGATGTCCCTAACCTGCCGAACCTCAGCACACCTTACGACCCCAAGACCCTGATCAGAATCATCGATCGGCTGAATATCAAGCATATTCACGTGCAGCATCTAGCAGATGCCGGCGATGGCGCTGAGCATATGATTCGAGAGGCCGCGCACAGGGCCGGCATCCTCTACGATGTCACCGTGCATGATTACATGTATGTTTGTCCTCGTATCACTCTGACGAGCCATTCAGGTGTGTATTGCGGCGAGCCCGAGGCAGCGATGTGCAATGTATGCATCTCAACGTTGCCGTCGATTGCGGGCGACGTGACGATCGAGAAATGGCGGGCGAACTTTCGTGTTTTCCTGGCGGAAGCAAGGTCCGTTTTCGTCCCAAGCGATGATGCTGCAAATCGCATGAGCCGCTACTTTCCGCATGTTGTATTCACCGTCCGACCACACTTCACCGCACTCAAGCCCAGGCCTCCGAGGCCCATTCCAAATCGGCGCGAGCGTCATATTGCGATCATTGGCGCTATCGGCCCCCAGAAAGGGTCAGGCCTCCTCGTTGAATGCGCGCGGTATGCCTTGAAGCACCAGATCCCGATCAGGTTTATCATTGTAGGGTACGCCTCGGCGGATCAGGAGTTGCGCGGACTGCCGAACGTGACGATTACGGGCCGCTACGACGAGAGCGAACTTCAAAACGTCTTGGATGAGCAGGCTCCCGACATAGTCTGGTTGCCGTCCGTGTTGCCTGAGACGTTCAGCTATACGCTATCTGCGGCCCTGGAGGCGGGCATCTTCCCAGTGGTCTTTGACCTCGGTGCTCCGGCGGAACGCCTTAGGGCATTGCGCTGGGGAGGTATCATGCCCACCGAGTATATGCTGTCGGTACCTGATATACTGAGCTTCCTGACGAGTGTCGAAATCAAGGGACCGCCCAAAGATATCGCAACCGCAGCAAACGTGACATATGGCTCGGTGCTACAGGAATACTACAAACTCGATGTCGCCGGCTGACATTCTGAAAGTGAACGTTCGTTTCGACTGTAAAAGGCACAGATAAGCTACAATGACAATAAACGATGCACTCTCCGAGTCGGACGCCATATCTGGCAATGCCACGCTCATGGATCACGATCTGAACAAAAGCTATCGATTGGCTCAAGGTGTCTGGCTGCCTCTGACGGACGATGTCTCGGCTGCTGACTTCACCTATTCAGATGGAGAGGAGGTCGAGCGCAGAATTTACGACGCCATAGCAGGTGCATCTGATAGATCTTTGTTCTCTCGTGAGTTGTTCTCGCACATCAACGACTGGGCATCGAAGTATCATTTGTCCCCAGTCCGGTCGAACCTGCTGCGCCCACTTGAAGATGCTCTCAAGGGATCCATTCTGGAGCTTGGTGCTGGATGTGGTGCGATAACCCGGTACCTGGGAGAGATCGGAGCCGCCGTCACGGCGGTCGAGGGGTCGTTCGCCCGTGCCAGGATCGCCCGCGAAAGGACGGCGGATCTGACGAACGTCACTGTTGTCTGCGACAGAATCGAAAACTTCACCACGGGTTCCAAGTTCAAGGTCGTGACTTTGATCGGCGTCCTCGAGTACGCCCGTGCTTTCGCACCTTACAAGGGCTTCACTGAACGTGATATGCTGTCCCATGCATTGTCTCATCTTGAAGATGACGGCTTCTTGATCCTCGCCATCGAGAATCAGCTCGGGATGAAATATTTTGCGGGCGCAAAGGAAGATCACGTCAGTGTTCCATATTTCGGGGTGAACGACAGCTATGATGCTGGATCAGCCGTGACATTCGGGAAAGCGGAACTTCAGCAACTTCTGTCGGATGCAGGGCTTTCTTACCAACACGTCTTCATTCCCCTCCCCGACTACAAACTTCCAGTGACGGTGTTGTCACCGGAAGGAAGTGTTCCAGGGGGCGCATTTGATGCCGAGGCACAGATCCTGCAATCTGTTCTGGCTGACCCTCAACGCCCTATGACGCCGTTCTTCTCTCTCGAACGGGCTCTTGCCGTTTCGTATCGAAATGGCCTCATACAAGACCATGCCGGGTCGTTTCTCGTCATCGCTTCGCGGACGGAGAGCGGCCTCAAGCCAATTACCGCGCCTGGCAAGCTTGCATGGCACTTCTCTTTAGATAGGACGCCTGCCTTCATGAAGCGGGCGATTTTCACGACGGATGGCGACGATCGCATCGTCGTTAAGCGCTCGCGCCTCAGCAATGCTGCCTCGCCTGATACCCTTATCGTGAATCATGCGGAGGACGAGATCTATATCTGCGGTGAGAACTGGTGGGTCGCACTGTCGCGCCTCGTCAATCATCCGGATTGGAGCGTGGGTACTCTCGGAGAATGGGCAAAGCCTTGGGTCAGCCTCCTTGCGAAAGAGGCTGGGAGCAGCGGCCTAACCATCAACCCTAACGAGACCATTGACGGGGCGTTGTTCGACGCGACACCGCTCAATGCAGTAATGGACAAGGGTGAGCTACACTTCTTCGATCAGGAATGGCATATCAAAGAAGATATTGAAATCGGCTTCATCCTCTTCCGCGGGTTGAGAGATAGCATCATCCGCATAACCAGCTGCGCGGCTCCGCTCGCCGGGACACCCACGAACGTGGTCAACCTGATCCTGGATGTTCTTGCCTACAATGGAGTATCGCTGACAGAATCCGACATCAAACGTTACCAGCAACTTGAATGGCGCGTTCAAAGGTGGGTTCAGGGTGAGCCGGATGAACATCCTAGCGACGACTCACTTCCGGATCTCGCAAATTGGGTCCTCAACATCCGCCCCACAATTGCTGACTTCAACGAGATCTCGGGCGAGAACGCCCGACTGAGTGTGGCGATGAATCAGCTGATCAGTGAAAAGCACGCGCTCCTTGGCGAGAGAGATGCCCTAATCGCGGAGAAAAACACGCTTACCGTCAGTGTCAGTACTCTTTCCTCCGAGAACATTCGTCTTGCGCAGCGCGTCAGCAAACGACAAGAAGAGATCAAGCGACAAGCCGAGAGGCTCAAACGTCAAAAATCCGAGATTCAGGCACTCCACGCTTCAACACCGTGGAAACTACTGCAGCTCGCCAGACGCGTCGACGAACGCAGTCCCGTTGCATCCAAGGCAGCCCGGTGGATCTTCAGAAGTGCTGGTTCCGCTCTACGCAAGATCCGGAAGCCAAGCAGGTAAGACCGATGACGCAATTGATGCTCCGCTTGAAAGCGGTCAGCAAACCCATCGGTTGGCAAAGTCCGTCGCCAGTACCGCCGGAAGGTCTCTTGCCGCCGACTCTTGGGTGGAGAAGCTGATCTGAACGACAGCTCGCTCTTGCGAGGACGAAAAGACCCAATCGTCCACGCGAGTGGAAAAAAGGCCAAAATGTAATCAAGTTCTTTCAGGCATCCGGAGCGCAGGCAATCATGGTTGCCTGTGCCCGCCAGACTGCGTCTGTAACTCAACTGGAAAAACACGAGCTGAGAACCACCGGCTATAGGGGCCGAGTGATAAGTTTGGACTTTCTGTCTTTCATTCTCAGGAACGGCGTCTCAAAATAACGATAGCTAATTTCCGCCAAGGCAATTGTGGCGAAGAGGGCGATCACGAAATTCGCGACGTATCGCGGCCCAGATGGAGTCTCTCCCGAGATCCCGACCAGCAGATAAATTATGGGAAGGTGAAACACGTACAGGCCGAACGAAATCTTCCCGAGACGCACCAATGGACGCACGCTGAGGATGGCTCGAAGTGGCGCTGCATGCAGGGAAAGCCAAACGGTCGCGCCACTCATGACCGCTGTCAAAGGATAGAGAATCACGTTCCAGGAGCCGGGCGCATTCACGTTTGGCCCTGACAGGAACAAGGTGCAAGCAATGAGCCCGACCCCGGATACGAGGATCGGGCGTACGTTCAGAGACGCGGCAGCCAAGGCGAGGCCGATCAGGATACTCTCGGGACGCAATAGTGGGGTGTAGTAGATAACCGGATGTCGGACACCGGCGCTGATTGCAATCCCCCTCGCGATAAGGCCGAGACCGAGAATGGCAGCAAGGAGCATGAAGAAGGATGTCGACCCACGTCGGCTGTAAACCAGAAAAATCATTGGCAGCACGAGATAAAACTGGAACTCAAAAGACAAGGACCACAGATGAGCTATGTTATAATAACTACCCTTGTCTATGAAGTAATAGAAATTGCTCACGAAAGCGAGCTGCGCCACCATCTGCTCTATTGCAATCCGGATGTTCAATGAACTCCCATGGAAGAATACAAAGATCAAAGTAGCGGATGCCATTAGGGGATATATTCTGAGAAGCCTCCCCAGGAAGAACTCCTTAAACGATACGAAGCCGTACGCATTGTGTCGTTCAATCAGGCCCAGCATCAGAAGGAAGGCCGATAAGGTGAAGAAGAGGTCGACGCCGACCCAACCGAACCTCGAGACAAGCTTCAGAGGAGCAAAATCGGGCGGCACGAGGTGATGGACGAAGACGAGCAAGAACGCGAAGAAGCGAAGCCCGTCTAAGGACGGGCGGTACAGGCTCGGCTTCGATTTCTGATCTTGGAGCATGAGGCCTGATAAGTGGCGCTGCCCCCCTCGTCAAATAGTCGGTTCGTCACCCTTCTGAGCTTGAATTAACTTGGGCCTTGAGAAGCAGATGCCAGACTTCAGTCTGGTATACGGGCACCACATGGACGGCCCGGCTTTTATCCTTCGTCTGCGGCAGATAGCGACGTTTACCCCATTAGATCACTTATCATGCTCTGGCTTCGGACGGCCACCACTCGTCGCGGCTATGACTCGCCGAGGTCGTCGGACCTGAGAAAAGTGGGATCGAGTTCACGTGTGATCGAGACTCGATACCAAGCAACCCAGCGCCACCAAGCGATGCGAGTGTTCATGGTAGCCGTTTGACGAGACATACCCACCCTGAGTGCGACTAGAGCGACAGTTCCGTCAGGAGAATGGTTTGCCCGCGCACTCGACTGCCCGCATTGCCGCGGACTGAAGACCTCAGGGCCAACCGATATCAAAATGGGCGCGACAGGATTATGGCTCGTTTGTCCTTCATCCGCAGGAATGGCTTCTCAAAGAAGCGGTAACTGGCGGCGGCCATCCCCACAGTGAAGCCGAGCGACGCCAGCAATGTCGTAAAGAACATCTGAGCCGGCCCCTCCAAGACTCCTGAAAGCGAAGGCAGAACGTATGTCTTCGTCAGGGCGATTGCAGACACATGAAACACGTATAAGCCATACGACCGCTTGCCGAGGTATACGAACGCCTTACTGCTCAGCAGTCGCCTCGCCCACTGAAGGTTCAGAGAGAGCCAAAGGATCGACCCGCACATAACAGCAGCGGCTGGGTAAAGGGCAACAGCTGTCGGGCCAGGCACATTCAGGTTCGGCAATGCGAAGAAGGCCATGGCGCTCACCACCAGCGCAATGGCCGCCAGCAAGGCGTGACCGCGCACATGGGACGCCAACAGGGCCAGCGCAATTCCGATCAGGATGCTGTCGGGCCGAAGGACTGGAGAGAAGTAGATATAGGCATAGTGCACCCCGGACAGCGCGTACCAGGATCGGAATGCCAGACACACAATCGAAACAGCAGCCAGCACCCCAAAGAACCTCCGGTGGCCCAGCGCAGCATAGACGAGAAAGGCACTTGGCAGGAAAAGATAGACCTGAAACTCAAACGAGAGTGTCCATAGGTGGGATGCGAATGGGATCGCCCTCGGCAGGGGTCCAAACCAGAAGAGATTATTGGTGAAGAGCGCGATGTTTCTCAGCTCAGTCAGCGCAGCGTCTACTTTGAAGTCTGGAAACTTCATCAGCATGAAGAGGAGTGGTGCTGCGATCATCAATGGATACAGGCGCAGCAATCGGCGGATGAAAAAGTCGACGACCGCTATCCGCCCATTCTTAAGATATTCGATCCGAAACAAAGCGAAAATCAGGTATGCCGAAAGTACGAAGAACAACTCAACTCCGACCCAGCCTCTGCTATAGAGGGTATATAGGAACGGCAAGCTCGGTGTCGGGTCAATGTGATTGAATACAACGGCAAGGAAGGCGAAGAACCGCAATCCATCCAGCGCAGGCAGATACAGACGGTCTTGCGCAGCATCTTGGCTTGGTTCGCTCTGGTAGAGTGACGTATTGTGCCGCATTGTTGCCCCTCAGGGACGACTTAAAGCATTTCAGACATGGGGCGCAAGAATGGAATGCCACCCGCAGGCGCGACGAAAGTGTGGTCGGCACTCTAGCTGGGATTGAAGGATCTGCGTTTCGCCAACTCCCGGTCGAGGCGATCGTTGTTCCCAATTGCTCGCCTCAAGGATCAAACATCTAAGGCCTGTTGGCGCTTGAGCTCATTGCGTCTGAGGGCGTTTCGCTCGTCCTATCGGACGAGGAGCCATGCTGACGGACGCCCAATGAGTGATGCTGGAGCCTTTGGTTGAACAGTGCCGTCCGATGGGCAAAACTCCACCGCACGATCTGCGTCGCACGGTTGAGGCCATCTTCTGGCGATATAAGAACGGCGCACAGTGGCGGGCTGTGCCGGCTGAACTGGGCGCCCGTGGCGGGCGGCCCAGACCTTCATCCGCTGGTCTCTCGCCTGGGTGTCTGGGAGCGTCTGCTCAATCTGGTGCAGGAACGTGGGATCCAGCTTGGAATGACGTTCTCCTCGACGGCACCAGCGTGCATGCGCATCAGAAGGCAGCACAGGCGGGGCGGAAAGGCGCTCTCAATATCAACGAGACACTCGTGAAGCACCCGGCCGGTCTCGTGGGGAGATGGCACCAAGGCTTGCGTGATCGCCGACGCTCTCGGACGCGCCAACGCCTTTCGGATCTCGCCGGTCAGACGCACGATTGTAAAATTCTATGTCCAGAGCACCATGACATTGCATAATGGAGGTTCTTACATCCTTCCTCAGACCCGATTCATCTCGGCCCCATCATGCGAATTCCAGTGCCGATATAGACGTCCTGATCGAGTTCGCAGAAGTTGCTGGTACAGGGAACAAGCCACCTGTGCTCAGGCACGATGTAGAGATATCCTGCGCGGTACTGGTCCGCTGCAACAGCGAAGATCGCTGAGATTGCCAGCGCAGAGATGAGGAACTGCGGGCGCAATCGTCCCAAATCTTCCACGATAGCCGCAGCGGCGCACGCAACGATGACAGCGAGTGTGACTGCATTAAACCTGTTCTCGAAGGCAGTCAGCAAGTTAAGAGCGAAGCTGGAGATTACAACGCCAGCCAGGAATATGATTGCGCTTGCACCGCGCTGCTCATACCATGTGGAGCTTGAACAAATGTAACGGCGCAGCGAGAGAACCGCGAAGCGTCCGCCCATAAGGACCAGAAACCAAGTAAAGGTGGCGAACAGTAGGGAATAACCTGGATTCTTATTGAACAGGTATATGAAGATGTCCTCTATGTTCAATGACATGAATGCGCGGAACAAAACCGTACACGCTGCCGCCAGAGGGTTTTGGAAGTACCACTTCACCGGTTCGGCCGGAATCGGGCCGAAATCATAAAATGGGTTCAGGTAGCGAACTCCTACCGCCCACCACCTTCCATTGTCGAAGGCGACGAAGGTCTCGTATTTCAGGATTTCGATGCCCCACTTTGTTTGCTTCGCGCCAAGCTCATAAGCAGGAAAAAACGTCAATTTGCCGTAAGTATTGTAATTGTATATGATTTGCGGCGAGAAAATCAGCAGAGATATCACAACGGCTTGGATTGCGAATGTCGCTAGCGCCAATAGCCTCTTTTTCCCGCCGTACTCGACGCTGCACTGGAGCAAACCAGTTACTGTCCACACGCCGAAGACCGGAATGTTTGCAGGGCGCACCATCACCGCAAAGCTCGCAAGCGCAGTTCCGATTGCCAGCCAAGCGAATTTTGAAATCTGGCTTTCAGCCTCCTCAGCACGTAGCGCGACCACTGTTAGCAGGATGACCGTAACAACGGTCAGACCTTCGGTCAGCGTATACGCAAGGAAATTGATGCTAACGACATTGAGAAGCAGTCCGATGAAGACTGCATTCGCCAAGCCTTGATTTCTCCTCCCGATTTCCACGCAGAGCCAGATAGCGCTCGCGAGGTACACAGCGGCTTGGACAATGGGCGCAATTGCAACGATGTCGTGATAGCCCCCCTTCGACAGCCATCCGACCAACTGAAGGAACGCCGGATAGCCGTAGGTGCGGACATCTCCATATGGTGAATTGAAGCCGTTCGCGAGAAAATTGACTGCGATACTAACGTAGCCTCCCGAGTCCGCGAAGGCAGGAGTCTGTCGAGCTCTCAGGTACAGCGCAGTAAAACCAACTCCGAACAGGGCCAGAGCGACCATCACCGGCCAAAGTGAGAGAGACCTGCGTTTAGTTTCGGCGAATGTCAGGGTCGACATGGGTGTTTCGAGTTCACTTCTCTGGCTTCGACAACTGAAGTATCTCTGGACCCCATGCGGAAGAAGTAATCAAGTCCTTGGCTCTACGGATCATCACATTCATCTCGAAATCGCCGCTATCCGAACCGCACAGACTGACGATTGTGGTGAGCATCACAACCTCCTGGCGCATCCGACCGCAATATCGTTCAACCTAACGGCTTGCCTGTTCTGTACGGGATCGACTCTCAAGACGGGCTCAAACCCAGTGTCGGATTCCAGCAGGAAGGTCGTCTCTTTCGCCCCAGGAGGTTGATAGATGCTGAAGGAATTCTTTTCAGAGAAATCGGCTGCTCCGGTAGGCCGGTAGAAAACCTGCACGGCAGCGCCAACCTTGACTTGTTGCGTGACTGCGACCTGAAGCACTCGACAGGTTCGAGCGCCGGCGTCTTTAAGCGGAACAACCACCTGGGGATCTGGTTGAGACGGGATCCTGATGGAGCCATTCGACGACACCTTCATGCCCGGCTGTAGAACGGGCGGGGCACTCGATTGCTGGTCGCGCAACCTATAGAGAACATCGTCCCCCTCGAAGCGGAAGGGTACAACCAGATTCTGGTGGACAAGCCCGGGTTCCTGACTGAGCCTGACGAGGGTGACATCTCCAATCACCTTCACCGACCCTTCGTTTGGCCAAATGGCCATCGTGTTGAACTCAGCCAAGTAATTAGCTCGCTGGTCGGCTGCTAAAGGTTTGAGATTGCTAAAACCAATCAGGTTCATGAAAGAGATAATTCTGTAAGGGTTGCCCTGATCCCATTCGAAAAAAGATTGCCCAATTGTCGAGGACAGAACTCGCGGATAGGGCGTTTGAAACTTCTTCCCTCCGTAGAAGTCTACAAGGTAAGGTTTATTGACATCAAACTTGTCATGCGCAGCAGCAATGCGAGTGTAAACCTGCTGTGCAACGAGACGATCGTGATCCCGTACCAAATGATTGGCAGCCTGAAACAGCGACAAGCTGTATAGGCTTCCGAAAATGACTAGAATAACCGCAGCAATTCCGATCACTCTCATGAGATGAATTCGCGAGGTGAGTACAAGCGTTCCGCAAAGGAAGACAATGTACGGCACCGCCACCATGGAACGGTACGCCGCGAAGCCTCGGGAGAGCGGATGCAGCGCGAAGGGAGCAGTCAATATTGCAACAATAAGAATAATCCCGGCACCGACTGCAGCCAGTCCTCGGCTTGAGAGCTGAACCAGGATTGCAAGCAATCCTGCTAAGATGAGAACTCCTACAAGATTTCGGTGACCGTAAACGGCAGGGCTTCCTGAATAAATCTTCCAGAGTTCTGCTAGGCTCGTATTTAGAATGCGGACTGGATTCTCAAGGAACGATCCTAGGTCAGCAAACCCCTGAATGTAAGATATCGGAACTCCAAGTCCGTAGAGCAAAGCCATCCAGATTAGATAGTAAAGGACGCCGCCTCCCACGATCACAATCGCCATGATGGCAGAACCTTGCCAAACCAGCCTCCAGATCCGGTTGTGACCTGGCAGCTTTACCAGGATTGCACCAAGCCCGGCCGAGATGATGAAGAACAAGAAGGACTGGTAACATGCGAGCGCAAAGGCGGTCGCGACGATTGCGATGATCAGGCTGTTCAGTTGGCCAAAAATCGAACTTAACTTGCAATCCGACGATGAGATCAATCTATCATAGTAGTATAGGGTCAAGCCTGTGGAGAGCAATCCAAGACCGATGCCTGGAAGATTCGTATAGAATTCAATAATAAAGAACCATATCGGAAATGCGGCAAACAGAGGAAAAAGAATATAAGCCCACAAATTGGTTTCGAATCTAAGCGAGCGCAAAATCAATAGATACGAAACGACAGTACAAACTCCGAAGAGCACGACGGGAAGATATGGTATTGTAGGTTGTGGCAGAAGAAATAGTTCAATCAGGTAAACTGCCCAGCGCCCTTGTGCCACCCAGACGGCCGGATCGTCTCGGAAGGCGGCGAACTCTTCGTCGATCGAGAGTGGAAATATCCCAAGCTCGGATAAGTACAGAGCGATAAAGATGAGCATAAGCCGGGAAGCAATTGGTAGGTGCCGCTCCAGAACAGACCGAAATGAAATCCCCCCCTCTCTTCCATCTCCGCTTGTCGCGATGTCAGAGACATTGGTCGATAAGGTAGGACTAAGCTTATTCATAACTACGTATCCAGGAAATTGGCCAGTCGTGTAGCCATTTATCTTCGGTTATCGGGTCGTCGAACTTCGGAAGCAATCCAAGCCGTCTGGGTCGATAACGCATGAGTTTTCGCCGGGAAGAGAATCCATCTCGTATCGACCTTGATCGGATATCGCAAGACGCCCTCTCGAAACTTAGAGCGGAACCTCGCTCCCGTCCGAGATTACATCCGGCCTCCAACCTCAGAGCACGCCGCAGAACTAGCCTCGATTTTACGGGGTCGCTCTGTCGCGGCCTCTCAAAACGGCTCGCATTAGAGCAAAATTGAAGATGGTGGTGACCAAGAGCGCTCCGAAGATGGCAAGGCGCTCAGCACCGAACGTCGTATCCAAGAACTTGACCGTTGTAAGACCTATGGCGAACCCCAAGAGGTATATAACTGACGTAGCAATACGGGCTTCGTTCCCTGTTCGTCCACCTTTGAAGACACGGGAAGGGTACACGAGGGCTACGAAAGCGAGGCCAACGAGCCAGGCGCCGGCATAGGCAACTGTCGCTGGCAGCCAGAACAACAGCACCTGATAGATGACGAGTGTCAGAGCCGTGTTAACAAGGCCCGCTCCGAGGAAGCGCCCAATATCGCCCAAGAACATTGCAAGACTAGTTTCCCGGAAGGGCAATCGATTCGGCATCATCGATTTACCAGTTCACGAAATTCGTCATAATCGCGTATGTAGTCATCTGCTTCGTAGGGCCGCGAAGCCATGACCAGGAGCAAACTGTCTCGATCGAACTTGTATTGAATTCCCCAGACCATCGGTGCGAGATAGAGCCCGACTGACGGATCGGTCAGCCGGACCTCGGCGCGGCTTCTTCCATCATCCACGACAACCGAAACGCCGCCTCGTGCTGCAACGAGAAACTGCTCGCATTTGCGATGCGCATGCTCCCCGCGCACCCGACTGCTGGCCACATCGTACACGAGGAAGTTACGAACAGGCACGAAGGGCAGCCCCTTTCCATTCTCAAGAGGCGTGAGACTCCCGCGCATGTCGGAGAAGTGGGGCAGTCGCTCAAGGAAGCAGTTCGAGACACCAAGTTCGATACGGGAGCCGATTTTTGCCCCGAGCGCATCCGCTCCGCCAAGCCGCGGGCGCTCGGCGGAGGCAGTCTGGCTGCTCTGCGTGTCCTGGTACCCGATGATGACGGCCGGGTTGCCGACCACCGTCGCGTAGGGCGGCACATCCCGCGTCACGACCGCGCCGGCGCCGACCATGGCGCCACGCCCGATACGGATCCCCGGCAGGATCGTCGCGTTCGCTCCAATCGATACATCATCTTCGAGGACAGTCTGCAGGAAAGCGTCGGGGTAGACCTTCGAGCGCGGCCTCATGTCGTTCGTGAACGTCGCATTGGGGCCGATGAAGACTCGGTTTCCAACTCGCAGTCCGTCCCAGAGTTGCACCCCGCATTTGATCGTTACGTCGTCTCCTACAATCACATCGTTCTCAATGAAGACGTGATCGCAGACGTTGCAGTTTGCACCGATGCGCGCTCCCGGGAGAATGTGAGCGAAAGCCCAGACTCTGGTTCCGGGGCCGACACGCTTACTTTCGCAAAGTCCATTCGCGTGAACGAAAGGCAAACCGTTCGATTGTTGTTCCGTCATGATGATGTTTGCCTCTTTGCTGTCCCTTGAGTGCATCGCTGCGCCGGTCTCTAGCGAACCTTTGAGGGCAGGTCCCTATTTCCAGGTAAACCGTTCCAGCCTCAAGCCTTCCCGGTCCCTAGCTGATTTGATTTTGCTTCGCAATTTACAACGCGACTAACGATGCTGAGCGGTCTCTGCTTGGTATTTTCGAAGGTCCGCCAAAGATATGAGCCGATGATCCCCTGTACCGCCAGCGTCAGAGAGCCGAAGAACGTGATGAGCAACACCAGCGTGGTATATCCAGGCTCAGCGATAAATCCGAGAACCCTTGCGAAAGCAACGACAGCTCCAAATACTATGCTTCCCAGGCATCCGAATACGCCGATCCAAAGCACCAGAAGAATGGGAAGATCAGAGAATGAAAAAATGCTGTCCATCATATAGCGGACACGTCGCGAGAACCTCCAGGCACTCTCTCCAACCTCACGTTTTCTTCTCCCATAGGGGATGAATTCTCTTCTAAACCCTATCCAAAATAATTGTGCGATGAGAGAACTGTTGGGTTCGTGAATCGACAGGAGGACATCGCGGGCTTGGCGATTGCATGCAAAGATATCCACACCACCTTTCGGCACGTCTCGAATGACGAGCTTGCGGTAGAGCCACCAGAAAGCATTCGAGAGCGCGTCGCGCAGGAGCGAGTCGTTCCGGCCGGTCCGCTTGCCGAACACCACGTCCGCGCGATCTGCTTCCAGTTCTTCAAAGAAGCGTATTATCAGCTCCGGGGGCTCCTGCAGGTCAGCTGCCATAACGGCAAAGTGGTCTCCGGTCGCTCTCTCAAGACCGGTTCGGATCGCCGTAAAGGCGCCGAAGTTCCGACTGTGAAAGACCACCTGCGATGCGAAGCGGAAGTCCGGCCTAGCCTCCAGCAATCGTTCGCCAGACCGGTCGGGTGAGCCATCAATGACAAACACCACCTCAAGACGATTGCCGAGATCGGCGTCAATTTCGTTCAGAGCCGCCACAAGGGACGCGATGTTGTCTTCGTTCCGGTACACCGGAATGATGAGCGAAAGCCGCCCAGACGTGTCTGTAAGACTCTCCTGCCCGTCCATCACCTGATGGCGTTCTTCTGAGGACATGATCATCGCGTATCCAATCTGAGGCGTCACCGCGGTGTGAAGGCGGAGAGAGCGTTGCAGACTCGAGCCACTTCTTCTTCAGTCATGGTCGGGAAGCAGGGCAAGGTCAGGATCCTGTTCACGCTCACGCGTGATACGTCGAGACCGGACGGCCCAATCCGCTTGGGCCGGTCGCCCCACCCCGGCTGATCGCAGTCGAGAACAGGATAGTGAATATCCGTCGCGACTCCATGGGTCTTTAGATATTCCTTCAGTTGTTCGCGGTGACCCGTCTGGATGACCGCAAGGTGAGCCACGGTTCCGATCCGGCTTCGGACGATTTGAAGACCAACGGGAGCTGCCTTCTCATAGGCATCGAGTACACTCACACGACGTGCATTAGAAGAATCGAGATCTGACAGTAGGACTGATAGGAAAGCAGCCTGCAGTTCATCCAGGCGCGAGTTGCGGCCACCGGCTGCTACGATGTTGTACTTGTCACCCCATCCATATTGCTGGAGCCGGCGCACCGATCCGTTGAGGTCGGCGTCACTCGTCGCAACTCCACCGCCGTCACCGAGAGCCCCGAGATTCTTGGTCGGATAGAAGCTGAAGGTCGCGATGTCGCCGAAAGTACCCGCCGTCCCACTCGCGCCCTTGAGGCCATGCGCCTGCGCACAATCCTCCACAATGGGAACATGTGCGTAACCAGCGTCATTCATGGCTCGGCGCAGGGCAGGAACGTCGATGAGGCCGCCATAGAGATGCGTCGCCACGACCGCTACGGTTTTGCCCGACAGGGCAGCGACGGCCGAGGGGATGGATAGGAGCTGGCTCTCCGGCTCGATATCCGCATAAACTGGTGTACAGCCGACGAGATAGCAGGCAGTGCTTGTATATCCACCGGCATTTGCGACCGTAATCACCTCGTACGCGTCAGCCGTCCGCGTTGCTGTCTGCTCGACGCTGCCAGAACGGAGGGCTTTCTCAAGCAGGACCCGAAGAACGATCTCGAGCGCATCGGTGCCATTGGCCAAGCCTATGAAATGCCCAACTCCTAGGTAACCCGCGAATGCTTCGCAAAAGGCCTTGTTTCGCGGGCCATTGAGCCACCAGCCGGACCGAAGGACGTCCAAGGCCGTTTGATCGAGTTTGTCACCGTAAGCGGCGTACATCCGCTGCAGGTCATTGAGAGGAATAGTGGTCATCGTAGGTTTCTCTATCCAGCAGCGGGAACGTGACATAAGGCATCGCCTCGGTCCTGCAGTCCTTCGTCAGACTGCTCCGTCGGCGATACGTAACAGATATTGTCCATAGGTGCTTTTAGAGAGCCTCGTCCCGAGCGCCACGAGCTGTTCCCGTTGGATCCAGCCGGCCGTGAAGGCAATTTCCTCAGGGCAGGCAATCCGGAAACCTTGGCGCTTCTCCAAAGCGCGAACGAACTCGGCGGCCTCGACGAGACTGTCCGGTGTTCCGGTATCGAGCCAGGCGTAGCCGCGGCCCATCAGTTCGACTTGAAGCTGGCCCATTTCCAGATAGACGCGGTTCACATCCGTGATCTCGAGTTCCCCGCGTGCAGACGGCTTCAGATTTGCCGCGATGTCGACGACCTGACCATCGTAGAAGTACAGGCCCGTCACTGCCCAATTAGAGCGGGGAGCGTTCGGCTTCTCCTCGATGGAGATTGCCTTGCCGCTTCGGTCGAATTCGACGACTCCGTAACGCTCCGGATCGGTCACGTGATAGGCGAAGACAGAGGCGCCGGATGTACGGCCGGCCGCAGAACGTAATAGATCCGTCAGTCCGTGCCCGTAATAGACGTTGTCGCCTAGGATCAACACCGATGGCCCGCCCGCGACGAACTCCGCCGCGATGATGTAAGCTTGGGCAAGTCCCTCCGGCTTGGGCTGTTCCGCATAGGATAGGCGTATGCCCCATTGCTCACCGCTCCCGAGCAACTGACGAAAGCGCGGAAGATCATCCGGTGTCGAGATGATCAGGATGTCGCGAATACCCGCCAGCATCAGGGTTGTCAGCGGATAATAGATCATTGGCTTGTCGTAGATCGGCAGCAGCTGCTTCGACGTGACATATGTCATGGGATGCAGTCGTGTTCCACTGCCCCCTGCCAGAATGATGCCCTTCATCGTTCGTCTCCTTGGCTATCAGGGATCTCTCGTAAGAGCCCTCACGCCCAACCGTTGTTCTATGCAAAGTAGGCCGGCAAGTCGGCGAGCAGCGGCTGCCCCCTGTCTTTGTCCGACAGAACTGCGTCAGCCGGCGCGACAGGCCAATCGATACCAAGTGATGGATCGTTCCAGCGCATCCCGTGATCATGTGCTGAGGAGTAGTAGGCTGAGACCTTGTACACGATCTCCGTATCTGGCTCGAGCGTGCAGAAGCCGTGAGCGAACCCTATTGGCACGAAAAGCTGCAACCCATTCTCTGCAGACAATTCCACGGCAATATGCTTGCCGAAAGTCGGCGATGACCGCCGAATGTCCACTACGACATCGAGGATTCGGCCGCGCACGACCCGAACAAGCTTGGCTTGCGCGAATGGCACGCTCTGGAAGTGAAGCCCCCTCACGGTGCCAGCCGAGGCCGATAGCGAGTGATTATCCTGCACGAACTCCACATCAATACCGGCATCGGTAAAGCGCTGCCGATTGTACGTTTCGGAAAAGAAACCGCGCCGATCACCAATGCGCTGCGGGCTCACCACTCGGACGTCCGGCAGCACCGTCGGCTCCACTTTCAGCACTCCATCACTCCTCAACCTATGTTGAACTCACGAGCACCAGGCTCAAGCAGCTGCGCGCTCGGAACCGAGACCCTGAGCTCAGACTGCGATTCCGAGCCGTTCGCCTTGATAGACACCGGACCGGACCCGCTCCCACCAATCCTGATTGCCGAGGTACCAGGAAACCGTCTTCCGGAGGCCTGTCTCAAATGTCTCGGTAGGACGCCACCCCAGTTCACGTTCGATCTTGCTGGCGTCGATCGCATACCGGAGATCGTGGCCGGGCCGGTCGGTCACGTAGGAAATCAGCTTTTCCCGCGGCCCGATCGCATTACTTGGCGCCATCTCATCGACGAGTTCACAGATGGAGCGAACGACATCAATGTTCGCGCGCTCATTCCAGCCACCAATGTTGTAGTTCTCACCCACCCTCCCCCTCTCGGCCACGAGGATCAGAGCCTCTGCGTGGTCCTCCACATAAAGCCAGTCGCGCACATTCTCACCCTTGCCATAGACTGGCAGAGGCTTTCCCTCGAGCGCGTTCAGGATCATGAGAGGGATGAGCTTCTCGGGAAAATGGTACGGACCGTAATTATTGGAGCAGTTGGTAACCAAGGTCGGAAGGCCATAGGTATGGTGCCAGGCGCGCACGAAATGGTCCGATGCAGCCTTGGAGGCCGAGTAAGGCGAGTTGGGCTGGTACGGGTAGTCCTCGTGGAAAAAGCCTTCCTCGCCGAGGGAACCAAAGACTTCATCGGTCGAAATGTGATGGAAGCGGAACGCGTCGCGGCGTGTGGTGTCCAGCTTACTCCAATAAGTCAGAGCCGCCTGGAGTAGCGTGAAGGTGCCGACCACGTTTGTCTGCACGAACTCGCCCGGGCCGTCGATCGAACGGTCGACGTGGCTTTCGGCTGCAAGATGCATGATCACATCCGGCGCATACTCGTCGATCACGGCCTGCATATGCCGGGCGTCGGCGATATCGGCGCGGACGAAACGGTAACGATCACTGCCGGAAACCGACTTGAGGGAATCGAGGTTGCCCGCGTAGGTCAGTTTATCAACGACTAGAACCTGATGCTGCGTGTCCAAAATCAGCTTGCGGACGACAGCCGAACCGATGAATCCGGCGCCTCCTGTGATCAAGTATCTCTTTGCCATGACCCCTGCTCTTCTTCGTCCCTAGGTCCATAGCATGCTCTTCGTCCAGCATGCACAACCTGCTTTCTGTATCTCCGGCAGGGTACTAGCGTATAACGGCAATATCGTCCACGGCTTCTAGCCTTGCTTCGATCCACAAGGGCAATAAGACATATCTCATGCATTCTTTCAACTTATAGTTGAATATGGCGCGTTCATTTCCGGCCCTGGTGCACCTGGAAGTAGCGTTTAGCCTCTTTACGGATCCGAGCTAGCAGTGGGTGCTCCTCCACTTGCCGATAGGCTGTTAGGATCCTGTCGGCGCCATAGAGTTCCCGCAGTCGCTTCCAAGCCTCGGCCATGTGCACCACCCGCTTTTCCTCGTCGATGCTTCTCGACTTACGGTGGTAGACAAAAGTGTTGGTCGCAACAGCGAGGTCAAACCCCGCCTCGAGTGCCCGGAAGCAATAGTCATTCTCCTCACCGTAGAAGAGCTTGAAGTTCTCGTCGTCGAAGAGCCCAATGCTCTCGATGACCTCCTTCTTGATGCCGAAGCAGAAGCCATGGACCAGTGGTACGCGGGGCACGAGATCCGCGTCGCTCCACCCCTCGCAGGCGATATCGACATCGGACGGAGCCACACCGGGCGGCAGCAGATTGATGGCGGTGTTCTTGCCCTTGGCCTTGATCTCAGGAATGGATTGCGCTCCTGCGGCATTAGACAGGGGGCCTACAATGCCGATCCTCGGACTCTGGCTGGCCGCATCAAGAAGCTTCAGGGACCAATCTGGACTGACAATAGTGTCGCTGTTTAGGAGAATCCGAAAGGCGGATTTTCCGGCGCAGAGACCGCGGTTGGCTGAGCGCGTATAGCCCAGGTTCTGGTCATTCTCGACGAGGCTGACCTGATTCCTGCCCGTCGCAAATTCTCGCAGGTAAGAGCTTGTCGCCTCGTCGGACCGATCATTGACGATGATAATTCTGTGGCTGGGCAGCAGGCACGCCCAGGCTGCTTCCAGACATAGGCGGACATCTTCCAATGCATTATGAACGCATATGACAACATCGACAGGAATATCAGCCAAAGGCTTCAGCCGCTCGTTCTTCACAGCGGCGAAGGGGCTTTTGCCCAACGGATCAGCTAGGATACCCAACTTCAGGAGTACTTCCGGGATTATCAAAGCCCGTGCGAAGCTATGGCGGAAATACACAAAATCATCGTGGTCTCTCACCGACGATCCCTGTGGCAGCAGAGAAACAATGTCGAGTTCAGGGCAGCGGTAATTCACCCATGCCAGGCCGAGCTGATCCCGCCGGCTGTAGATCTCGATCTGCCGCCACCAAAGATGCAGGGCATCGGCCGTATCCTGCTTCCTCAGGGGAACGATCATAAAGCCAGTTTCGAACAGTGGCTGCTTGAGTGGCAATCCGGCGTTTCTGTATTCCTTGACCTGCCTGTCAATGAGCTTCGCGGAATCCTTGCTCAGTCGCTTGCAGGCTTCAGCCTCATCGTAAAAGCATGCTCGGTGCGGGTGAGCTATGAGGCCAAGGTCGGCGTCCTTGCCTGCAACCAATCCAATGTAGTGATGAATGTCGCCCTTCAGTATAATGTTGGCGTCCAGCCAGATGGCGACTTCGTGGTCTGGAAACAGCTCATGCGGGTGGGTCTTGACCCAGCGGGCAATCCTAGTCGGATCTGAATGGTAATACGGCACGGCGCGCATCTGCCAGACGCCATAATCATTCCGCGGACGATCGGTAAAACACACGTAGTCGACATCGGGATCAATGCGGTCCGGGAGGAGCAGGTTATCATATTCACCGAAGATGGCCGTGTAGAGAACGATCCGACGCTTGTCGGGCGTGGAGTTTCGATAGGCGGAGATCTGCTCGACCAAATCGTCTCCGATCTCCCAGCGATGATCGAACAATGCCTTCGCGGCCTGCTTCGGCAATCTGACAGCTAGGGCATCCTTCGTTCGGTCGAGGGTCCGCTGAATCATGGCAGCCACGCCTGGAATGTTGCGGGCCAAGGCGCGCAATGGGCTTGTAATCTTCCATGATAGGGATCCACGAAGTCCCCTGATCTCGGCTTGCAAGCTACGGATGTTCGCCTGGAGCTCAGCTATCTCCTCTCTTTGCTGCTGCAGCCGCTCACGCAAGGCTGCAGCATCTGCACCGGGGTCGTGGGATTGGGAGCGCGGAGTATCCTGGGCCATCAGTCCAAGACTTTGCAGCTCAACGGCTGACAAGCAGTCTGAATCAAGATCGGGGCCGCGGAGACGAATGACCCGCTCGCGTCGCAATCTTGACCCATGCCTGTTCGCCTTTGTACCAGCATCGCGAGATCATCCGTCCTTGGCGTCGACGCCAGCCGATGCGGCGTAGGTTTCAATCACCTCATCGATAGGTCCGAATGCTTTGACGCGGCCGTGCTCCAACAAGAGGCCCTTATTGCACAGGTCCCGCAGGACCTTGTTGGAATGGGAAGCTAAAACGAGAAGTTTGGAGTCTCGTGCAAAGCTCTCCAACTTCTCATTGGCCTTCTTGAAGAAGCGGGCATCGCCGGTCGCCACGACCTCGTCCAGAAGCAGGATATCGGTCTCGACATGGGTCGAGATCGCAAAAGCCAAGCGGGCGCGCATGCCTGAAGAATAGGTGCGCATCGGCAGATCAAGGAAGTCTCCGAGTTCGCTGAACTCCGCGATGGTATCGGCCTTCTTCTTCAGCTCGGCTTTGGTCATTCCAAGAAAGAGGCCACGAATGAAGATGTTGTCGAAACCGGTCGAGTCCATGTCCAGACCGAAACCGAGGTTCAGCAACGGCGCCACGCGCCCTTGGATGGTCACACGTCCATGGGTCGGGGCATAAAGCTTAGCCATCACACGCAGAAGCGTGCTCTTGCCCGCACCATTGTGTCCAAGCAGAGCCAAGCGGTCCCCCGGGCCGAGCGTCAGCGACAGCTGGTCGAGAGCACGCACGACCATCTGACCGGCCTGCCCTGAGGACAGTTGCCCGCCGATGGGTTTCTCACCGGACGACGCACGCTTCCTATCAGACTTCCAGGCCTGAACCGGGTAATCCAGCGTCACATTTTCGAGCTTAATCAGCGCCATCGTCAGACCTCAAACCCAGAATGCGATCCGACGACGCCAATGGGCATAGATTGGGACCGTAACGCCCCAACCGACTAGGGTGATCGCTAAAGTAACAGTCCAGATCATCGAATGCGGCACCTGCCCCAGAAGCGGTGCGCGCACGAGCTCGATGAAATAATAGAACGGATTGAAGTTCACAAATATTGTGCGAAATCCGGTCACGCTGTCAGGATACCAGAGGATCGGCGTCACGAAGAAAGCAAGACGCATAGCATTCGGGACCAGTTGCCCCAGATCTCTGTAGCGGACATTGATTAAGCCCAGCAGAAGAGAAACCCAGATCCCATTCAGCACCACGAGCGCCAGTGCAGGCACTACCAAGACGACATTTGGAAACGGTGAGATCTGGAACAGGATGAGCACCGCAACATACACGATGGCGTTAAAGCCTAAGATTATGAGATTCTTCCAAAGGAGTTTGTAGACATAAACCGTCGCAGGGACGGCAATTTCCCTGATCGCCGCTGCATTGCTTACGAAGGCATCCTTTCCCTCGATCACGAGCGCCTGCAGCAAGGTCCAGATCATGTAACCGGCGACGAGGTGCGGGATGTACTCGGCCATGGGCCGAACCATGATCCCGCCGTACAGGCCACCGATACAGGCTGCTACGAAAGCAAGACTGAGCGTATTCCAGAACGGTCCGATCTCTGAGCGGCGGGTGCGCGTCTTCACCTCGCGCCAGCCAAGCGTCATCCACAGCTCACGCCAGCGCCAGCCGTCGCGAACCTCGCGTAGCACCTCCAAGGCCTTCTCATCCGCTCTCAAATTCGCTTCCTTGATCTCAATCCTGGCGTTTGTGCTGTCGATCCAAGGCGAGCCGATCCAATTTCGGACCCTCCCCGCCAGTTCTTTCGCAGGCTGACGCCCGTACTCCCAGTCAGCTTCGCAGCTTTACGCCTTCACCACGTTGCGACGAGCACCCAGATACCGCCCACGAGTATCCACGATCAGCTTGGCGTTCTTCTCAATGGTCTCGTAGTCGAACTTGTCGTGGTCCGTGGCCAATAGCACTAGGTCGTAGCTCGCCAACGTGTCGGGTGTCAGCTCGACGCTTTTCAGATCGAAAGAATAGCGCCGCATCTTCGGGAACGTCGGGACATGCGGATCGCTGTAGGCGACCTCCGCACCCTTCGCCTGAAGCAGCGTCATCAGCTCGACTGAGGGCGACTCCCGCATGTCATCGACGTTTTTCTTGTAGGCGATGCCGAGGACGAGAATCTTGCTGCCGCGGATCGGCTTCCCGCGCTCGTTCAACGCATCGGAGATCTTCTCGACCACCCATTCGGGCATGGTGCTGTTGATCTCGCCGGCAAGCTCGATGAAGCGTGTGTGCAGCCCGTACTCGCGCGCCTTCCAGGTCAGATAGAAGGGGTCGATCGGGATGCAGTGGCCGCCAAGACCGGGTCCCGGATAGTACGGGACGAAGCCGAACGGCTTGGTTGCAGCCGCGCGGATCACCTCGTGGATGTCGATCCCCATGCGATCCGCAATGATCTTCATCTCGTTGACGAGGCCGATATTGACCGCGCGATGAATGTTTTCAAGAAGCTTCGTCAGTTCGGCCGCCTGAGTCGAACTGACTGGAACGACTGTGTTGATCACCTGACCATAGAGCGCCATGCCGACCTCAAGGCAGGACGGGGTGGAGCCGCCGCAGACCTTGGGGATCGTATGCGTGCTGAACTTGGCATTGCCGGGGTCCTCGCGCTCCGGCGAGAATACAAGGAACGCGTCCTCACCTACCGTAAATCCGGCCTTTTCAAGCCGCGGGCGAAGCTCCTCTTCCGTGGTGCCAGGATAGGTCGTGCTCTCCAGGGACATGACTTGGCCAGCCCTCAGATGCGGGACGAGAGCATCGACGGTGTTCAGAACGAAGCTGAGATCCGGCTCGCGGTACTTGTTGAGAGGTGTCGGAACGCACAGGATCAGCGCATCCACCTCGCGGGCCCGGGACAGGTCAGAGGTCGGCTCGAAACCGTTCCTGATGGCCTTGGCGATACCCTCAGAGCCGATATGCTCAATATAGGTCCGTCCCTGCTTCAGGACCTCGACCTTGCTCTGGTCGATGTCGAAGCCGACAACCCTGTAGCCAACCTCGGCATACCGGAGAGACAACGGCAGACCGACATAGCCCAATCCCACGATACCGATCACAGCGGTTTTATCGTTCAGCTTTTTCAGCAGCGTATCTTTGTGCATCGAAAATCTCGGCTACAGGCTCGTGGGACAGCGCGCCCCTTCTATAAGGGCATTGATCCGGACCGCATACCTCATGAAAGCGCCATAGTGCCGCGCCTTTCGCAAGGGAAGAACCTCCCGGCCGGCAAGCCTGACCGGAGTTCCTTCGAACGCCGCTATACCTCTTCGGCTCTGCTCCAGCAACCCTGGCCCCCGTCTACCTCAACGCTCGAAGGTTGGAGCCAGGCCGGTTGATGCCGGCCGGCGTGCAAAAAGGGCTAAAATATTGAAGCACTTGACTTTTCGGCGAGGTCGGGACTCGATTGTCCCGCGGGAGTGCGCAGGCGGGGCCGGAGAACTCGGGCAGTCTTCAAGGGAGCCCTGCGATAGGTCGATGACCTGCGTCCCTCCCGGCGCTTGCCCGTCTTTGAACATCGCTTTACTACGCTCGCCTCATTCAGGGGGCTTCCATGCGCATCTTGGCCGTCGCGGTCACATATAATCCGGAGATTGCGCTTCTGGCCCAGGTCCTCGGGTCGGCCTCATCGCAGGTCCAAGGCCTTGTGGTCGTCGACAATGGATCGGCCAATGTCGAAGACATCCGGCGAACGGCCACCCAGGCTGGAGGCCAAACTATTGAAAATCTTGAGAATATCGGGATCGCCGCAGCACAGAACCAGGGCGTTGCCCGAGCCTTGGCCAACGGTTTTACCCACGTCCTGCTGCTGGACCAAGATACTGTTTTCAAGCCTGGAACGGTGATGAACATGGCGCACGACCTATCGTCGCTCGACCGGGACGAAGGGAGAACAGCCGCCATTGGCCCAGCCTATTTTGAACTCAACAGCCAGCGACAGACGCGAGCCTATCGCGCCGATGGGGTGCGCTTGTCCCGGCTCTCTCTTGCGAACGAGACGCGTCCAGTTGCCAGCGACTTCATCATTGCTTCGGGCTCTCTGATCCCTTTGTCAGTTCTGAAGGCGGTGGGAGGATTCAAGGAAAATCTCTTCATCGATCTCGTCGACGTCGAGTGGTGCTTTCGCGCCCGGGCGGCCGGGTACAGGAGCTATCTCTCTCCCATGGCGAACGTGGAACATCAGCTCGGGAGCGGAACCGTGCAGGTCGGGACGCGCGAGGTTGCCGTCCACGTGCCCATCCGGAACTACTACTGGGTGAGAAACGCTCTCTGGCTCGCTCGCCAGCCCTACACCCCCCTCGCCTGGAAGCTCTACTTCGTCAGCCGAAGCTTGGCGTTCCTCGCGACATACCCGGCTCTCGCCGACCAGCGCGCGGCCAGGCTGAAACTGATCCTCAAGGGTATTCGCGATAGTGTTGCCGGCCGCCTCGGCCCTATCAATGGCTGATGCCGGGGTTTACCCGACCCGCCGCCCGGCCTCAGCCAATCCCCATTCCAACAGCTGTTCGGCTCGATCTGCTGCCGCTGCCTCCACATAGACGCGCAGTTCCGGCGCATTGCCGGACGGACGGAAGTGCACGACCTCGCCGGTCTTGGCCATGATCCGCAAGCCGTCGCGGGAATTGACCTCGGCTACCCCTCCCAGAGGCGCCATCAGTTCGGACCGGAACGCTTCATCCATTTGCAACCGAGAAACGAAGGCCGCGCTTTTCTGTGTCGCGACATTCTGTAGCCGGTTGCTGGCTGCAGCCTTGAAGGCGAAGGCGGCGCCGATGTCGGCAAGAGGCTGGCCTTGCGTGACGATCTCGCTGAGAACGCAGAGAATCGGCAGCATCGCGTCCCGGGTCGGGAGGGCCGCAAGCCGGCGCCTGCCCCGCTCGATGTTGGACCCGAGCAGCACGCCGCCATTGGCCTCGAACCCGACGACCGCCTGCGCCCCCGCGGCCAAGGCCTCAGCCATGCCATCGATGACGTAAGGTGATCCGACGCGGGTGCGGAGAACCGCCCTGAAGGCACCAGACGCCTCCAGGGCGGAGTTGGAGGTCACGGGCGTCACGATTGCATCCGCTCCCAGAGACAAGGCGGTGATCGCCCCCACGAGGTCGCCCCGCAGGAATGTTCCGCCTGCATCCGAAATCAGCGGACGGTCCGCATCACCGTCGGTCGAGATAATCGCATCGAGAGCCTGCTCGCCCGCCCATTGCCGCGCCAGTGTCTCGTCCTCACCCCGAAGCGCCTCGGTATCGACCGGGATGAAGCTGGTGGCTCGCCCCAGCGGCACGGCCCGGGCTCCTAGGGACTCCAGCATCTCGACGATGACATCCCGGGCTACCGATGAATGCTGGTAGACCCCGACGGTGAGGCCCTTCAATGCCCCGTCCCCGAAGAAGTCGCGATAACGAGCCTTGTAGGCAGCGACGAGATCGACGTCCGGTGTCCCGGCGCGGATCGTTCGGGCGGTCTCCGGCACGGCTGTGATCGCCAGCTTGGCATGCCAAGCTAGAATGCTCTCCTCGTCCTTCTTGTCGATTTCACCCTGAGCCCGGTAGAATTTCAGGCCATTCCGATCCTCCGGGATATGGCTTCCGGTCACCATGATCGCCGGAATGCCGAAGCGCATCCCATGATAAGCCAGCGCCGGAGTGGGAAGAGCGCCGCAATCGAGCGGCACGAGGCCTGATTCGTGCAGAGCTGCGCAGCAGAGCTGGGCAATGCTCGGGCTGCTCTCGCGCAGATCCCGCCCGACCAGCACGACATTGCGGGACGTAGCCGCCGAGCCGTCCTCCTTGAGCATCTCGGCGAATGCGCGGGTATAGGCGAAAGCCGGAACGCCGTTCAGTTCGACCACCAGCCCCCTCAGCCCACTCGTGCCGAACTTCAAGGATGACGGGACGATTGCTGGATTCATGTCCATCCGGGGCTGCCTGTCTCTAGGTTGGGGGGCTCAAGGCCGCTTGCGATCAAAAGCGGCGTTCCTCGATATTTGAATGTGAGAATAATTTCGAGCTCGCCCTTGCAAGTCAACGCACCCGGTCGGCTCGGACGGGTCACCCGGATGGATGACGGAGTTATACGGAGTACCGCAAAGGCATCGCGACCCTAAGCCTTGAGTCCTGGTGCTAAACGTTTTCCCATGCGGCGGACACTTCCGATTTCCGCAACGCATCCAGGATGCGCATGTTCAGGATGGCGTCCTCCAAGCCGTAGTCGAGTGGCGCCGCGCCTCTGATCGCCCGGCTAAAGGCCTCCCCTTGAAGTTGGTACTGATCCACCGCGGGAAAATCGAGGGCTCGCGCGGAGCGATCGCCATGCTGGCTGCCGTCATCGACGAAGATCCGTGTGGGGCTGTCGGGCGGTGCGTTGAAGGGAACCTCGATCTCGATTCGTCCCTTCGTTCCGAGAATCTGGACTCTCTGATAGGGCACCGCCTGGGTCGAGACCGTGAAGGCCAGCTGCCGCCCTCCTCCGAAGTCCATAAGGGCACTGGTGGTCCGGTCGACGCCGAAGCCCGGATCACGATCCACAAGCGCCACCACCCGCTGGGGCTCGGTCTCGAAGGCATACCTCCCGGCCACGACCGCATAGCAGCCGATATCGAGCAGCCCTCCCCCGCCGATATCGGGATTGTTGCGGATGTTGCCCGGGTCGACGTTGAAATATGAAAAGATGACGTGGATCGCGCGCAGATCTCCGATCTCGCCGCTGCGAATCACGTTGCGGGCCCGATGCCATTGTGGATGATGGCGGACCATGAAGGCCTCTGCGAGCATGACCTGCGACGCAGCGCGCTTGAGCTGCTCCGCCTCGTTGGCCGTGATGGCGATCGGCTTCTCGCAGAGGACATGCTTGCCAGCGGCGGCGGCCGCCAAGGTCATCGGCACATGCAGATGATTGGGCAGCGGATTGTAGACTGCTTCGATCTCGGGATCGGCAAGGAGCGCCTCATAGGAGCCGTAGGCCTTCGCGATCCCGAGCTCCGCAGCCATCTCCCGCGCGGACGCCTCGTCTCGTGACGCAACGGCAATGACCTCGCAGAGTGGGCTCTTCATCATACCGGGGACGACCTTCACCCGACCGATCTTCGCGGTGCTCAGAATTCCCCAACGGACAGGCTGCATGGCGTTCTCCTCGGTTCTCTCTCGTGGGCGGCTTCGACCTTACATCGCCGATCGGCGCAGCGACTTGTAATCCTTATGCAGAACAGGTCCCGTGGTGTCCCGCTCCAGGAGCGTCAGCGGCAATCGAACATTCCAATCCCCGGCCTTCATCTCGCCTCTGATCAGCTTCATGAGAACATCGGCGCCCACGCGCCCCAATTCATGCAGGGGCTGCCGGAAGGTTGTGAGCGTAGGCTCGGTATAATCCGCAAACTCGATGCCGTCGAAGCCGATGACGGAGACATCCTGCGGGACCCGGACGCGTTCGGCTCTGACCCGTTTGATGAAACCGATGGCACTCTCGTCACAGGCCGCGAAAATCCCGGTGGGGCGGTCCTTCATGGCCAGGAAGGCTTCGGCTGCGGATACGCCTGTGGCAAAGACGAAAGGCCCCTCCCAGCGGACGAAGTCATCCTGCCGGAAGCCGCTCGCGGCGATACCCTCGCGGAACCCCCGGAACCGTTCATGTTCGATGATCGAACTCGGCGTTCCGGAGATATAGCCGAAACGGCGATGCCCGAGCCCGGCCAGATATTCGACAGCCCTGTGGGAGGCTTCGCGGTCCTGAACGACCACGTTCGGAATCGCCTCGTCCTCGATGGCAGCGCACACGGCGACGATGGGCAGCCCGGATTCCCGCATGTCACGGGTTCCGTTTTCCGGAATGTACCCGGTCAGCAGAAGGACGCCATCCACCTGCCGGGACAAAACGAGGTCTACATAGCGGGCCTCCCGCTCCCTGCGGTTGTCGAGGTTGCCGATGATGATTCCATAGCCTGAGTGCGTCAGTTCGTCGTCGACCCCGCGGAGGATCTCGGCAAAAACCGGATTAGTAAGACGCGGGGCGATCACCAGCACGTTCATGGTGCGGCGCGTGCGCAGCTTCTGCGCCGTGCTGTTGGGAATGTAGCCGCTGCGGCGCACCGCCTCCATCACGACGTCGTGCGTCTTCTGCCGCACCTTGCCTGGTTCCGACAGAACGCGGCTGACGGTCGCCGTCGAGACGCCCGCAAGACGAGCTACATCGGCGATGCGTATCTCCTTCACAGAACGCCATCTTCTCCGACTCATTGAGGTTTCCCCCACCCCTTCAGCAAGACATGTTACCTTCTCTCATAGGATATAACTTCCCTCAACTAGTGTCTTGACTAATCTAAAAAGCCACTACAACCTATACCTCAAGATGTAATCGATTACAAAGATCGATAAGACGCTTCTGGGAGGAAGCCATGAGCATGAAGACACGCGTTTCTGCGTATACCCTTTCTATTGCCCTGATCTGGAGCAGCGGTGCGTTCGCGCAGCAGATGAAAGCAGAGGTTCTGCACTGGTGGACCTCGGCCGGGGAATCCGCATCGGTCAAGGTCTTCGCCGATCAGTTCACGAAGGGCGGAGGCACCTGGGTCGACAATGCCATTGCCGGCGGCGCCAATGCCCGTACGGCCGGCATCAACCGCATGGTGGGCGGCAATCCCCCGACCATGATGCAGTTCAACACTGGTAAGCAATTCGACGAGCTGGTGAGCAATGACTTGGTCCGTGACGTCGACCAGCAGGCACAGGCAGGCAAGTGGCGGCAGATCATGCCCAAGCCGATCGTCGATGCGACTGTGCGCGAAGGTAAGTTCTTCGCCGTCCCGGTCAATATTCATGGCCAGAACTGGATGTTCTACAACACGAAGATCTTCGTCGATGCCGGTCTCGAGCCTCCCAAGACCTTCCCTGAACTGGTCGAGAGTGGTGAGAAGCTGAAGGCCAAGGGCATTATTCCGCTGGCGCTCGGCGGTCAGCCGACCTGGGAGCACAACCTGTTCCGGGCCGTCGTCGTCGGCCATGGCGGAGCGGATATGTTCCGCCAACTCTACGGCACCCGCAAACCGGATGTGGTGAAGACCCCCAAGTTTAAGGAAACGGTGGAACTCTTCGGAAAAATGCGCGGTCTCGTCGATCCGGGCAGCCCGGGCCGCAACTGGAACGACGCGACGGCTCTTGTCATCACCAACAAGGCGGCGATGCACTTCAACGGCGACTGGGCCAAGGGTGAATTCATCGCGGCAGGCCAGACGGCAGGCAAGGAGTACGGCTGCACGGTTGTCGGGCAGGAACCCAAGCTGGTCATCGGCGGGGACGTATTCGTCTTCCCGGCGACCAAGGACAAGGCGGCGCTGGCCACCCAGGACAAGTTGATCCAAGTCCTGCTCGACCCCGCCACGCAGATCGAGTTCAACAAGAAGAAGGGCTCCATCCCGGTCCGGATGGATGTCGACGTGTCATCCATGGATATCTGCGCTCAGAAATCCCATTCCATCCTGAGCGATCCCGCCAACCAGGTGGAAAGCATGGAAATCCTGAGCCCGCCGAATTTCTCGGGCGCCATGCAGGATGCGGTCACGCAGTACTGGAACAACCCGAACATGTCGGCTGACGCTTTCATCGAGAAAATCGTCAACGCCATGCGCGATGCCACCTAAATCACCCCACCTCGTCCCGGCCACGCCGGGGCGAGGTCTCCATCACTGAGTCTTGATGCACTCGCAATGGAGCCTGCCTGGTGGAAACGATATCGATCCGCGCACCCAGCACCTCTTCGAGCGGCACGAAAGCGCGACGCAGCGCACGCACACGCCTGCCCGCAGCCGTTGCCCTCCTGCCGACGGCGCTCGTCGTCCTCGTCGTCTATATCGGCTGCATGCTCTGGACTGTGCGGCTCTCCTTCACGAGTTCGACCCTCCTGCCCAAGCTCGACTGGTTTGGCCTGACGCAGTACACCCGCCTTTTCGCCAATGACCGGTTCGTCACCTCGGCCGAGAACATCGTCATCTTCGGCGCCCTGTTCATCTCGGGCTGCCTGATCATCGGCTTCCTCATGGCCGTGTTCATCGATCAGAACGTGCGCGGCGAGGGTCTCTTCCGGACTGTATTCCTTTATCCCTATTCCATGTCCTTCGTGGTCACCGGCGTCGCATGGCAGTGGTTCCTCAATCCGGGACTTGGTCTGCAGAAGCTGGTCCGCGACATGGGCTTCGAGAGCTTCACGTTCGACTGGCTCGTCAATCAGAGGATGGCGATTTACACCATTGTGATCGCAGGCCTCTGGCACGGCTCCGGCCTCACCATGGCGATCATGCTCGCGGGCTTGCGCGGCGTGGACAAGGATCTGTGGAAGGCCGCAAAGGTGGACGGTATTCCGACCTGGCGCGTCTACACCTCCGTTGTTCTGCCGCTGCTGCGCCCCATGGTTGTCACTGCTACCGTGCTGCTTGCGACCGGTGTGGTGAAGCTCTACGACCTCGTTGTGGCCATGACCCTCGGCGGTCCCGGAATCGCCACCGAAGTGCCGGCCAAGTTCGTGATGGATCATCTGTTCGAGCGCAACAACATCGGCCTCGGAACGGCTGCCGCGACCATCATGCTGATCACCGTGGTGATCGTCCTGGCTCCCTGGGTCTACACCCGCTACGTTCGTCCGCAAGGGAGGCATACATGAGCACCGCTGTGCCACAGGGCCGCCGTCCTCGCCACCTCACCATTGGGCGCATCGGCGTCTACGTCTTCCTGGTCACGGCCGCCCTGTTCTTCCTGCTGCCGCTCTGGATCATGGTGGTGACGTCGCTCAAGCCCATGGACGAGATTCGGCTCGGCAACATCCTCGCCCTGCCCGCCGCCATGACCATGGATGCCTGGACCAAGGCCTGGTCTTCCGCCTGCACCGGCCTGGAATGCAACGGCATCAGTGTGGGGTTCTGGAACTCCGTGCGCATTCTAATCCCGTCGGTGATCCTCTCGATCATCGCTGGTGCCATCAACGGCTATGCGCTGTCGTTCTGGCGCGTCAAGGGTGCGAACGTCATGTTCGGCATCCTGCTGCTCGGGGCCTTCATCCCCTACCAGGTTTTTCTCTACCCCCTGGTGCGCATCTTCTCGATGACCGGGATCTACAATTCGCTCACCTGCATCGTTCTGGTTCACGTGATCTTCGGTCTGCCGACCATGACCCTGCTGTTCCGCAACTATTATGCCGGTTTGCCAATCGAGTTGTTCAAGGCGGCGCGCATCGACGGTGGCGGGTTTTGGTCGATCTTCTTCCGGGTGATTCTGCCGATGTCCACGCCTATCCTGGTCGTCGCGACCATCCTGCAGGTCACCGGCATCTGGAACGACTTCATCTTCGGTCTGACCTTCGCAGGGCGCGAGAACCTGCCGATGACCGTGCAGCTCAACAACATCGTCAACTCGACCCAGGGCGAGCGTGCTTACAACGTGGACATGGCGGCGACCATGCTCGCAGCCCTCGTTCCCCTCGTCGTCTATTTCGTCTCTGGCCGCTGGTTCGTCCGTGGCATCGCCGCCGGCGCTGTGAAGGGATAAGGCATGTCGACCGTTTCCGTTCGTGATGTGACCGTCGCATTCGAGTCTGTTCAGGTCTTCGACGGGCTGTCCCTCGATATCGACGAGGGTGAATTCATCGTCCTGCTCGGGCCGTCGGGGTGCGGCAAGTCCACCCTGCTCAACGCCATCGCGGGCCTGCTCGACGTGGCTGACGGTCAGATCTGGATCAACGGCAAGAACGTGACCTGGGAGGAGCCCAAGGACCGCGGCATCGCCATGGTGTTCCAGTCCTATGCCCTCTATCCCCGGATGAGCGTGCGCGAGAACATGTCCTTCGGCCTCAAGATGGCGAAGACGCCACGCGCAGAGATCGAGAAGCGGGTCACCAAGGCGGCCGAACTCCTTCAGATCACACCCCTCCTCGACCGGCGCCCGGACCAGCTCTCCGGAGGCCAGCGCCAGCGCGTCGCCATCGGCCGAGCGCTTG
This sequence comes from Microvirga terrae, assembly GCF_013307435.2. NCBI lineage: Bacteria > Pseudomonadati > Pseudomonadota > Alphaproteobacteria > Hyphomicrobiales > Methylobacteriaceae > Microvirga > Microvirga terrae. Next base: position 3,813,211 of record NZ_CP102845.1, read on the forward strand.
TCCGCGACGCCGCCGTCTTCCTGTTCGACGAGCCGCTTTCCAACCTCGACGCCAAGCTGAGGAACGAGCTGCGCGTCGAGATCAAGCGGCTGCATGCACGGCTCGGCAAGACCACGATGGTCTACGTCACCCACGACCAGATCGAGGCCATGACACTCGCCGACCGTATCGTGGTCATGCGGGAGCAGAAGATCCAGCAGATCGGAACGCCGGACGAGATCTATCACCGGCCCGCCAACCTGTTCGTGGCAGGCTTCGTCGGTTCACCGCAGATGAACTTCATCAAGGGCCGGCTCGAAAACACCGGAGAGGGACTGAGCTTCCTGGCGGGTGACCGCCGCCTGTCCCTGTCGGCCTACCCGTTCGCGACCGCCCCGTCGCCGGGTCAGGAGGTCGTGCTCGGCGTGCGACCCGAACATCTCGAGATCGCGAGCAAAGGCATCTGGCAGGGCTTCAAGGTCGATATCGTCGAGCCCATGGGCGCGGACACCATCATCTGGTGCAGCGATCCGATCGGCTCGGTCCAGGTGCGCACCACGGGCAGCCGCCGGGCCGCGCCGGGCGAGAGCCTCACGCTGCATATCGATCCCACGCAGGTCTCTCTCTTCTCGGCAGAGACCGGCGAGCGCCTGTGAACACATCCACATCGCGATCAGCCTCACCGCATGGCGGGTCGCGCCTGTCGTCACGAACCTTGAGGAATCCATGAGCGTCACGGACAATCTTTCCATTCAACTCTACACCCTGCGATCACTGGAGGATCTCGACCTGATCCTCGACACGGTGGCCGAGGCTGGCTATCGCCATGTGGAAGCGGTGGGCTCACACTTGGACAAAGCCGCCGAGGTCCGAGCCAAGCTCGATGCGCGGAGTCTCAAGGCCTCGTCCAGTCATGTGAGCATGGCGGCCCTGCGCGAAAAACCCGATGCCATCGTCGAGGCGTGCCGGACGCTTGGCCTCACGGACCTCTACATGCCGGCCGTTCCGCCGGACGAGCGCGACATGGCCGCCGATGGCTGGCGCTCGCTCGGCCGCGAGCTCGGGCAGATCGCCGAACGCTTTCAGGACGATGGGATTCGTCTCGGCTACCACAATCATCACTGGGAGCTGAAGCCGAAGGATGGGGCCAAGACGGCTCTCGAACTGATCTTCGAGGCCGCCGGATCGAGCCCCCTCACCTGGCAGGTCGACGTGGCCTGGCTCGTGCGCGGCAATGCCGATCCGAAACAGTGGATCGACCGGTACCGCAGTCGGATCACGGCAGCCCACGTGAAGGATATCGCCCCCGCCGGTCAGAATGAAGACCAGGATGGCTGGGCCGATGTGGGCTCGGGCACCTTGGACTGGCGCGACCTCTGGCGCGTGTGCCGTGCGGCAGGCGCGAAATGGATGGTCGTCGAGCACGACAAGCCCGCGGACCCGGGGCAGACCGCCCGCAACAGCTTTGCCTTCCTGCGCACGATCGAGGATTAAGGACCATGGACTCCCTCAACGTCGGCATCATCGGATGCGGCAACATTTCAGGCATCTATCTCCAGAACATTCCTGCCTATCGCGGCCTCACTCTGCGGGCCTGCGCGGACATGAAGCCCGAGGTGGCCCAAGCACAGGCAAGCCGGCACGGCATCGAGGCCCTGACGGTGGACGAGCTGCTCGCCCGTGACGACATCGACCTGGTGGTCAACCTCACCGTCCCGGCGGCTCATTTCGGCGTCTCGCTCGCGGCACTCAGCGCCGGCAAGCACGTCTTCTCGGAAAAGCCCCTTGCGGTCGATTTCGAGCAGGGTCGCCGGCTCGTGGACGAAGCGGAAGCGCGCGGCCTTCATCTCGGCTGCGCCCCTGACACCTTCCTCGGCGCGGGCGGGCGCCTCGCCCGCAACCTCGTCGATGAGGGAAAGATCGGACGCATCCTGTCGGGAACGGCATTCCTGATGTCTCACGGCATGGAGCACTGGCATCCGGATCCGGATTTCTTCTTCAAGCCCGGCGGCGGACCGATCCTCGACATGGCGCCCTACTATTTGAGCGCTCTCGTCAACCTGATCGGGCCCGTCCAGCGCGTTCTCGCCATGTCGAGCATCGGGTTTCCCGAGCGCACCGTCACCTCCGAGTCCCCGCGCAAGGGTCACCGGATTCCGGTCGAGACGCCGACCCATGTAATGTCGCTTCTCGAATTCGCATCCGGCGCGCAGGTGACCTTCTGCATGAGCTGGGACGTGTGGAAGCACAGCCATCCGGCGATCGAGATCTACGGCTCTGAGGGCTCGCTCCGCGTCCCGGATCCGAACTTCTTCGGCGGCCATGTGGAGATCACCGAACGCGGCGGCGACTGGCGCGCGGTCGATTCGAGCGAGATGCCGCTGGGCTCTCCCAACTGGCGCTCACCCAACTGGGCTCCCGAGGTTCCGAACAAGGCCAATTACCGTGCGCTCGGCCTCGCCGACCTCGCGAGCTCCGTTCTGAACGGTAGCCCACACCGCTCCAGCGGCCGCCTTGGTCTGCACGTCCTCGAGGTCATGCACAGCATCCTTGAAGGAGCAGCAACCGGGCAGCCCCGGGCGATCACCACGACCCTCGAGCGACCAGCGGTTCTGGAGGATGCCGACGCGGCGCTCCTCTGGAAGGGGCAGCCTCAGACGGCCTCTGCAGCCTAAGATCGATCACAGCGGAAGAAAGAAGGAACGATGCGCGAAGCACTCATCGTGTGGGGCGGCTGGCACGGCCATGAGCCGGAGCAATGCGCCACCATCGTGGCCGGCCTGCTGCGGGACGAGGGTTTTCAGGTTCACCTGGAGACCTCGACCCGTGCCTTTGCCTGCCCTCAGCTCTCCACGATGAGTCTCATCGTTCCGATTTACACCATGTCGAAGATCGAAAAGGACGAGGTGGCCAATCTCTCCAAGGCAGTCCGCGAAGGCACAGGCCTCGCGGGCTTTCAGGGCGGCATGGGGGACGCCTTCCGCGAGGCGGTCGAGTACCAGTTCATGTGCGGCGGCCAATGGGTGGCCCATCCCGGCAACATCATCGACTATCGCGTGAACATCACCCGGCCGGATGATCCGGTCATGCAGGGCATCCAGGATTTCGACTACCATTCCGAGCAGTACTACATGCATGTGGACCCATCGAACGAGGTTCTCGCCACGACCACCTTCTCGGGTGAGCACGCTCCTTGGATCGAAGGAGTCGTCATGCCGGTGGTCTGGAAGCGCCGTCATGGCCAGGGCCGGGTCTTCTACAGCTCCCTCGGGCATGTGGCGAAGGAGTTCGACGTGCCCGAAATGCGCACCATCCTGAGACGCGGCATGGTCTGGGCTTCGCGGGACTGATACGAACGGCCTGTTCCAAATGCTGGAAGATGCAGGATATCGCGCGTAAGGGTAGCCGCGGAGGCACCTCCTTATCGGCCAGCTTTCATGCGAGGACAATCATGCGGATCATCATCTATGGCGTCGGCGCGATCGGCGGGACCGTCGCGGCGGCCCTGGCTCTCTCGGGACAGGAGGTGATCGGGATCGCTCGCGGCGCCCAGCTCCTGGCCATCCAGAAGGACGGGTTGGTTCTGCGTACCCCGGAAAAGACCGAGCGGGCCCAATTTTCGTGCGTGTCGGACCCGACCGAAATCGACCTCCGCCCGGACGATGCCATTCTGCTGACGATGAAGACACAGGATACGCTCCCCGCCCTGGAACGTCTTCGCGCCACGGGCGCCGCTGGCCAGGCCGTCTTCTGCGTTCAGAACGGCGTCGCCAATGAACGCTTCGCCCTTCGCCTTTTTCCGGAGGTCCATGGGATGACGGTGATGATGCCCGCCGCCATCTCGGGCCCGGGTGAAATCGCCGCTTTCTCCATGCCCCGTCATGGCATCTTCGATATCGGGCGCTACCCGGGCGGCAGCAACGCGCATGACACGGCCCTCGCCGAAGCCCTGGAAGCCGCCAACATCGCGACCTTCGTGTCGCAGGACGTGATGCAAAGCAAGTACGGGAAGCTGCTGCTCAACCTGAGCAACATCCTGCAGGCCGCGTTCGGCCTCGACGCCGATTACACGCATTTGGAAGCGCTGTTGCGCGCCGAGGCGGAGGCGGCCTTCAAGGCAGCCGGCATCCCTTGGCTGGACGTTGGAGGGGCCGACCCACGGCGAACTCAGCTGATGCAGCAGCGGCCCATCGCAGAAGTCGGCCGCCTCGGCAGCTCGACGGTGCAGAGTCTCGCGCGCGGCACCGGGTCGGTCGAGACCGACTATCTCAATGGCGAGATCGTGCTGCTCGGACGCCTTCACGGTGTCGCAACGCCTGCAAACACGTACTTCACGGAACTCGGTACCCGCATGGTGCGGGACGGACTCAAGCCGGGAGCGATCTCCATGTCCGAGGTCGAGGCGCAGCTCTCCGTTCTCAGTGCCATGCCTGGACGGTGATCCGCTCGGTCACCTGAAGGCGACAGCGGCCGGCAACGGATACGATCGCCGGTTCACGCGTCCCGCCGGCGCGACATTCCTGCCAAGGAGCGGCCATCCGATCCTCGTTCGGCGAAATGTCCGCCGGTCACCCTGTTTCGAGGCGCGATTATGAAGGAGCTTTGCATGGATTACCGCAATTTGGGCCGATCCGGCCTCAAGGTCTCGCCAATCTGCCTCGGCACGATGATGTTCGGAGGGCCGACCGACGAAGCCCTTTCCGCGCGCATCATCGCGAAAGCGTACGAGGCGGGCGTGAACTTCATCGATACGGCCGACGTCTACAACGAAGGTCGCTCCGAAGAGGTCACGGGACGGGCGATCAACGCGGCCCGCTCCCATTGGGTGCTCGCCACGAAAGTCGCGAACCCGACAGGCCAAGGTCCCAACGACCGCGGCCTCTCGCGCCGCCGCATCATGGCGGCCGCCGAGGCAAGCCTGCGGCGCCTGGGCACGGACTGGATTGATATCTACTACCTCCACCGGGAGGATCATGCGACCCCGCTCGCGGAGACGGTCCGCGCCATGGGCGATCTCGTGCGCCAGGGCAAGATCCGCCATTTCGGCGTGTCGAACCACCGCGCTTGGCGCGTGGCCGAGATCTGCCGCCTCTGCGACGACCTCGGCATTGATCGCCCGGTTGTGAGTCAGCCCTACTACAACGCCATGAACCGGATGCCGGAGGTCGAGCATCTCCCAGCCTGCGGCTATTATGGCCTCGGCGTCGTGCCCTATTCTCCGCTCGCGCGCGGCGTGCTGACGGGCAAGTACAGCCCCGATGCTCCACCACCGGAGACCAGCCGCGCCGGTCGCCAGGACAACCGGATGATGCAAACCGAGTGGCGTCCGGAATCGCTTCAGATCGCTCAGGACCTCAAGCGCCATGCCGAAGCCCGCGGCATCACAGCCGGCCAGTTTGCCGTGGGGTGGGTCCTGAACAATCGCTTCATCACCGCGGTGATCGCAGGTCCGCGCACGGAAGAGCAGTGGGACGATTACCTGAAAGCGCTCGACTACCGCTTCACGGCCGAGGACGAAGCGCTCGTTGATGGCCTCGTCGCCGAAGGTCATCCCTCGACGCCCGGATATAACGACCCCGCCTATCCGATCGAGGGTCGCCAAGCCCGGACACGCCCGCAAAGCTAAAGCATGGTTTGATCGGGTTCATGCACTGCGCTGAGGCCCAAATCCCGTCTCCAGGAACAGATCAGGCTTGTCATTGCACAATCGCAATAACAAGCCTGCGATTTGCGTCATTGATTTGCAATATAGAAAGGATCACGTTCCTGGCAACGGACCGTTCGGGTCCCGGAGACAAACCAATGATCGACACCCGCCTTGCTCCCTATGGTGCTTTCGCCCTTCGTGCGGCTCTTGGCATCATGTTCATCGCCCACGCCTATCTGAAGATCGCCGTGTTCACGGTTCCAGGCTTTGCCGGATTCCTCACGCAGGTCGGCTTTCCGGCCTTCCTGGCGTGGCCCATCATCCTGGCCGAACTGATCGGCGGCGTTGCGATCCTGCTGGGCTTGTACGGTCGGGCTGTGTCGGTCGCTCTCCTGCCGGTTCTTTTGGGCGCGCTTCTCGTCCATGCTCCTAATGGCTGGGTGTTCAACGCAACCAATGGCGGCTGGGAATATCCGGCTTTTCTGGCTCTGGCGGCCGTTGCCCATGCGCTGATCGGCGACGGTGCGTTTGCAATCAGGCCGTTGGCACTCGGCCTGGGTTCAGGCGCCGTCCTTCGACCCCGGATCGGGTAAGACAGCACGAGCGGTCGCGTGTTTCCCGCGCGACCGCTCATCGGCTCGAGGAATGAGCGCAGCTCGGCGGAAGGCCGCAGCCAAACGAGCCCGTCAGGTGTCCATTCGGGCCAGTTCGGCCTTCAGCCAGTCGTAGAACGCCGACACGGCACGGCTCTGAGGCAGGGTCTGAGACGTGACGAACCAATAGGCGATCCCTGTCGAATAGCGATCCGGAAACGGAGCCGACAGGCGGCCGAAAGCGATGGCATCTCCAGCCAGCGTTTCCCAAGCCAGGAACACCCCCTGCCCCGCGACGGCCGCATCGAGACAGAGCGATGCATCCGAGAAGACCGGTCCGCCGCCCAGGATCGACTCGTCGAGGCCATTCGGCCCAAGCCACGCACCCCAGCCGAACATAGGCGTCGGTTCACGGATGATGGGGACGGCAGCAAGATCTGCAGGCTGGCGCAGGCGCTCGGCGAGCGGCGGGCTGCAGACGGGGAAGATCACCTGATCGATCAGCTTCTCGGCTTTCACATGGGGCCAGTTTCCCCAGCCGACCCGGATGCACACGTCCACGTCGGAGGTGTCCGGATCGACGAGCGCCACATTGGCGTCGATGCGGATGCGGATGTCCGGGAAAATCTCGTGAAAGCGCTGCAGACGCCACACCAGCCACTTGCTCGCGAAGACCGGCGCAACCGACACGGTCAGAACATCGTCGCGACGGCGTTCGGCGAGGGCCAGCCCGGCCGAGATTTCCGCAAATCCGGCGCTCAGGTACTTCAGTATATCCTGGCCGAACGACGTCGGCTTCAAGCCCTTCGGCAGGCGCTCGAACAGGGGGCGTCCGAACTGTTCCTCGGCCTTGAGGATCTGCTGGCTGACTGCCCCAACGGTCACGCCGAGTTCGTCAGCTGCCGCCCGCAAGGTTCCCCACCGGCCTGCGGCCTCGACGGCCCGTAGCCCGTTGAGATGGAAGCGGCTCAGGTTCCTCATATAGCTTTTCTATAGTCTCCTACAGATAAAATCCATACCGTCAGGCACGCGAAAGAACCATCATGCAGAGATGTTAAACCTCTTCAGCCTTGCCAAGCGATTGCTCAGCCCCTGGCCGGGCCTTCAGGGTCCGGACGATTGCAGCGATGATCCCCTGTCCCATCCAGCCCTGCAGCGCATGAGTCTTGAGCAATTAGCCGATCTGCCGTTCGACCGAGCCCCTCCGTCAGCGGAAGGTGTCTCTCATCCTTCGCCCGATCCCGTCGCGTCACCGTGCAGGTCACCTCTCGGTGTATGACGGCGAGTGGAAGGATCCGGCAGATCCTCTCACGTCTCCTTATCGAAACGGCGCGCCTGAGCTTCCACGAGGCGGGTCATCTTGCGCAAATCCTGCTCTCCCAAATCCATGGCGGCGTCGAGCCAGATATCGACGATGTCGCTCAATTCCTCGTATGTCAGTGGGTTGATGCGCCGTTTGGACCGGTACATGGCCTTATGGGCATTATGCTTGCGCCTGTTGCGGGCGATATAGTCCCTGACGGCGTTCTCGCCCTGGCCGTCATCCGCCAGGATGTCGACGACCCCGAGACGGTGGAGCTCCTCGGCCGTATAGACCGTTCCGCTCATGATGAGCTTCTCGGCCGCCGCGGTGCCGATCTTGCGAGAGAGGAAGCTGTAGGCTCCCATCCCCGGGAACAGGTTGAACAGGACTTCCGGCAACCCCAGCTTGGCGCTCTTCTCCGCGACGAGAACGTCGAAGGAGAGGGCGCATTCGAACCCGCCGCCGAGCGCATCGCCCTGGACAAGGGCGATCGTGATCACAGGCGTATGAAACGCCATCGCATTTCCATAGACCACATCGATGCAGGCGTAAGCATATTTCCGCAAGCTCTCACGATCCCGCCGGCGAATGCAATCCGCGAAATAGGCGAGATTCCCGCCGAAGTTGTACACGCCCGGTGTCTGGGATGCCGCAACGAAGTATTCGAGGTGCTGATGCTGCTCGCGGTTGCCCTCCTCCATGATCGCGCGGACGGATTCCTGCACGCACATCATGTCCTGGAGCAATTCCATCGTGATCATCGGGTGCCGGCTCGGGCGCATGGCGGCCCAATAGATCCGGCTCTCAAAGTCGATATTAACGTCGATGTGAGGCAGGAGTAGGTTTGTGGCGCTGCCCGCCGGCGGCGCAGAATTCGGCTTCTGAGACGGGACTGCAGGAGGCGAACCGACTTCGTAATCGACAGTTTGGGCCTCGTCGCGGACATGGCCAGCGACTTTGACCGAGGGGGCCGGCATCAATACTCTCCATCATAGAGAATTTCGGACAGACAGCGAGCTTCATCTCGCCGTCGTTCAGGACGCCGTGGTTGCGACAGGCCTCCTTTCCTATGGATAATGGTCTATTAACGACCACCTGTGTAGTCGCCTATGCCGTTTCGTAAGCAACTTGGTTAATGGTCGGAGCCTTATCCGCACAAGTGACATCGATCAAGGAACGTACCTCAGCGCGGCGTTGCCGTTGTCATGCTACGGCAAAAAGGCCGGATTAACCAATACCTGAAGAAACAGGCATCCGCAGACGCATGATCAAACGTTATTGTGGTATAAATACCTTATTCAGTTTGAGATCAGCGTAGTCAAGCCAGCAAAATGACGTCGACTTACAGCCTTGTCTCACTGCTGGACCAGAGTGTCGATCTCTGCAGAGACCTTCGAACCACGCTAGCACGAGTACAAAACCCATGGCCGATCGAATAACCATCATCAAACTGATCATCACGTAAGCCTATAGCGAAGAGAACTCAGCGACTGATCCATCTCATTGGCCAGGGATGCCGGGGGGCAACACATGGCGCGCATTCTGATCGTTGACGACAGAAGCACGAACCGCAACATCTTCTCTCGATTGGCGCAGGCCATTGAGGAAGGTGCGGAGGTTCATGCCTCCGCGTCACCCCATGAGGCGCTTGATTGGCTGGATGAAAACTGCCCCGACCTGATCATCACCGATTTCCGAATGCCCGGTATGGACGGCGCAGAGTTCACCAGGCGTGCCAGGAACAGCGTCAACGGCGCCGATGTTCCCATCATCGTCATCACGGCCTACGACGACAGAGCCTTCCGGCTCCAGGCTCTTGAAGCAGGCGCTACCGATTTTCTCCGCTCGCCCGTCGATCATTACGAATTCACGACCCGGGCCCGCAACCTTCTCAAGCTTCAGAGACAGCAGCAGTTCATCAAGAGCCGCGCCCTGGCCCTTGAGCAGCAACTCCTCATCAGCGAGCGCTCTCAGGAAGAACTGGTCCGGAGCAGTCGCGAGGCACTGACCCAGGTCATCGACAGCGTTCCGGCGATGATCAGCGCAACCGACGAGGACAACCGCATCCTCTTCGTCAACGCCTACTTTGCCGAGTTCGCCAACATGTCTCCCGAGTCCCTCCTCGGAAGACCCCTGCCCGCAGTCCTTCAGAGCGACAATGCGGACCATGGCGAACGCGTCCATAAGGCCGTTCTCGGAAAGCAGCGGGCGTCAACCAGCTTTGAGGAGCGCATCTCCGACAGCAACGGGTCGGAGCGCGCCTTCCTGACGACCAAGACGTCCCTGCGCGAGCTCACAGGCGGCGTGACGGGCGTTCTCACCACCTCGATCGACATCACCGAGAGAAAGCAAGCCGAGAACACTCTCCGGCATATCGGCCTGCATGACACGCTGACCGATCTCCCAAACCGCAGGATGCTCTACGAGAGGGTTCAGCAGGAAATTGATGCCGGTGAAGGGCAGTTTGCCCTGTTCCTGATCGATCTCGACCGTTTCAAGTCCGTCAATGACGCCCTCGGCCATGCGGGCGGCGACCGAATCCTTCAGCAGGTGACGGGTCGCCTCATCGGTTGCGTGCCGAGCACCCATCTCGTGGCCAGGATGTCCGGCGACGAGTTCGTTGTTCTGCAAACCAGTGTCGCCGCAGCCCAGGATTCGGAGGCACTGGCGCGCCATATCATCGACAGCCTGTCGACCCCGTTTCTCCTGGACGGGAACGAGCTCAGGCTCGGCTGCACCATCGGGATCGCCATGTCTCCGGGCGACGGACGAGACGTCGAGAAACTCCTCCGATACGCCGATCTGGCGATGTATCAGGCCAAGGCCGAGGGGAGAAACACGGTCCGCTTCTACTCCCAGGAGATGGAAAGCATCTCACTGAACACCATCAGTCTGGAAGCGGACCTTCTGAAAGCGATCTCGCAGGAGCAGTTCGTTCTGCACTACCAGCCTCAGGTCGATCTGGCGACAGGAGCGATCGTCGGGGCGGAAGCCCTTCTGCGCTGGGTCAGACCCGAGTTCGGCATCACGTCGCCCCACGTCTTCATCGACATCGCCGAGGAGACGGGCCTCATCAATGAGATCGGGGCTTGGGTTCTTGGAGAAGCCTGCGCTCAGGCGGCTCTCTGGCACGCCCACGGGCATGCGCCTCTGCAGATCGCCGTGAATCTGTCGCCGGTGCAGTTCCTGCGCCAGGACATCGTGCAGCTCGTCGCCGAGACCCTGCAGGCGACCGGTCTGAGGCCGGAATGCCTCGAGCTCGAACTCACCGAGGGCAGTCTTCTCAGGGATGTCGAGAGAACCCAGTTGATCCTGCACGAACTCAAGAAGCTGGGCGTGAAGATTGCGATCGACGATTTCGGCGTCGGCTATTCCTCGCTCAGCTATCTGAAGAATTTCGAGGTCGACACGTTGAAAATCGACCGTTCGTTCGTGTCCAGCCTCTCGGATGGAACCCGCGACGAAGCTATCGTCAGGGCGATCATCTCAATGGCCGAGAGCCTCGAGTTGAAGGTCGTTGCAGAGGGCGTCGAAACGCAGTCCCAGCTTGCCTGCCTGCTCAATCATCCCTGCGATGAGGCGCAAGGCTATCTGTTCAGCCGGCCGGTGCCTTCGGATGCCTTCGACGAACTGCTCAAGGAACGGCCACGGTACCGGCTCCCGCGACAGGATCTCCCTCTCAGGAAGGCGCGCACTCGGTGATCGCCAACCTCCTGGCCCGTTTCAGAAGCAGTCCTGATCGAGAACATGAGATGAGCCTCAATCGGCTCATCTTCTTGAGCCTGATTGCCGCTTATACCTTCTGGATCAACCCGTCCGTGCCGCGGGAGGCGCTGATCGCTGCCACCGTGTTTGCGTTCGTCTCCGCCGGGATCGTCATCCATATCCTGATCCGGCCGCTCCAATCGACCGCTCGGCGCATCGTGGCCATCGTCAGCGACCTCGCCACCCTGTCGTTCCAGCTGCGCTATGTCGGGGAGACGTCGTCGGTCCTGTTTCTACTGTACCTTTGGATCACCTTCGGGAACGGATTCCGCTTCGGGGTCCGCTTCCTGTATATCGCCATGGTGGTCTCGGCGGTCTGCTTCACCGCGGTCATCTACACCACGCCGCGGTGGCACGACGACATGTACCTGTCGGCGACCCTGCTGCTCAGCCTCATCGTGCTTCCGCTCTATGCAAGCACGCTGATCCGCAAGCTCTCCAACGCGAAGGCCCAGGCGGAGGCCGCCTATCGGGCAAAGACGCTCTTCCTCGCAAGCGTCAGCCATGAGCTGCGAACGCCCCTCAATGCGATCATCGGCCTGTCCAGCCTGATGGCCGGGACGAACCTCGATTCCGAGCAACGCGGGATCATCCGCACGATCGGCTCGGCCGGGGATACCCTGCTCCGGCAGATCAACAGCATCCTGAACCTGTCCCGGATCGAGTCGGGCCAGATGCCCATGGAGAAGGCCGATTTCGATCTCCTGGAAGTCCTCTCGACCGCGCGGGCCATGATGCTCGCGCAGGCGCATCAGAAGGGCCTTCGCCTGACCATCCACCTGGCGCCCGGAACGCCGACATACATTCATGGCTCACGGCACCACCTTGAGGAGATCCTCCTCAATCTTCTCGGCAATGCGGTCAAATTCACCGACAGCGGGTCCGTCACGCTCGACGCGCGGCCGTTCGATAAGGACGACGGGCATTTCATTCGCTTCGCCGTGTCCGACACCGGCATCGGCATTGCTCCGCATGCGCTCGGCAGGATCTTCGAGAGCTTCACCCAGGCGGACGAGACCATCATCAACCGCTATGGTGGAACCGGCCTGGGCCTTTCGATCTGCAGGCAGCTGATTACCGCCATGGGAGGCACGATCGGCGTCGACAGCCAGGAGGGCCATGGCAGCTCCTTCTGGTTCACCCTTCCGGTCGGCACGCCCGAGGAGAGGAACCCGGAAGAACAACGGCTGGATGGGTTCCGGCGCCTGCTGATCTGCTCGAATGCGGATCTGGCCCGCAGCATCGCGCCGCGCCTCGGCAAACCAGATCAGATCCCTGTCGTTCGAACGCTGGCGGATGCCAGGGAGTACGCGAAGCAGCACAGTGGCGGGGAATGGCTGGTCTTCTACTACAGCGACCTGCCCGACGATCTCCTCGCCGATGACATCGAGCGGGCGAACCTGGCGGCGCATCCGGTGCTGATACGCCCCCGTCGATCGGAGACGGCTTCGAACACGAGACTCGTCCGGGTATCCAGCAGCCTGCTTCCACTCGACTTCACGTCCGATGAAGCACGGGTCGCTTCCCTCGCCGCCGCGGCGCAGACGTCAATGGCTCAATCGATCTGGGGTGGTTCCAGCGACATCGATCTTCCGGTGGCGTCCAAGCGCCTCTCGATCCTCGTCGCGGACGACAACTCGACGAACCGCATGGTGATCACGAAGATCCTGGAACGCGGCGGGCATTCCACGCGCTGCGTCACGAACGGAGAGGATGCGCTCGACCTGCTCGCGACGGAGAGCTTCGACTTCGTCATCATGGATATCAACATGCCCATCATGACTGGCTTGGAGGCAACGAAGATCTTCCGGTTCACGGAGCCGTCGGGTGTCCGCATGCCCATCGTCGCCCTGACGGCCGATGCGACACCGGAGATCGTCGCCCGGACTCTCGAGGCGGGCATGGACGCGTGCCTGACGAAGCCGGTTCAGCCGGCGACCCTTCTCAAGATGATCGACGAGAGGGCCGGCTCTCGGACGGATAGTGGGCAATCGGCCATCGAGGAAATTCCCGTTCCGTCGCCAACAGGCCAGAACCGCTTGGTCGACGAACCTGTTCTTGCAGAACTGGAGCAGCTCGGCGGTCGGGATTTCGTTCTCAGCCTCGTGGAGGAATTCTTCCTGGATGCCGATCATCTCGTCGCCGAGTTGCGGTCGGCGGCAGCCACAGGAGACTCCCACCGGTTTCGCCTTGAAGCTCACGGGTTGCAAAGCGCGTCAGCCAATGTCGGAGCGAGAACGGTACATGAGATCTGTGTTGGCTGGCGAAAGATCACGAGCGCCGACCTTGTGCGCAGCGGGACAGAACAGGTTGACCACTTGGCGCTTGAGCTTGAGCGCACTCACGCCGAGCTAAAGCAATTTCTGAGCGTTAGACCTTTTCCAACGAAGACAACCGGTCTCATTCACTAGCGTTCTGCCCGCTCAATCCGGTCCTGTGAAGCAGTCGATTATTCTGCTGTTTGATTGGACCGCGGTGCGTAGCTCATGCTGCTATGATCATTGCTATCTTGGCAGCTGGAAAAGTCTCCACGTTGTTCAAGCCAGATCTGCGAGGCCACAGACCTGTTCCGTCTCTTCCAACATCTGGGAGATGGTGTCTTGCACCCCATGTACTTGCCATTCCTGTGTCAGTGCGCCGGAATGGAAGCAGCTGAGTCAGGTTTCCATCAGGTAAGGTGTCATGTTGGTAGACCCTTGCTCCTGCACGTCGCTGAGTCTTCCTCGTGGTCGGTTCGGATAAGGGCGCGCGCCGGCGACAGCTGCCGCGGCCCGGTTGTTGACTCCAAAGTACCGGAAGATCGCCGCCATGTGAATTTTGACGGTGCCCTCCCCCAGCTTGAGGGCTAGCGCTATTTCCTTGTTCGACTTTCCCTGCACAAGAAGATCGAGGACGTCTCGTTGACGCGCAGTCAGAAGATTCTCTTGGGATGTTGGAGCTGAGGACTTGTGGGCATGATGTGGCTGATCCTTCGGCTCTGAAGGGTTCGTATCTTGCGGGGACGAAAGATTAGCCAGGCATGGCGGCACATAGATCCCACCCTCGAAGACGATGTGCAGCGCTTTTACAAGGTCCGCAACTGGCAAGCTCTTTAGGAAATACCCATGAACGCCCGCCTCAAGCGCCAAAAGGATATCTTGGCGCGCATTCGACATGGTGATCACGGCGACGCGGGTATTTGGAAAGCACTCACGCACAGCGCGCAAATTGGTTGGCGTCCGCATCGCCGGCATCGAGAGGTCAAACAGGGCCGTCTCAATCAGCCTGTTCTCGGTGAGACGCTCCAATGCTTCATCGAGCGACGAAGCTTCGATAACTTCGGAAAAGTTAAAGTGACGGGTCAGGATCGCCGCTACAGCAACTCTGAAATATGCGTCGTTGTCGGCGATAAGCCCCACACGCCCGCCCGTACTCATGGAAAGATGCCCCTTAAATATGTCTTCTGAGCTTACGATAAGGCCGTACGATTAATTTCTTGTATGCAACATAATCCAAATTGTCGCATAAGCTCCGAGGGAGCTGAGCTATCAGAACTTTATATCCAGATCCGTTCTGACGGCCTGTGAACCTGCATAAGAAGACGGTTGTTGCCTTTGTCGGGCTCACCGAGGCAGAGGTGCGCGGGGCGGAGGCACGAATTGAGCGATGCTCAATGGGAACTCATGGCCGATCTGATGCCCAGTTCTGGTCCAAGGGGCGGCGGGCGCTGGCGGGATCACCGGCAGGTGGTCAACGGGCTGATGTGGAAGCTGTGTACCGGCGCAGTGGCGTGATCTGCCTGAGCGGTACGATCCTTGGCAATCAGTCTACGAGCGCCTGACGCGCTGCCGCCGGGAGGAGTTGTGCGACCGGATCCTGGATCGGCCTCCGGCTCAAGCTGGATGCCGAGGGACGGATCGACCTGGATCTATGCTGCATCGGCAGAGCTTCGGTGCGGGCCAGCCGCTCGGCGGCCGGTGCCCGTAGAAAGGGGATCCGCAGGAGCCGGATGACCATGCGCTCGGCTTCTTGCGCGGCGGCTCCGGCACCAAAATTGAGCTGGTGAGCGATGGCGCCGGCCTGTCGCTGGCCTTTACGTTCACACCCGGGCAACGGCACGAGGTGCCGGTGTTCGAGCAGCCCCTGAGAGCCGTCCGCCTGCCCAACCCGAGAGGCCGTCCGACCACGCTCCCCAAGCACTTGGCGGGTGACAGGGCCTACAGCTACCGGCCTGTGTACCGTTATCTGCGGCGGCGCCATATTCGACCCGTGATACCGCCCGGCGCCGGCGGCAACATTGGGGGCTGCGCGCGAGCCTTCAATCCAGACCTTTACAGCAGACGCAATGTGATCGAACGCTGTGTCGGATAGCCGAGAAGTTGCCGCTCCATTGCCACCTGGCCCGAGACGCTCGCCGCCAACTTCGTTGCGATGGTGAAGCTTGCTTTCCTGCGCCAGTCCGTGCGCATAATTAGGCTGTCAGACAGGGTCAGATGTGAAGGGCAAAAACATATTGTTATGAAATAAAATTTAAATCCTTTTTGCCCGCGGCCCTTGTCCAAGGGGGCCTAGAAGCGAGCTTATTTTGCCCTTGTAAACGGCACTGCCGGGCCTGAGTCGGAAAGTGGGATGCTTCTAAGACGGGACAAGCTTGGCGGTGGTATCTTTGCTTGAGCCCAAACGCGTAGTGGTTATGCGGGGTCGTTTGCTGTTGGCGATAAGTTTCGTGATCCCCCATGATTTCCAGATAGATTAACCCGAATTCATCTTGCTTCAGCAGAATGTCACTCAGATCAGCTGAGCAATCCATGAATCCAAATTCGCAGCCGTTGCGCAGTACAACCGTGTCCAGTTATTGCTCAACGTTATGTCACTGAAAGCTCGTTTCTATTCAGAATCCAACGGTTCCTCCGATAGGCCCACTGGAAGAACGCCTCGCGGACGGTTGGGATAGGGACGCGCTCCTGCCACGGCAGCGGCAGCTCGGTTGTTCACACCGAAGTAGCGGAAGATTGCCGCCACATGTATTTTGACAGTCCCCTCCCCCAGTTTGAGGGCCAAGGCTATCTCCTTGTTTGACTTTCCTTGCACAAGAAGGTCCAAAACGTCCCGCTGACGTGCCGTGAGGCTGTTTGCTACTGTGCTTGGGTGCACGGTGCTTTCTAGTCTCACGGGCATCTGGGGCTGCGGTGGGGTGTCCGCGGCTGCCGTAGAAATGTCAGCCAGACACGGAGGCACATAGACCCCGCCGTCTAAGATTACCGTGAGAGCCTTTACAAACTCTGAAACAGGTAGGTTCTTGGGCACATAGCCGTGCACACCCGCTTCTAATGCAGAGAGAATGTCTTTCCGCTCGTTCGTGGTGGAGATCACGATGACACGTGTGGCCGGAAAGCACTCCCTCAAGGCCCGCAGGTTTGTCAGAGTGCGCATCCCTCCCATCGAGAGGTCAAACAATGCGCTTTCGACTTGCTTGTTCTCGCTCAAATACTCCAAGGCCTCATCGAGAGACGATGCCTCTGCTACCTCTGTGAAGTTGAAATAACGCGTCAGGATTGCCGCTGCCGCGATCCTAAAATAAGAGTCATTGTCGGCAACGAGGCCTAAGCGGCGGTCAGCGCTCATTGGAACCCACCATAAGTTATACTTGCCACCTACCTAGCACCCATCTCGGTTATTTTTTCGTATTCTCGCCCAAGTTTTGCCTGCTTCACGCGAGTCGGGAACCTAAAACCAAGGAGCGCATTGGCACCCGCCCCCGATTTCATCGACGCAGTGCGCTGCTTCCTCTAAGTGGTTCATCCGGTAAGCCATGCCGCCCTCAGTGGCAGGGTGACTCCGGGCGGATGACGTGGCGGACGGCGGCGTCGACCCCAGACGAAGAGATGGTTATGCGCATTCCATTAGACCGTGGCGAGGCGAAACGCCTCGAGGATCACGACCCAGCTCCCGACCCGCTAGCCCCAGCGAGCGCAGAATTTTCCGCCAGGGCTCGATCAGGTTGCGCTAAGCGGCGTCCTTGGGCTGGAACACTATCTCCTGACGCGGGTGCGCGAGCACAAACAGCAACACGTCCGTGGCGCGACGCGAACTCAGATTATCCATGATGTCGTAAACCCATTCGCTCGTGCGCGAGGATCAGGTCCAAACGTGGTCGAGGAGGTCAACCCAACACGCGCCGCTCTGTCCTGGATACGGATGCGTGAAGGCTTCGCCGGTGGCCGGACGATAAGCGTCAACGACATAGCCCTTGGCGCGCCGACCGTCGTCAATCTCCTGTCTCCCGTGCTCGGCTGGTCGCGTCCGGTTCTGCACCAGGGCACAGCCGGCACAGCTCTTGGCGCTCACCGGCCCGATCTGGTCGAGGCAGATCACACAACTGCCCACAGGTGGTGAGGTATAGAGCGTTTCGATCGCCCCCATTTTGCCACGAAGGTCGGATCGCCCCACTCCCCGAACCAGGTCTCGTGCCTGCGGCAGCGCAAACCCTCTTCGCGTTCGTCGATGCGACTGCGCTGCATCGCGGTGCCGTTCTGCTCGTGCAGGTAAGTGGCCACTCGATCCAAGGTTCAGGCGGCAAAAGGCAGGACGAGAGTCTCTGGCTTCGTGAGCGGCCTAGCGACCACGGTGGTCGTCTTCTCGGGCGTCTAGGTTGGCCGGCGGCCCGAGCGGTATCAATGCTTGAGCGCTTCCAGTCCTTCCGAATTGAACCGGCGGTTGCGCTTGTGAACGGCCCCGCCATCCAGGTCGATCCAGGCGGCAGTCTGCCGGATGCACCGCTTAGCGGCCGTTTGAGATTAGCTAGGGGTATGCGATGCGTCGGACGATGAGGCTGCTCATGGCCGCTCGGATCACGCCTCCAAGACATCGCAGCACTCCTCATAGTCCCGCACCAACCGGCACCAACGCGTCATCCACCGAACGTTCGCTCCACCACTCACTGGCGTGCGAACCTCTTGAAAGCCGCTCGGGCGGGTCGGCGGCTCGGATTACATCTGCATTTGGGTACCTCCGGTCCACCGGTGCTGCGGGACCGACAGCTTCCATCCGAGCGCTCTGCGCCACCACTCGTTCAGCCCATGATACGCCGTGTCGGCCCACAGGCGCTCAATGACCGACAACGGATGATGCAAACCCAGCAACCGCAGTTCGACCGTTGCGCGAGCACGGACGTCGTCCGGCTGCCCATCGTTCTTCAGCAGAGTGCCTTGCGGATCAACCAGACGATGGCGCTTGCAGCCCTTGACCTTTTTAGCGCCATCGTACCCCCGTGGTCCGCCGATCTTGGTGATCTTGACTGATTGGCTGCAGATGATCGCCGCTGTCGGCTGTGGATAGCGGCGGATCCGACAGCGATAACTCTCCCGCAGCGCCCACGTCACCTGCTCCCAGGTGCAGTCCTCGCGCCACTGAGCGTAATGGCAGAACACGGCGTAACGAAGGAGATACCCATGCGCCAGCAGCCGCATCTGGGCTCCCGTGCGCAGCAGACAAAAAATTGCGTCGACGATGTGCCGTAACGGATAGGTCTGTCGCCGCCCGGCCGGATGGCTGTGAGGAACGGGAGGCTCGAGCAGCGCCCACTCGGCATCGGTGAGATCGGTGGCGTAGGAACAGACATTTATGGCGGGGCTCCCAGACCATCAAATAGCCCTCCTCCGCCTCAGCGGCCCAGCACCAAACTTTTTCTGAATCAATGACTTACATTAAGCGATAAAATCACGCGCCGGCATCTCTGCGGTGATCACTCATCGAAGTAACATTATTTTAGTCCTTTCGGACGCCGCAGATAACGCTGAATGTCGGGTACCTCACTTCACGCAAATGCCACAATAAAGCGACCACAGAATATACATATTTGGCAGCCACCTATCCGGAAGAGCGCATTCAAAATTATCGGTGCTCGTTGCAAAACCATCAGACTCGAACGGAAGCTGAGAGAATACGGTCACCTATGCAGGACACAATACGCAGCCTTGATCATAGAGTTGAACATGTGGCACGCGAGTTTTATCGTTCCGTTGAGCCCCAAGACGCATGGGACCACGAGCCTGACGAACTCAGGAACTACTTTCGTCGATGTGCGCTGAAAGCGATTGAGTTCCAAGCCTATCACGCCCGTGTCGAGCAGCAATCGCAAGCATACGGATCCGACCACTAGTCGATAGAAACCACACGTCGAATTTTTCTACAAAACAGTTTTGGCCTTGGAGATCATTTGCGAACTTGATGCTGTAACTCCTGGGCACTGAATATACCGACCAAGTCGGTTTAGATCCTTGGAGAAAGGCGAGAGACTTCAAGCGAGACCTGGAAAACCAGCCGAGCCTGATACATGTCTATCATGTCAGAGGTGATGCCTTCGCGGCGCGCAAGAAAGTCCATGAGATACGTATCCTTTGTGATAACATCGAGAATGGCCAACATATACAACGGTGACTGAGGAGCGTCTCGTCGAGTTCCCAGCCAACGGTCACCCAGGCGCAGAAAGCACTGAAGGCTTTTCTCATCGGACATGATGGACTCTAGGATCCTAGCAACCGCAGCTTTTATTTGATCCATTTCCGCATCAGAGGCAGAAGTATAATCAAGCTGCGCCATCATGTGACGGGAGCTGCGAAGGCTGGATGGGTCTTGCATGTATATCAACTCCGGCGGGTGCATCACTTAGATTGCGGAAGACGGTTTTCTTGGATCCCTTAGGCTCGCTGATTATCGACTTTCCAGTTCAACGTAGTCTCACGATTGATGGCATGCAGCCTTGATTCATGTAGCCGAGTATAGAATTGCCATGGACAGTTCAGCATTCCGTGGAGTTTGACTGACGACCAATCGCCAACGCCTCGCAAAGTTACCGTGAGTGGAAGGCCACAAGAGCTCGGAACCTCATCCTCGGCTCGATCCACAGCCTGCCTTCGACCCAGACCGCCCGACATCTATGCGGTGAGAATAAGACATCAGCAGTCGACCATCCGCGTTCACGCAATCAGCTCCTGACCGAACCAAGGCATGACCGCACTCAGCATTCCGTATTTGAGCACGCACGAGCCTTACCCCTCTGACATGGACGCCGAGACTATTCTGCCGTCTTATTCTTCGAACGCTTTAGAAGAAACGGAAATCATCAGCGCCCAGCATAGCCATTTTCGTGTTGAGGAGCACCAACGATTGAGCTGGGCCCTTGATGAAGACATCATCAACCCGGCCGTCCTTGTCTGCATCGATCACGCTGCTGGCCTTGCGCACTGCCTTGAAGTCCGCGAACAACCCTTTAGACACCATGATGATGTCCTGATCTCCTGACCTGGCATCCTGGAAGTCAAGCACCAGGTCATGGCCGGAAGACTTGTGGAACTTGTAGAAATCCCGGCCGGAGCCGCCCTTCAGCACGTCGTTGCCGCCCCGGCCGTCGAAGGTCTGCGAACCAGACGAACCGATCATGATGTTGTCCAGTGCGTTTCCGGTTCCGACCACTCCCTTTGCCATAAGAGTGAGGTTCTCGACATTGCTGGATAGCGTGTAGCTCATCCACGTGTACACGGTATCGATGCCGCCCCCAGCATGCTCAGACACCTTGCTTTGCGGTGTCTTCACATAGTAGAGATCATCACCAGCTCCCCCAGCCATGACCGTCTTCACGTCGTTCTTACCCCATAAGGCGTCATCATTTGAGGTGCCTGATAAGGCCGAACCTGAGGCGTAGAGGCTCTTGGTCGGCGCAGCACCGAACGGAAGTGCTTTACCCTTCGAATTGAGTACGTGAGCATTTATTGCCGGAGTAGGTTTCGTCTGAAGCGGCTGAAGTGGCGCTTCGTTCAAACCCTGGATTGTGATCGCAATGCTCGTGTGGGCGCTACCATCGATCGACTGAACCTCGAAGGTGTCGATCAGTTGCTGGCCGTTGTTGAGAGACTGAATCGAACTCAAGGCGTTGTCGGCGGAGTACGACCAGCTACCGTCGGCGGTGATCACGAACGTTCCAAGTGCCGACGTCAGAGTACCTGACTGTACACCGGCTTCGCCCGGATCCAAATCAGACACCGTGAGCTTACCCGAGGCCTTCAACACCGCGGCAGAGTCTTCGATGATCGTGCGACTGAAATCCCCCGTGATCGTTGCAACCCGGTTTGGGACAGGTTGCGTGATGTTAGTGGTCTGGGTTGAGGTGACAGGCTGCGTGGCAGTCAATGTCGGACCATTGGCGAGCGATACCGGGTTAAAGAATGCGAATTGCTCCGCCGAAAGCTTGTCGATGGTGATGTTGGCGAACTTGAGCGCTTGATCGGCATCAAGCCGCAGGAACACATCCGCGCCGACCTGGGTAAGGAAGGGCTTAACGTCCTCGAAGTGGCGGAAGTGGAAGCCGTCGAGATACACCTTGTCACGGTTCCCCGGCACATTGCTGAAATCGAGAATGGTGTCATTGCCATCGCCATTCTGGATCTTGAACACGTCGGTGCCGGCACCGCCCTTCAGCACGTCATTGCCACCGTTCCCGTCATACTCCTGATACTGCCCGACCCCACCCTCAATCCAGTTATCAAGAGCATTGCCGCTCGCAATGCGGCTCCAATCGCTTCCCAGTTTCATCTTCTGCTGCGTCGCCGACATGGTATTTGAGTAGCTCCACACGACGGGAGCGCCGGTACCATCCACTGTGCCGAAGGTCAGTTGAGAAAGCGGCACCCAAGTCGCAGGAGCCTCTGTGACCACGGAGTGATCCACGGGCAGCTGATAGGCGCGGATATAGTCGATCTTCATCTCAGCAGGGAATATGCTGTCCGCTCCTGGGCTGCCGGCCCAGCCGCCGACGGCAAGGTTGGCAATCATGTACATGGGTTGATGCAGGTCCGCGGGAGTTGCGGATTCGAACACCTTTACCCCATCAAAGTACCAGGTAATCTTTTCTGCGGTCCACTTCACGCCATAGCTATGATAGCCGCTCGATGTGTCCGCCACGCCGGAGCCAAGGCCGACAGACTTGTGCGATCCAGTCTCCTTCGTGTGAACGGTCGTGTAGAGCATAGTCGGATCGTTTCCGAGCACTTCCATGATGTCGAGCTCGGGAGGCCAATCACCATTGATCGGCAGCATCCAGAATGCGGGCCACAGACCTTGACCGGCAGGCAGCTCGGCGCGCATCTCGAAGTAGCCGTACTGCATGGAGAACGATTGTTCGGAGGTGATCACTCCTGACGTGTACGGCAGATTGCTGATTTGGGCCTGAACCTCGGGGGACGCCCTCTGGGCCGTGATCGTAAGCGCGCCGTCCGCGACCGAGAACGGGTTCAGACCAAGGCTCTTGTATGTCGGATCGACGTAAAACTGCTGCTCTTTATTACCACCGAGAGTTCTGTCTCCCCAATAGTAAGTCGTCTTCCAAGTTCCGGATGAACCATTGAGCAGCGATAGGTTGGTGTTGAACTCGTCTGAGAACAACAGCCGCATTCCGCTGGTGTCGATGGAAAGTGCGAAGTTATCGCTGGTGAACTGAGAGACGGTCTGATTGCGGAAAATCAGAATCTCACCATTTCCCAGAGCCAACTTCACGTCCGCTCCCATCTGCGTCATCGCGTTCCTGACGGATGCCAGAGTGGAGAAACCGTAATTTGTCAGGCGGACGACGTCGCCGCCTGTGCCGCCCTGGAAGTCAACGATCACATCGCTTCCATTGCCCTTGGAAATGCTGAAGGTATCGGAGCCGCCGCCGCCAATCAGCACATCATTACCGGCACCTCCGTCGAGCGTCTGCCGTCCGGCATCTCCGGAGATAATGTTATCGAGGTCGTTGCCGTAGCCGTAGCGTAAATCTGCATTGACAACGAGGTGTTCAATCTCCTTCGGCAGGCTATAGCTCATCCAAGTCACAATGGTGTCATCACCACCGCTCGCCTGCTCTATGATCTTGTTAGTGCCTGATGTGATGTAGTAAGTGTCATTTCCTGCGCCGCCGGCGAGGGTTACGCCAACTTTGGTCTCGTCCCAGAGAGCGTCGTTGCTGCTAGTTCCATTCAGGACTTGCTGATTTGCGGATGCATAAAAAGACTTAATGATCTTGGAGTTTGTCCCGATCACCGCACCAAAAGCGTTGAAATACTGCGCCACTATCAGCCCCTGACTTCAATCAAGAGCAGGCATTCCAGTTACCTCCGCGCGCCTCAAATGGCGCTGGTGGCTCGACCGCCTTACTGCGGTTCTCCGCTGGATTGCGTCTTTTGCTGCCCCCGCCAGCACCTCAGTAATTGGGCGCCGATGTGCTCCTTTTTGGGGCAATCCAGCTGCATCCACAATTCGCCCAGATAGCCTAGACTGTTAGAGCTATACCGGCAGAATCAGACCTTCGAAGCTGGTAGGATCCGGCTTTCGGAAGACTGGTCGAACTCAAGGATCGAAGGAACAGGAAACAGGGTTAACACTAAACTGGCAAATGCCAGAAAGCGACATGTTGTGGGACTTAGCTGAGACATGACCCATCGCTCATTTGCAGGTTTAGCCGATCACCATGGCCGTCGCATTGCACCTCGACAAACCCAGTCATAACCTCGCCCGAATTTCTGGCGCGGGTTCTCACCCAGCAAATGTTATGGCCGGTCTGCTGGCGGTCTTGGCACTGCAGACAATCAGATCGGTGTATAGGCTCGGCTTCGCCGTTCGAGTCACCCAGCAGCTATCATTTCCGTAGATGCGTATCCGCAAATTCCTGGAGGGTAATAGCATCTGCCCCAAAAGCGGACCTGGTTCTAGACTCAATTCAGATGCTTCACTCTATAAAGAGTAGCGCAGCCTTTGACTCGGAAAGGCGAGCCTGCGTTTCCGCATTGTGTGCTCAGGCCCCGGGGCTGGAGTGCTTTAGGATCGCTACAGCCTATTTCATTCAGTTTCGCCTTTAACCGATAGTCTCGCAGATTATCGAATTCGGCCTCGCCTTCACCGCAGCCGCAGCAGCGCCTCGAGCTCCCGCCGGAACTCGGCGGACAGCTCCTCGCGCTCCATCGCATAGGCCACGTTGGCCATGAGGAAGCCGATCTTGGAGCCGGTGTCGTAGGTCTTGCCCTGGTACTTCATGCCGAAGAACGGCTGATCCTTCATCAGGCGGATCATGGAATCCGTGAGCTGGATTTCGTTGCCGGCGCCGCGCTCCTGGGTGGAGAGCAGGTCGAAGATCCCGGGCTGCAGGATGTAACGGCCGGAGATGATGTAGTTGGACGGGGCGGTGCCCTTCGGGGGCTTCTCCACCATGCCGGTGATCTCGAAAGTCTGGCCGAATTCCTGGCCGACCGACACGATGCCGTACTGGTGAGTCTGGTCCTCCTGCACCTCCTCCACGGCGATGATGTTGCCGCCATGCCGGTCGTAGGCGGCGATCATCTGTTCCATGGAGCCGCGGCTGAGCATGTCGGGCAGGATCACCGCAAAGGGCTCGTCGCCCACGAGCTCGCGGGCGCACCAGACCGCGTGGCCGAGGCCGAGGGGCTCCTGCTGGCGGGTGAAGCTCGTCTGGCCGGCCCGGGGCTGGTCCTTGGCCAGGATCTCGAGCTCCTTCGTCTTGTTGCGGCTCTCCAGGGTCCGGTTCAGCTCGTACGCGATGTCGAAATGGTCCTCGATCACCGCCTTGTTGCGGCCGGTGACGAAGATGAAGTGCTCGATTCCGGCGGCGCGCGCCTCATCCACCACATGCTGCACCACGGGGCGGTCGACGACGCAGAGCATCTCCTTGGGAACGGCCTTGGTGGCAGGCAGGAACCGGGTGCCGAGGCCGGCGACGGGAAGGACTGCTTTGCGGATACGCTTCATTGATCGGGCCATAGAGTGCAAATCAACATTAGAAAGAGATGGAGGAACTTCGCTGATGCCTGTCGGAAATCGTATATACGGACGCCGCTGCAGCGCTAGGCCGACAGGCTTGACTGAAGTGCAATATCGCAAGAATTGTGCACCTACAAGCCAGTCAGGGAGCCAAGCTGGGAGCACGTATGGTCAGCGGAGCCCACGGATGATCGCCATGGCGCGAGCAGCAGCGATCCCTGCCCTATGTCCTTGTGTGAAATACGCATGCCTGACAGGGTTCCACTGGTGCTGGCTTTAGATCCTTGACTCTTCGGGCAAAAGCAGCCTGTGTGTTTGTGCAAAATGCGTTATTAAGTCACATTGGAAAGACTGCACCAGCTCCTTATCGACTGCTATCTGTCCAGCCGATTGTCTTCATAAGGATGGATCCATCCACAACATAGGGCCAAAGGCGATGTACTTTTTCCGCAGCGTACTCTTTCTTCTGCTGACGTTGGCCGTGCTGAGCTTAGGCGACGTTGCGCAGGCGCAGGAAGCTCGCCCCTCGGAACCCTTGTCCTATAGCACGTTAAGAAGCGTTCCCGTCGCGCCCAATGGGTCAAGCTATGCGCAGTCGCCAGCATGGGAAAGAGCGGAAAAGCTTGATAAGAGACACAGCGCAACTGCCGCCAAAGCCATTAAGTCCATGTGCGACGAGTGTCTTGGGAGCAAGTACAACAAGCTTGGCCCGAAAACACCCCTCACCCTGCCTGAAGAACTCTCCACTTGGGAAGGCGAGCCGCAGCTCGAAACGGAGCCATAAGCTTTGACTGCCAAGGTGCTGCCGCTCAATGCATAGCAGCCTTCCATGATTGGATCGCCGAAATTCACTATGCTTCAGGGGTTGGCATCAACCGCTTTCCCGCCAAGGCGAAGCGGCGGACAGAAAGTTCATAACTTCTAAGGGCAACTAAGCGAAGAGCGGGTTTGGGAAAGTCGCAATAGGTCGGATTGGGGTTAGCGTCAGCCCACATGAGCTGAATCCGGGCGGAAGAGCACCTCGAGCTCAGGAAGACTTTTGAGTGGCACCGCTGTGCCATCGACCTAAAGGACGAGGAGTGGAGCGGATCAAATTCACCCTCCCCAGCGGGAATGCAACCACCGGGCAAACCTGAGTGAGGTTCTCAATGCTATTCGCTATTTGTGCCCCCTTTAACCAATTCGTTTGAGAGACTTCGCGGAAAGTCTTCCATGGCACTTCTGAGCCATCGCTCATCCGCATCCTTGGGCTCGGAAGCGTAGCAACCCATGGATGAGGAGGTTGATGCCAAGCATTTCTAGGAATTCCTCAAGCGCAACGAGCCGCCGCCAGCTCAGGCCAAATGGGAATTCAATAGCGCCCGACTCTACGGCTGAGGCAATGAGCTCGCAACCCACCGCTCCGCTCATAAACACGATTGCCCCTGCAACAAAAAAGATCAGCACAGATCTGGGGAGGGCTTTGAGGAACGGCACGAAGATCAGTCCCACAATTGCCGAGAACAGCAGGCCAAATACAACCCACGGGTAATAGAAGGTCGCGTTTAGACCAACCTTGTTAAGGACTGCATCGCCAATGAGGGCTCCAATGGTCTCGTGGAACGAGGCTGCCTCATCGAGCGAAAGGAACAGGCACAGGGCAGCTAGCATATACCAACGCCAAGGCTCTAAGCCTGGGTGGCGCTTTACAAGCTTCGCCGAGTCCAAAGCGAATAAGGCCGCCAACTGCCAGAGAAGCGCGCTGAACCACGTCGGGATCGTGGCTTCACGGTCCAAGTTGAATAAGCGGGCGAGTTCGGCGACGAGTTCGTTGTCGGCAGCCCCCTCCAGTTTCCTCTGAAAGAAGATATGGAGAATCGCTAGTACAGCGGCCGCTAGCGAAAGAAGTACGGGAAGGTAGTAGATATCGTTTTTCGCATGGCTTTTGGGCTTATCAAAGGCTTGCATGTGCGGAATCGTCACTGGTGTCTTACGCGTTCACTCATCGCTAGCTACACTCAGTGTACCCCACATGCCCATTGCCAAAATGGAGTATTTTTGGAGCAATCCTGCCGCAATTGCGGAGAGGAGCTTCTTTTTCCATAGGTGGCTGAGCGAAAGTCAGTACGAGCAGCTGCTGCGGTTCGATTTTGAGCTGCGTCTGGGCTATCAGGAGTTCATCAAGAGCGCCGGGACCGCCCGGTTTCTGTGGGAGAACGACACCGAAGCCGACGTACAAAGTATCTTCAACGAGTTACCTGATGTTCCTATGGAATTAGTTGGAGATTTGAGTTGAATTTGCTTTGAAAATATAGATAGACGAGACCTCTCCTCGCGGTGCCCATCGTCAGAGACAACAGAAGTTCGAGAGATGTCATACGCACTTACATTTATCGTTCCAGTCCGACATCAGAGTTCTGTTCCTGACTGGGGTGCTGTTAGGGAGTTAATGGTAGAAACGGCGCGGTCGATCCGGTCACAGACCAGTTCATCGTGGCAATGTGTCTTTGTCTGCAATGCGGGTGCATCTCTGCCGGTTCTTGGTCCCGGGATAGAAGTATGCTGCGTTGACTTGGAATATCGTCCTTTGCCGGACGCAGGCAACGATCCGGAGCCACGGTATGAGGCGATCCGAGCTGATAAGAGACGGCGGGTTCTTGCAGGCATTCTAGCCATGAAGCCATCCGGTCACGCGATGGTGACGGACTATGATGACTTGGTGAGTAACCGGTTGGCTGCCTTCGTAGCGGCGAATGCCAGTCGTCCCGGATGGTATTTGAACAGCGGCCTCGTCTACGATGGATCGCGAATTGTGTACCGGATGGCTCGTGGTTTCGACGAGTTGTGCGGCACCTCCCTTATTATCAATACGGATTGCTACCGACTTCCGTCGTCGTTGCAGGACGCGACGAGACCTATCTGAAACAATGGTTCGGGAGTCATAAGTTCACCAAACGCTACTTGGCCGCTGCCGGAAAGCCTCTTGAGCCGCTCCCTTTTGATGGCGCAATGTACCGGATTGGTTACGCGGGTGCCACAAGCGGTTCGGCTACCATCCGTAAGACTTACTTTCAGAGATACCGCCTGCGTAAGAACCCAAGACAATTCCTCTCTGATCTGACCAGCCTCCGACTCATGACGCCGAAGATGCGGCGAGAATATCTCGGCTAGATACGGCGGCGTAGAAGCGCAAACAGCCCTCCAGAACTCACTTGATCTCTCAACAATAAGAGGGTTTGTAGATGAACTGGCAGATGTGTGTGTTGCGTACCTGCCGGTCGGAATCACCGACCAAGCCCTGCACAATCATGAAACCGGTCGACGCTGGGTTCTGCGTCCTATGAGGTGCTTGAGAGCCACAAACCAGAATGGTTGTTCTTGACGCAGCAATTCGCGTTCTAGAACCATGCGGGTCCTGAAAGTGAGGGGTGCCCCGCGCCTCAACCACTTCAGAAAGCGCAGGCGATCGGCACTGAAAGCCTGATCGCTGTGGGTACCTTCGGCTTTCGCTTGATTGCACATCGAGTTGCGGTGCATGCGGTAGGCGGAGACGGGCTCGTTCAGCAGATAGACGTCATACTGGCATAAAATTCTCGCCAGAACCGATGTGTCATCGTACATCCCGCTGAGCAGACCTCCACTCCGCGAGACCCGGTTCAGGACCTCTGTGCGATGCAGGGTGCTGCAAACAGCGGGGTGCATGTCTTCGGATCGGATCAGGCGTGCGAGGAACCTGGGACCTTCAGTTACCCCATTAGGCAAGGGATCGAAGACCTGGGTGTAGTCTTCGAGGTCCAGACTACAGTCCCAAGCCCAAAAAACCGTTGTGGCAAATACGGCGGCGGCGGTGGGAGACGTATCAAGAGCCGCAACAAGGCGCTCCAGGCAATGGGGATACAGGATGTCATCATGGTCGAGATAGAGCAGGTATTCACCGCGAGCCTCCTGAGCACCCAAATTGCGTGAGACTGTAGTGCCAAGGTTCACGCAGCCAGGGTGCTCAAGATAGCGGACTTTCGGCTTTTTAGCGGCGTCCTGAGCAATCACTGTGCTGGCATCGGTCGATCCGTCGTTGACGAGAATGAGTTCCCAATCAGAAAATGTTTGAGCCTCGACACTATTGATTGCCTCGCCAATAAAATTCTCTCCATTCAAAAAAGCAATGACAACGCTAACTTTTGGCCGATGGTACATGAGACTGTCTTTAGGCAAGAGCGCGAACCATGGTGCCACAGTTGTTGCGATTAGCACAGTCTCGAGCGCTGGAAGCGCCAACGTAAAAGTCTACTAACGTATAGGTATTACGGTGAACCTGATTAAGAACGATACTCCCGATCAGATAGCCTGATATAACGAAGAGTATGTCAACACCGATGCAGCCGGCTGGATAACGTGTGCCGATGTGGAAAGCGACAATAGGCAACACGGCAAGCACACTCAATCCATCAATGTCGGCGCGGTAACGCCCGGAAGCAAGCTGGCTGGTACCCGAGGTAAGACTCACGCTGGTTTTCTGCCCACCCTTGCACCTACAACACTCAAGATCGCTCTAGAGCCTGCGAAATTTGTTGCTGAGTAGACAGTTTTTGCAGCGCTTCGGATGTCAGCCTGCCTAAGGAAATGGTTTAGATAGAAAGGAAAAGCCCATATGAGGTTTTTCCGGATCTCTGGTCCAAGCGAACGATTAGGCTCTGCCTTCAACATTTCCAAGATGCCACAGGTGTTCTCCTGAAGATGAG